>DASSJV010000026.1:0-14660 GCA_035691005.1 Gaiella sp. | reverse complement strand
GGCAGGGTCAGCGTCGCCGGCGAATCGCCGGCGAAGCCCCGCGCCGCGACGTGCGCGAGGAGCGCCGCCTGGGCGAGGACGAGGAGCGCGGCGAGCACCCCGAGCGCCGCGTCGACCCCGAGCAGCGCCCGCACCGGCCGGGCGCGGCGCACGAGGCGCGGATCGAGGGCGCTCAAGACCCCTCGGTCTGTTCCGCCAAGAGCTCGACCGGGCTCGTCGGCTCCTCTCCGCCGAGCCGCGCCCGGAAGACGTAGTACGTCCAGCCCTGGTAGAGCAGCACGAGGGGCGTGAAGATCAGCGCCACGACGGTCATCACCGCGAGCGCGTAATGCGACGACGACGCGTTGTCGACCGTGAGGCTGTTCGCGAAGTCGGGGCTCGAGACCATCACCCGCGGGTAGAGGCTCGTGAACAGCGTCGCCACGAGCAGCACCGCGCCGCACGCCGTCGCGGCGAAGGCGAGGGCGCTCCGGCGCCGGTAGACGAAGACGAGCGCGACGAGCAGGGCGACGATCGCGAGCACGCACGGCACGACCGGCGGGAACAGGTCCTTGTCGTTCCGGTCGACGGCGACGGCGACCGTCCATACGAGAAAGGCGGCCGCGACGAACGCGGCGGGAACGGAGAGCCCGCGTGCCGCCCGCGCCGCGCGCAGATGGAGCTCGCCGGCCGTCCGCACCGTGAGGAACGTCGCGCCGTGGAACGCGAAGAGCAGCACGACCGCGATCCCTCCGAGCACCGTGTAGACGCTGAACAGGTCGGCGAACGAGCCGGCCCAGCCGCCGTCGGAGTCGAGGGGGACGCCGTAGACGAGGTTCGCGAGCGCGACGCCCCAGATGAACGACGCGCCGACGCTCCCGACGACGTTCGCCGCCGTCCAGACCGCGCGCCAGCGCGGGCCGTGGCCCTTCTCGCGCCACTCGAACGAGACGACCCGGATGATCAGGAAGATGAGAACGAGGAGAAGCGCGAGGTAGAAGCCCGAGAACATCGTCGCGTACCACGCCGGGAACGCCGCGAACGTCGCGCCGCCCGCGACGACGAGCCACACCTCGTTCCCGTCCCAGACGGGCCCGATCGTCTCGAACATCACGTCCCGCTCGCGCTCGTTGCGGGGCAGGAACGGCAGGAGCATCCCGACGCCGAAGTCGAAGCCCTCGAGCAGGAAGTACCCGGCCCAGAGGACGCCGATCAGGACGAACCAGAAGAGCTGGAGGTCCATCGGCCGGCCGTCCTCAGTAGCCCATCGCCGGGACGGCCTCGGCGCCGGTCGCGGAGGGATCGGGCGGGTCGACCCGGGCGTAGCGGCGCATCAGCACGAAGTCGACGAGAGCGAGGATCCCGTAGAGCCCCGCGAACACGCCCAGGCTGACGCCGACGGTCCAGGCGCTCACGGTCGGCGAGACCGCGTCCTCGGTCTTCAGCAGGCCCTGCACGATCCACGGCTGGCGCCCCATCTCGGTGAGGATCCAGCCGGCGGTCGCGGCGACGTACGGCAAGGCGATGGAGCCGACCGCCACCCACAGGAACCAGCGCGACTGCTCGAGCTTCCGCTTGCGGTAGAGCCACGCCCCGACGGCGGCGACAAGGAACATCAGCATGCCGGTGTAGGCCATCACCCGCATCGACCAGTAGGTGACCCGGACGTTCGGCATGTAGTTGCCCGGTCCGAAGGCGCTCTCCTCCTGAGACTGCAGCTCGGTCAGGCCCTTGACCTCGCCCTTGAACGAGCCGGTCGCCATGTAGGAGAGGAGCCGGGGGACCTGGATCGAGAAGGACGGCGTCTTGTCGTCCTCCGTGAAGCCCCCGATCTGGAAAAGCGAGAACGAGCACGGCTGGCACGTGTCCCACTGGGCCTCGGACGCGGCGATCTTCATGCTCTGCGCGCTCGTGACCGCCTCGCCGAAGCGGTTGCCCACGATGAGCTGGAGGAAGGTCATCGGGACTGCGACGATCAGCGCCAGCTTCACGGACTTGCGGAAGAGGTCGACGTTGCGGCCGCGCAGGAGGTGCCAGCAGCTGACGCCGAGCATGACGCTCGACCCGAAGATCAGGCCGGCGAGGAGCACGTGCAGGTAGGCGCGGAGCGCGAAGCCGTTCGAGAGCAGCGCCCAGATGCTCGTCAGCTCGGCTCTACCGTCGACCAGCTCGTACCCCACCGGATGCTGCATCCACGAGTTCGCGACGAGGATGAAGTACGCCGAGAGCCACGTGCCGAGCGCGGCGAGCCAGATCGTCGCGAGGTGGACCCGCGGCGAGAGCCTGTCCCAGCCGAAGATCCAGAGGCCGAGGAACGTCGCCTCGAGCATGAACGCGGCGAGCCCCTCGATCGCGAGCGGCGCGCCGAAGACGTCGCCGACGAACTTCGAGTAAACGGCCCAGTTCATCCCGAACTGGAACTCCATGACGAGGCCCGTGGCGACGCCGATCGCGAAGTTGATCAGGAGGAGCGTCCCGAAGAACCGCGTCAGGCGGAGCCAGGAGGCGTCGCCCGTGCGGTGCCACAGCGTCTGCATCACCGCGACGAGCGGCGCGAGGCCCAGCGTCAGCGGGACGAAGAGGAAGTGGTACAGCGCCGTCGTCGCGAACTGGATGCGCGCAAGGTCGACAGCGGTGTCGGCAAGCATGGCCACGCGAAACGCGACCGATCATCGGGGAGCGGCCGCCAGGGTTCATCACCCGGATCGGACGAAGCCTCCTGCGGCCTGCGCGCGTAGCGTCGTCGTGTGGGATCGACCCCTCGGGCGGCGCCGGGCCGATGATCAGGCTCGAGGTCTTCGGCGAGGCCGAGACGATGGCCGCGGTCGCGGACCTCCTCGACCGGAGCGCCGAGGTGAGCCGCGTCCGGCTCGCCGACGCGACGCGGCCCGGTCGCGCCGTGGTGGTCGCGGTCGTCCGCCCGCGCGCGGTCGACGACGTGCTGGCGGAGCTCCGCAGCCATGGCCTGCGCGATGCCGAGGTGACGCTGACCCGCGAGGAGGTGCTCGGGATGACGGGCGGGCCGGGGATCGAGGCGGGCCTCGTCTGGGAGGACGTGCTGGGGATGGCGAGCCGGAACGCGCGCCCGATCGCACGCTACCTCGCGTACATGCTCGTGGCCGGCCTCGTCGCCGGCTACGGAGTGTTGGACTACAACGAGATCCTGATCGTCGGCGCGATGGCGATCAGCCCCGACCTCCTGCCGATCACGGCCGTCGGGGTCGGCCTCGTCGACCGCCGGCCACGCCTCGCGAGCCGTGCGCTCGCGACGCTCGTGATCGGGATGGCGCTCGTCGCCGCTGCCGCGGGAGTCTCGACGTTCGTCCAGGACCTGTTCGGCGCGATCCCCTCGGGGTTCGACATCCACGCGACGGTGCTGGGCAGCCTCGCCCATGTGAACAACGAGACGATCGTCGTGGCGCTCGCAGCGGGCATCGCCGGGATGCTTGCGCTCGAGACGCGCGCGAGCTCGGGCGTCGGCGTCGCCGTCTCCGTGACGACGATCCCTGCGGCGGCGTATCTCGGCGTCGCCGCGGGGCTCGGCGAGTCGAGCCAGGCCCTCGGCGCGGTCGCGGTGCTCGCGACGAACGTCGCGCTGCTCGTCCTCGGCGCCTCCGGGACGCTCGTCCTCCAGCGCCGTGTCGCACGGCGCGCCGCCGCGCGACGCGCCGCCCAGGGCGCGGCTCCGGTGGGCTAGGAGATCCCCCAGGCGCCCGTCCAGGACGCGCCGGGCTCCAGCCGGATGACGCCTTCGCCCGTGCAGAACGCGTTCGGCGCGCACGTCATCGGCTCGACGGCGAGGCTGCGCCGCGCGACGTCCGGCAGCGGGTCGCCGGTGAAGAGCTGCAGGTGCGTGTAGCTCTCGTCCGCCCAGAGGACGAGCTCCGCCCCGCCCGCGTCGTCGCGCAGCTCGACGCGAACGTTGCCGTCGGCGCCGCGCCCGAGGTCGGTGAACGCGTTGTCGAGCTGCGTCCCGCCGATCGGCCGCGGGGCGCGGAAGTCGAGCTCCGTTCCCTCGACGGCGCGCGACGCGCCCGGCAGCCCTCGATCGCCGCTCTCGAGCACCACCCCTGCGGGGACCGTCAGCGTGAGGTCGTCGACGGTGTCCGTGCCGAGCGTCAGGTACGGGTGGTTGCCGCTGCCGAACGGGCAGGGCTCCGCGCCGACGTTCGTCGCGGTCGTCCGCACCGCGAGCCCGGCGTCGTCGAGCGCGTACTCGACCCAGAGGGCCAGCGCAAACGGATAGCCGGGCTGCGGGTGGAGCAGGTGCTCGAGGACGACCCGGTCGTCCCCGCGCTCCGCGACCCTCCACGCGACCCAGCGGACGAGCCCATGGATCGCGTTCCGCGCACCGGCCTCGCTCAGTGGAAGCTGGTGCTGCCGGCCGTCGAACTCGTAGCTCCCGTCCTCGATCCTGTTGGGCCACGGCATCAGCACCTGACCGCGTCCGGAGGAGCACATCTCGTCCTGCGCGTAGCCGTCGAGCCGTGCCTGCCCACCCACGTCGTACGTCCGCAGGCCCGCGCCGACCTCGGCGACGACGGCACGACGCGCGCCGTGGACGAGCTCGTGCTGCTCGCCCGAGGGAGCGACCGGCTGCGTCACCGCGGCCCTCAGCCGAGCCGCGCGAGCAGGTGGTCGCCGACCCGGAGCGAGTTGGCCATCGCGGTGAGCGCCGGGTTGACGGCCCCGATCGAGGGGAAGACGCTCGTGTCGACGACGTAGAGGTTGTCGAGCTCGTGCGCCTTGCAGTTCACGTCCAGCACCGACGTCTCCGGATCGGTGCCGAACCGGCACGTCCCCGCCTGGTGGGCGCAGCCGGCGACCGGGATGTCGTTCTTCATGTACGCGAAGCGATGGATGAGGTGCCCGGGGTTCATGTCCAGCTCCCCGAGCATCGACTTGACCTTCGCGTAGAGCCGCTTCTTGGCCTCCAGGTTCGTCTCCGTGTAGATCAGCGTCAGCTTGCCGTCGCCGTCCACGGTGACCCGGTTGTCCGGCCTCGGGAGGTCCTCGGTCGACAGCCAGAAGTCGATCGCGTGACGCGCCATCCGCTCGAGCGTCCACTCCGGAGCCAGCTTCGTGTCGCGCGGTCGCTCGCCGCGGAACATCGGCGCCGTCGACTTGCCGACCATCTGGACGTTGCCGAGCGGGTACTCGAAGTCTCCGTCCCCGAAGTAGAAGTCGTTGAGCCCGAGCGTCTTCTGGTACGCGGTCGGGTTCTCCTCGCGCGAGAGCGCGAGGACGGCCGTCGAGTCGTGGAACATGTAGTTGCGGCCGACCTGGTCCGAGCCGTTCGCGAGACCGTTCGGGTGCTTGTCGTTCGCCGACTGCAGCAACAGCTTGGCCGTGTTCGCCGCGCCGCAGGCGACCACCACCACGTCGCCCGCGAACCGCTCCTCCGCCCCGTCCCGCACGACGACCACCTCGGTGACGGCCGTGCCGTCCCCGTTCGTCTCGAGCCTGACGACCTTCGCGTTCGTCAGAAGCGTCACGTTCGGGTGCTCGAGAGCCGGCCGGACGCCGAGCACCTCGGCGTCGGACTTCGCGTGCACGAGGCACGGGAAGCCGTCGCAGGTCGCACAGCGGATGCAGGTCGAGAAGGCCGGGTTCGCCTCGTCGAGCATGATCCCGCACGGCGCGTGGAAGGGCCGGTAGCCGGCTGCCGCGAGGTCGTCGGCGAGCTGCTGGATCCGCGGCTCGTGCGAGACGGCAGGGTGCGGGTAGGGCGCGCTCGCCGGAGGCTCGGTCGGGTCCTCGCCGCGGGCGCCGTGCACGTGGTAGTGCTGCTCCGCGAGCGAGTAGTAGGGCTCGAGCTCCTCGTACGCGATCGGCCAGGCGGGCGAGAGCCCGTCGTGATGCTGCAGCTCGCCGAAGTCCTCCTTGCGGAGCCGGTACAGGGCGGCGCCGTAGAGCTTCGTCGCTCCACCGACGAAGTAGTGGACACCGGGCTGGAAGGCCTTGCCGCTCGCGTCGTACCACGTCTCCGGCGAGACGTAGCGGTTGTCGACGAACACGTCCTGGTCCGACCAGTTCTGCGGCTCGCGCGCGAGCCAGTCGCCCCGCTCGAGCAGCAGGACCCGCTTGCCGGACGGCGCGAGGTGCCGGGCGAGCGTGCCGCCGCCGGCGCCCGTCCCGATGATGATCACGTCGTAGGCGTCCATCTCTCCTCCTCGTCCGACGGCTACGCCGGCTCGGGCACCGCCGCAGGCGCCTGGTCGGTCGCCGTGATCGGTTTCGTGATGTCCTCGAGCGACTTGCCCTCCGCCTTGATCCCGATCGCGAGCTCCACGATCCCGCCGAGCACCATGATCGCGCCGCCGACGACGTAGCCGACGTAGAGCCCGGTGGGGCTGGAGCCGTCGCCGATCAGCGCGCCGTAGAAGGCGGGGCCGAACGCCCCGAAAATCTGCGCGATCGCGAAGAACACCGCGATCGCCTCGGCGCGGATCTCGATCGGCCAGGTCTCGCTGACCGTCAGGTAGGCGGCGCTCGCCCCTGCGGAGGCGAAGAAGAAGATCACGACCCAGCAGAACGTCTGCGTCTTCGCGGTGAGCTCGCCCTGGTCGAAGAGCCAGCCGCTGATCGCGAGCAGGACGCCCGAGATGATGTACGTGCCCGAGATCATCGGCTTCCGGCCGACGATGTCGAAGAGCGGCCCGAGCACGAGCGGCCCGCACAGGTTGCCGACCGCAAACGCGAGCCCGTACAACGGCACCTTGTCCGCGGAGACGCCGTAGAACTGGACGAGCACGAGCCCGTACGTGAAGTAGATCGCGTTGTACAGGAAGGACTGGGTGATCATCAGCGTCGCGCCGAGGACGGCTCGCTTCGGGTACGTGCGGAAGACGAGGCCCAGGAACGTGACGTAGCCGTACCGCTTCTCCGGAACGAGCTCGAGCGCCTGGGAGTCGTCGACGGGCGCGAGCTCCTGGCCCGACGCTCGCACGGCGTCCTCGATCTTCCGCAGCTCCTCCTCGGCCTCCTCCATCCGACCGTGCGTCATCAGCCACCTTGGGCTCTCGGGGAGCGTCCTGCCCACGATGATCACGACGATCGCGAGCACCGGCCCCATCAGGAACGCGAGCCGCCAGCCGACGTTGGGCGCAAAGGCGTTGAGGAAGACGAGCGAGACGAACGAGCCGAGGATGGCCCCCGCCCAGTACGTGCCGTTGATCCAGATGTCGACCCGACCGCGGTACTTCGAGGGCATCATCTCGTCGATCGCGGAGTTGATCGCCGCGTACTGCCCGCCGATGCCCATCCCCGCGACGAGCCGCGTGCCGTAGAACCAGACGAGCCAGAACCAGCCGCCGTCGTTCACCGTGAACGCGGCGAGCCCGGTGCCGAACAGGTACAGGAGCAGCGTCACGATCAGCAGGCGCTTGCGGCCGAGCTGGTCGGAGAGGCGGCCGAACACGAGCGCGCCGATGACCTGGCCGACGAGGTAGACCGACGCGATCAGCCCGACCTCGGTCGAGCTCATGTCGAGCGTGTCCGGCTGGACCAGCACGCCGGTGACCGAGCTGGCGATCGTGATCTGGAGGCCGTCGAGGATCCACGCGGCGCCGAGGCCCGCGACCATGCGGGTGTGGAACGGTGACCAGCTCAGGCGGTCGAGCCGGGCCGGGATGGTGCTCCGGATCCTCGTGCCGGCGACGTCGGCGGTGCTCATGAGACCCTCCCTGCGACCGCGCCCGTCAGCGCCGCTCGAGGAGCTCTGGGATCATGATCCGCGCGGCCGCCTCCATCAGGGCGAGATGTGAGAACGCCTGCGGGAAGTTGCCGAGGTGCCTGCCGGTCTCGGCGTCGAACTCCTCGGCGTACAGGCCGAGCGGGGACGCGATCCGCAGGAGCTTCTCCATGAGGTCGCGGGCGCGCTGGAGCTCGCCGACGATCGCCAGGGCGGAGACGAGCCAGAACGAGCAGATCAGGAACGTCCCCTCCTTGCCCGAGAGGCCGTCGTCGGTCTCGTCGGTCCGGTAGCGGAGGACGAAGCCGTTCTCGGTGAGGTCGCTCGCGACCGCGTCGACGGTCGCCTTGAGGCGCGCGTCGTCGCCCGGCAGGAAGCCGAAGATCGAGGCGAGCAGGACGGACGCGTCGAGCGAGTCGGTCTCGTAGTGCTGGCGGAGCACGCCGCTGTCGCTGACGCCGCGCTCGAGGATCTCGGCCTTGATCTCCTCCGCCGTCGCCGCCCACTGGGGCTGCAAAGTCGCATCGCCGCGGATCTTGGCAAGCTTCGCGGCCCGGTCGAGCGCGACCCAGCACATCAGCTTCGACGAGACGTAGTGCTGCGGCGCGCCGCGGGCCTCCCAGATGCCCTGGTCGGGGTTCTGCCAGACCTGCGAGGCGCATTCCGCCTGCGTCTGGACGATCGGCCAGAGGCGCTGCGGGAGCCGCTCGCTCTTCCGCGTGTGGAGGAGGATCGAGTCGAGCACGGCGCCGAAGACGTCGTTCTGGCGCTGGTCGTACGCGCCGTTCCCGATCCGGACGGGTCGCGCGCCCGCGTAGCCCGAGAGGTGGTCGAGGGTCGACTCGGTCAGGTCACGGCGCCCGTCGATCCCGTACATGATCTGGAGCGCTCCGTCGTCGTTCGCCTCGAGGTCTGCGACGAACTGCATGAACTCGTCCGCCTCCCAGTCCAGGTTCAGCCAGTGGAGCGCCTGGAGCGTGAACGTCGTGTCGCGCATCCACGTGTAGCGGTAGTCCCAGTTCCGCTCGCCGCCCGGGGTCTCCGGCAGCGACGTCGTGAGCGCGGCCACGGTCGCGCCCGTCGGCATGTACGTGAGGCCCTTGATCGCGAGCGCGGAGCGCTGGATCGGGTCGCGCCAGCGGTGGTCCGGGATCCGCGCCCGCCCGAGCCACGACCGCCAGAACCGGATCGTGGCCGCGATGCGGGCCTCCGCCTCCTCGACGCTCTCCGGCGCGACGAGGCCGTCGGCCCAGGTGAGGCAGCAGAAGGCGCGCTCGCCCTCCGCGAGGACGTGCCTGCCGCGGACGCGGTTCCCCTCGATCCCGAGCAGGAGGTCGGTGCGGAGGCGGATCGGCACCGCCGCGCCGCTCGCGTCCGCCGCGTGCCGGTCGTCGCCGACCAGCGTCCACTCCGCGGGCGCGCGCCCGTAGTCGAAGGCGGGCTCGCAGACGACCTCGACCTCGACGCGGCCCTCGATGCAGCGGACCGTGCGGACGAGCATGTGGTCGCCGTCGTCGTCGGACGGGGGGCGCGTGTGCGGCGTGACCCCGTCCTCGCCCTGGTAGGGCCCCATCGTCAGCGCATCGCGGACCTCGATCCAGCCCTGAGGCGTCTTCCAGGTCGTGACGAGGACGTTCGTGCCCGGCTCGTACTCGCGGGCGGACGGATGGTTGATCCCGTACGGCGCGACCCGGAAGAACCCGGCCTGTCGGTCGAGCAGGCTGCCGAAGACGCTCGGCGAGTCGAACGCGGGGACGCAGAGCCAGTCGATCGCGCCGTCGGCCGCGACGAGCGCCCCCGTGTGGCAGTTCGAGAGGAACGCGTAGTCCGCGATCGGCGGAAACGGGGACGGCGCGGCAGCGCTCTGTTGTGCTCCGGGGCCGGCAAGGCCGGCGCCTGCGCGACTGGGCAGCTCCGTCGAGCCTACGCCGCCGGCTTCTGCCACGTCCTGCGCGTCGTCGCTCATCCGGCGATCCAGGGGTCGCGCCAGCGGCCGTGGCCCTCGACGAGCGCGTCGGCCTCCTTCGGACCCCACGAGCCGGGCGCGTAGACGTGCACGGGGGGCGGCGCGTCGAGCAGCGGCTGCATCACGCGCCAGGTCTCCTCGACCCCGTCCTGCCGCGTGAAGCGTGTGCTGTCCCCGACCATCGCGGCGTGGAGCAGCACCTCGTACGGCGTCGGCCCCTCGCCGCCGGCCTCCGAGAACTCGACGTCGAGGTCGATCGGCGAGGCGCCGGGTGCGTCCGCGCGATGGGCCCCGACGACGACCCTGATCCCGGTCGACGGGTCGAGCTTCACGACGATCTGGTTGGGCTCCGTCATCGCGATGCCGAACCCGAGCTTCGGTGGGTGCTTGAACACGACCCGCACCTCGGTCTGCGTCGTCGGCAGGCGCTTGCCGGTGCGGATGAAGAAGGGGACGCCCGCCCAGCGCCAGTTCTCGATGTCGAGCCGCAGCGCCGCGTACGTCTCCGTGGTCGACCCCTCGGCGACGCCGTCGATGTCGAGGTAGCCCTCGTACTGTCCGCGCACGTAGTGCGCCGGGTCGCCCTCGAGCACCGCGCGGAACAGCGCGACCTGGGCGTCCTTGATCGTGCCGGTGTCGCCCCGCGACGGCGCCTCCATGGCGGTCGCGGCGACGACCTGCATGAGGTGGTTGACGACGACGTCGCGCAGCGCGCCGACGGGGTCGTAGAAATGCCCGCGATCCTCGACGCCGAAGTCCTCGGCCATCGTGATCTGGACGCACTCGATGTGGTTGCGGTTCCAGACGGGCTCGAAGAGGGTGTTCGAGAACCGGAGGAAGAGGATCTCCTCGAGCCCCATCTTCCCGAGGTAGTGGTCGATCCGGTAGAGCTGCGACTCGTCGACGGACTGGTGGAGCTCGTCGGCGAGCGCGCCGGCGGACTCGCGGTCGTGCCCGAAGGGCTTCTCGACCACGACGCGACCGTTCTTCGTGATTCCGGCGCCCGCGAGACCGGCGACCACCCGGCCGAACAGGAAGGGAGGGATCTCGAGGTAGAAGACCGGTGTCTTTGCGTCGCCGATCGCTTCGGCGACTCGTGCGTACGTCGCGTCGTCGCCGAAGTCGCCCTGGACGTACGAGAAGCGCGCGGCGAGCTTGCCGAAGACGCCCTCGTCGAGCGGTTCCCCGGTCCCGACGATCGACTCGCGGGCGCGCTCGACGAGCTGGTCGACCGACCACTCGTCGACGGCGACGCCGACGATCGGGCAGTCGAGCAGCCCGCGCCGCTCGAGCCGGTACAGCGAGCGGAACGTCATCACCTTTGCCAGGTCCCCCGTGATCCCGAAGATCACGAGCACGTCGGCGCTCCTGGGTGCGTCGGCCACGGCGCGACGCTAACGCGCCCCGCCCGCCGCCCAATCATCCACATCGGATGAATCGACGCGAGCCGCGCGCGAGCGGCTCAGCCGGCCGGCTCGGGCGGGGGATGGAATGGCGCGGGCCCCGGGCGGCGAGCCACGACGAACGAGAGCGCCCCCAGCGCAAGCGCGACGAGCGCGGCCAATGCGTAGACCGTCGACAGCGCCATGCCGCCGTCCACGAGCGGGCCCACGCCGAACGCCGCGAGCCCGTAGCCGAGCTGGTAGAAGGCGATCACGCCGCCCGCGACCGCGGCGGAGATGCCGGTTAGCTCCTCCTGCCCGAAGCCGATCGTCAGCGGCAGGACCGCCGAGCAGCCGAGCCCGGCCAGGCCGAACGCGAGGATCCCGAGCCCGCTGTGACCGTCGGGGAGGATCGCGATCAGGCCGAGCGCCGCGGCGAGCACGAACGGCAGGGCGCGGTACGTCACGCTCGGCGGGAGCCGGCGCTCGACGGCGGCGAACAGCACGCGGCCCACCGTGACCATTCCCCAGAACGCGGTCAGCGCGACCGCGGCGGCGGTCGTCGACGCGCCGAGCTCGCTCGTCATGTCGAGCTGCGACCAGTTCCCGTTGACGGTCTCGCAGACGCCGTAGAGGACCGCGAACGCGGCGTACGCCCAGAAGCGGGCCGGGATGCCGCGGCGGGCGGCCGGTGCGGTCTCGCGTTGTGCGTCCCCGTCGCCCGTCCGGAGCGGCAGGCCGGCGCTCGCCAGGAGGAGCAGCGCGAGCAGCGCCGCGGAGAGCACCGGGAGCCCCCACCAGAAGCCGAGCCCGTCGAAGGTCGCGACGAAGACGGGCGCGAGTGCCGTGCCGAGGCCGAGCAGCGCGTTGAGCACGAGCACCGATGACTCGACGCGGCTCGGATGGAAGGCCGCGGTCAGCGTGTTGAGCGCCGGGACGGTGAGGCCGAACCCCACGCCGAGGAACGCGGTCGCGACGAGCAGGAGCGGGAATGCGCCCGCGTCGCCCTCGAAGAGCGCGCTCACGACGAGGAGCGCCATCGAGACGAGTCCGGCCGCAAGTCCGGCGAGGTAGACGCGCTTCGTCCCGAAACGGCGGCCGAGCGTCGCGCCGAGCAGCGACGCGCCGATGGCCGTGACGACCTGCGGGACGAACAGCAGGCCGTACTGCGTGCTCGACAGGTCGTAGCGGTCGGGGTCGGTGAAGATCGTGCTCGCCGCGGGGAACGTGACGAGCACCACGCCCTGGACGACGCCGGCGCCGTAGACGACGCGCGTCTCCCTGCTCGACGCCACGCTCAGCGTGGACGGTGGGAGGGGCGGCCCGCCGTCATTCGCCGCCCGACTCCACGGTGATACGACCGGTGCGCTGGTGCGTGAGCGCCGCGCCGGCCCAGTCGACGACCGCGTGCGCGCGATCCTCGTTCGTCGGCAGGAGCGCGAGGTGCACGGCTCCCCAGGCGGCCTGCGCCTTCATCCCCTTCATCGTCCTTCCGCCGAGCATCTGCACGACCGCGGCGCCGCGTCCGATCGTCGCCATCGTCCCCTTGTCGCGGTACTTGAAAGGCTTCGGCTCCTTGCCCCCAAGGCGCCTGGCGATCGTCTCGCCGGCGTGCTCTCCCGACTGGAGCGCGACCGAGCCGAGCTGCGGAAGGGCGTGCTCCGTCCGCGCGTCCGTGATCGCGGCGATGTCGCCGACCGCGTACACCTCGGGATGGCCGGGGACGGCGAGGTCCGGCCCGACGCCGATCCGGTTGCCCCGCTCCAGCTCCAGCCCGAGCGACTGCACCAGCCGGTTGCCCTGGAGGCCCGCGCCCCAGACGAGGGTGTGAGCGGGGATCTCCGTCCCCGACTTCAGCGTGACCCGGGTCGGCGTGACCGACGCAACGACCTCCCCCGTGATCACCTCGACGGTGCGCTTCCGCAGTGCTTCTTCGGTATAGGCGCGAAGGTTCGGCTTGAACATCGAGAAGATCTCCGGCCCCGCCTCGACGAGCACGACGCGCGCGGGCTCCTGCGGGACCTTCGGGTAGTCCTTCTCGAGATCGCCTCGATAGAGCTCCGCGATCGCGCCGGCGCTCTCGACGCCCGTGGGGCCACCGCCGACGACGACGATGTTCAGGGCGCCGTCCTCGACCAGGCTCGGATCCTTGTCGGCCGCCTCCCAGCGCCCGAGGACGTGCTCCTTGAGCCGAACGGCGTCGGTCAGCGTGTACATCGGGAAGGCGTGCTCCGCCGCGCCGTCGGTCCCGAAGAAGTTGACCTCCGCTCCGATCGCGAGGACGAGATAGTCGTACGTAAGCGGCGCCATCTCCTCGAGCTGCACCCGGCGCTCGTCGAGATCGATCGCCGTGACCGACGTCTTGTGGATCGTGGCGTTGTCCTGATCCTGAACGAGGTCGCGGAGCGAGTGTCCCACCGCGCTGGTCTCGAGCAGGCCCGTCGCGAGCTGGTAGAGCAGCGGCTGAAAGGTGTGGTAGTCGTGCCGGTCGATCAGCACGACGTCCGCGTCGGCCTTCTTCAGCTTCATGACGGCGCCGACGCCGGCGAAGCCGCCGCCGAGGACGACGACCCGCGGCCGCGTGGCCGACGCGCTCACGCGGCCGATCCCCGCTCGGACCCGCCCTCGTCGCCGGGCCCCAGGGTCTCGAGCGCCTCGCCGACGTCGTAGCCGAGGGCCAGGCCGAGGTTCGGCGCGGCCGAGACGACGCGCGGCACGCCCACCACCGGCATCACGACGATCAGGCTGTCGACGAGCTCCTCGTACGTCGCGCCCGCCTCGATCGCATCCTCCGCGACGCTCATGTACGACGGCGGCGCGGCGTCGACGGCCACGAGCGCGCCGATCTGCACGAGCGCGCGCATCCGCGCATCGAGCCCGGACTCGGTGCATGCCGCCTCGCGGGCGAGCAGCGCCTCGATGAACCGATCGTCGCGAAGCGCGAGCCTGCGCAGTGTGGTCTTGTAGTCGAGCACGGCGTCGCACCGCCATCCAACGCCTGAGCCGGGCGGCGACGCATCATCCGGAGAGGGTGAACTCCGCCCGCTGCGACGCGGCATCTACGAGCCCGAGCTCCCTCGCGCGCGCGATCGCCTCGCTCCGGCTCGAGGCGCCGAGCTTGCGGTACACCGAGATCGCCTGCGTCTTCACGGTATTGCGCGACACGTACAGCTGCTCGGCGATCTCGCGGAACGAGAGGTGGGTCGTCAGGAGCGGCAGGAGCCGCAGCTCGGCGGCCGTCAGCCCCGCTGGCCGGCCGGCGTGCGCCGCCAGGGCGTTCACCTCTCCCTGCAGCGTCTCGAGCTCGGCCTCGAGGCGGCCGAGCCCCGGACGGCGCCGGGCGATCGCGGCGGCACGATCGAGCAGCGCCCGGGCTCCCTCGGCGTCGACGAACGCGAGCTCGGCGCGCCCGAGCTCGAGGCACGTCTGCATCGCGTACCACGGCAGGACGTGCGTCAACCGCACGGAGAGCGCATCGGCCCGCTCGAGGGCTGCGCGCGCGAGACGCGTCTCGCCTTGCCGGAGATGGAGCCGCGCCGAGACCGCGGCCGCGAGCGCGCTGCGTGGGTCGTCGTCGAGCCCGGCAGACGCGGCAGCCGCGCGAGCCTCGACGACGAGGTCCTCGGCGCGCGCGTCGTCG
>DASSJV010000025.1:0-18092 GCA_035691005.1 Gaiella sp. | reverse complement strand
CGATCGCGAGCGCGAGCTGGTCGTCGGGCACGACGACCGTGGCGTCGCGGCTCTCGTCGTCGATGTAGACCTCGCGCACTCGGGCCGGCGAGAGCGCCTTCGCGACGAACCGCGCCGGCTCCGTGTTCCACGGGATGATGTCGATCTTCTCGCCGCGGAGCTCGGAGACGACCATGCGGACGCGCGAGCCGCGCGGGCCGACGCAGGCGCCGACCGGGTCGACGCCCTGGACGTGCGACTCGACCGCGATCTTCGAGCGGTAGCCCGGCTCGCGGGCGACGCCGCGGATCTCCACGAGCCCGTCCGCGATCTCGGGCACCTCCAGCTCGAACAGCGCCTCGATCAACTGGGGCGCGCGGCGGGAGAGGATCACCTGCGGGCCCTTCGTGCCCGAGCGCACCTCGATGATCACGGCCTTGATGCGCGAGCCCTGCTCGTACCGCTCACCGTCGACCTGCTCGGACCGGGGCAGGAGCGCCTCGACCTTGCCGAGGTCGACGAGCACGTTGTTGCGGTCGCCCGCCTGCTGGACAATGCCGGTCACGACCTCGCCCTGGCGGTCGACGTACTCCTCGTACATCATCGCGCGCTCGGCCTCGCGGATCCGCTGCTGGATGACCTGCTTCGCGGTCATCGCGGCGATGCGGCCGAAGTCGTCCGGCGTCGCGTCGGACTTGTCGACGAGGTCGTCGGGGACCTGCTCCCAGTCGAGGTCGAGCTCGTCGTCGACGACCAGCGTGTGCTGCTTCTCGCCGGTCTCCTCCTCGATGCGCTCGAGCTCGTCGATCGCGCGCTCGCGCGCCTCGTCGAGCAGGCGCGCCTCGAGATCCTCGGGGATGTCGAGCGCGAAGACGCGGAACTCGCCCTCGTCGTCGAGCTCGACGGTCGCGTGGCGCGCTGCGCCGGGTGTCTTCTTGTACGCGGCGAGAAGGGCGTCCTCGAGGGCGGCGATGAGCGTCCCTGCCTCGATGCCCTTCTCCCGCTCGATCGTGCGGATGCCTTCGATGATCTCCTGGCTCATGACTCCCGTCCCTCTTCGATCAGATTGCCCCGGACGATCTCGCCGACCGGGATCTCGAGCGTCGTGCCGTTCACCTGCACGGTGACGGCGTCGTCTCCGGCCCCCACGAGCGTCCCGCGGACGCGCTTCGCGGAGGCCGTCTTCAGCTTCACGGTGCCGCCGATCGCCCGGCGGAAGTGCTCGGGCCGGCGCAGCGGGCGCTCGGGGCCGGGCGACGAGACGTCGATCGTCCAGTCCGAGCGGTACGTGTCGAGGAGGCGCGTGACGCGCTCGCAGAGCGCGAAGTCGACTCCCGCAGGGTGGTCGACGTACACGCAGAACCGGGCGGGCGAGAGCAGCTCGACGGCGAGCACCTCGACGTCGGGCAGGGTCGACTCGACGAGCGGCGTGATCGCCGCCGTCAGCTCGCGCTCCCTCTCGTACGTGCCTGTCGCCATGGTTTCGCCCCTTACAACACGAATGGGCGCGACCCGCGCCCATTTCGCCTGACCGGTGAAATGTGGTAACCGAACGATAGCACCGCGTGGGCGAATCGCCGGCGTCGCGAAACGCACGTCGGGGACGATCGCCACCCGCAGCCTGCGGCTTTGCCGCAAGCGACTCAGAACGCCAACTGATGCGCTCCGCCGAGTGCCGAGGAACGATGGAGTTGTCTCCATGAAGGCACCGTAGCCGTGGCGCTGAATTGGTCCTCCGACGACCGGGAGGGAGCCGCGCCGGCGCGCACGTGAGAAGGGAGGGCGTATGACCGTCGCCCCAACATCAGTTCACCCCGGGCGAGAGCCGCACCGAGCCCGGTGGGCGCTCGTGGCGATTCTCGGGTTTGTCCTCGGTGCAATGGCGGTTGGCCTGCTGTACCACTTCGACGTTTTCGGAGATGCGGGGGGTTCGACCACCACTGGATCAGGCGTACCCGCGACCCAGAGCCGCGATGTTCCCGCCTTCGACAGCGTCGAGCTCGCCGGGGGCAACAACGTCGTGATTCACGTCGGAGGAAGGCAGTCGGTCGTCGTCAAGGCGGACGACAACCTCCTTCGCCGCGTGACGACGAAGGTGCAGTCCGGCACGCTTGTTATCGGGAACACGCCCGGGAGCCTGATGACGAAGAGTCCCATGAGCGTCGTCGTCACTGTCCCGAAGGTCAGCGAGCTGACCCTCGCGGGCGGCGGCAACGTCGTCGTGACCGGCATCGAGACGGAGAGCCTGACGGTCACCCTGTCTGGGAGCGGCAACTTGACCGGCACCGGCAGCGCTGGATCGCTCGCCGTCACGCTCAGCGGCTCGGGAAATGCGTGGTTCACGGGCCTTGCCGCCGACGACGTGCACGCTGTTCTGAGCGGCTCGGGCAACATCTTCGTCACTGCGAGCAAGAGCCTCGATGCCTCGGTTCCGGGTTCGGGCACGATCGTCTACGCGGGCAATCCGCGGGCAGTTACGAAGAGCGTCACGGGCTCAGGGGTCGTGACGGGGGGCTGAGAAGGGTCGAGCGGCCTCTCACCGGGGCCGCTCGGACGCCCCGTCAGGCTCGCGGTGGGGCCCCTGCATGGACGCTCACCCCGAGTTGCTCCTGCAGCCCGAGGTCGTCTCGGTGGTTCCAGATCTCAGCAACGCGACCTTCGTCGAAGCGAAAGACGTTGACGGCCGAAAACGTCACCAGGCGGCCGGTTGGTTCGACGTCGCCCCACACGCCGGTGTGTGTGCCCGTGGCTGTCCAGCGACCCGCGACATAGTCGCCCTCTGCGAACACGAACTCGACGTCAAAGCGGAGATCCGGGAACGCTGCTCTGAAAGCACTCGCGATCTGCTTCTGCCCTTCCGGACCGGGCGCCGGATTCGACGGGCGGAGGTCGTGGCGCACGTAGTCGGACGCGAACACCTCGTCCGCGACGTCGAGGTTCCCCTTCGACCAGACCTCCTCGTAGAAGCGGCGGACCAGCTGCTTGTTGTCCTCGGAAGAGATGGTGGGACTCTTACGCCTCTCGCGGAGCAATGTCCACTACGTCGAGAATGATCGTCACCGGCCCGTCGTTCACGAGCTCGACTTCCATGTACGCGCCGAAGATCCCCGTCTCGACGTGGACGCCTTCCGAGCGGAGGGCGTTCACAAACGTTTCGATGAGTGGCTCTGCAACCTCCGGACGTGCGGCGTCGGAGAAGCTTGGTCGAGTTCCCTTCGGACGCCTGCTATCCGCGAGCAGGGTGAACTGGCTGACGACGAGCGCCTCGCCGCCGGTGTCGAGGAGCGAGCGGTCGAAGCGGCCCGCCTCGTCGGGGAAGATCCGCAGCCGCGCGACCTTCGCCGCCAGGCGCTCGGCCGTCTCGGCCGTGTCGTCGTGCCCGGCACCGACGAGCACGACGAGCCCCGGCCCGCACGTGCCGACGACCTTCCCGTCGACGCGGACGGCCGCTCGGCTGACCCGCTGGACGACCGCGCGCACAGGGCGATTCTCTACGCTCGCGCCGTGGACGTCGTCGAGCTCCGCGACCGCGACGAGATCGCGGCGTTCCTGAGACGCCGCCCGGCGGTGCACGCGTACGCGCTCGGCGACCTGGACGACTTCTTCTGGCCGCACACGCGCTGGCTCGGCGCGTCGCTCGACGGCCGCCTCGCCCAGGTCGCGCTCATCTACGACGAGCCCGATCCGCCGGTGCTGCTCGGGCTCGCGGAGGAGCCCGAGCACGGGCTGGCGGAGCTCCTCCTGGCCGCTGCGGACCGGCTTCCGGCGACGCTCTACGCGCACCTCACGCCGTCGCTCCTCGACGCGATCGACTCCGCGTTTCGCACAGCGACCGAGCCGGCGCCACACCGGAAGCTCGGTCTCGTGCGTCCCGAGGCGCTCGCGCCGTTCGACGCGGAGGACGTCGAGCCGCTCGGCCCGGGCGACCTCGCCGAGGTCGAGCGCTTCTACGCGCAGGCGTACCCGGGCACGTGGTTCCAGGCGCGGATGCTCGAGACCGGCCGCTACGCCGGCATCCGCCGGGACGGCGCGCTCGTCTGCGTCGCGGGCGTCCACGTCTGGTCTCCGACCTGGCGCGTGGCGGCGCTCGGCAACGTCGCGACGCTTCCGGAAGCCCGTGGCGCGGGGCTCGCGACCGCGGCCTGCGCGCGGCTCTGTCGTCTTCTCCTGGACGACGGGATCGACACGATCTCGCTCAACGTGCGGGCCGACAACGCGGCGGCGATCCGCGCGTACGAGAAGCTCGGCTTCGCGCACGCGGCCGAATACGTCGAGGTCGTGCTCGAGCGGCGCTAGCGTCACGTCGTGAGCGGGTTCGAGCACGACGTCAGGATCGGCGCGTACGCCGTCGTCGTCGACGCGGGGAACCGCGTGCTGCTCGCCCTCTGGAACGAGGCGGCGACGCCCGCGTGGACGCTCCCGGGCGGCGGAGCCGAGGAGGGCGAGACGCCCGAGCAGGCGGCCCTTCGCGAGGTGCGCGAGGAGACCGGGTACGAGGTGGAGCTCGTCCGGCTGCTCGGCGAGGACGTCTTCACCATCCCGGCCGTCGAGCGACCGAGGGGCGGGGATCGGCCGCTCGTCTCGCGGCGCATCGTGTTCGAAGGGCGGATCGTCGGCGGCGAGCTCCGCCACGAGGTCGGGGGCACGACCGACATGGCGGCCTGGATCGCGCTCGCAGAGGTCGCCGTCCTCGAGCGGGTCGCGCTGGTCGACGTCGGCCTGCGCCTCCTCAGCGATGCCCGAAGTGGTGGGCCCGGGGAAGCGCCGTCACGACGTCCGGGCTCGCCGCGACTCGCCGCGTGAGCGCCGAGAGGCTCTCCAGCTCGCGGACGAGGATGTTCCGGTTCCGCTCGACCCGCTCGTAGCGGCCGCGCACCAGCACGATCGGCTCGCCGCGGACGATCCCCCGGTGCCGCTCGTAGACGTCCTTCGGGACGATCAGGTTCACCTGGCCGTGCTCGTCCTCGAGGAGCATGAACACGATCCCCTTCGCCGTCGCCGGGCGCTGGCGCGCGATCGCGAGCCCGGCGAAGGCGACTGCCGATCCGTGCCGCGCCTCGTGCAGCTCGGGGCTCGAGAGCGTGCCGGGCGGCAGGTGCCCCCGGAGGAGCGCGAGCGGGTGCGTTCCGACCGAGAGGCCCGTCTCGCGGTAGTCGGCGAGCATTCGCTCCCAGCGCGTCAGGTCGGGTAGCGCCGGGGTCTCGGCGGTCGGGTCGAGCGGGAGCGGGAGCTGCGTCGCCTCGCCCCTCGTCCCCTCCACCGAGCGCGGCCGGGTCGCGAGCCCGAGCTCCCAGAGGAGGTCGCGCCGCCGCGGCCCGAAGCCGTCGCACGCGCCGCCGCGGACGAGCGCCTCGAGCGCGTCCCGCGAGACGGTCGCGCGGCGTGCGAGGTCGCCGACGTCGCGGTACGGGCCGTTCGCCTCCCGCTCCGCCTCGAGTGTCTCGGCGTCGTCCTCCCCCACCGACGAGACGTATGCGAGCCCGACGCGGACGGCGTGCGAAGCCGCTTGCAACAGAGTGTCACAAGCGTTTTCTGCGCAAACGGCACGGCCGGGACTGACGGCCTGGCCGAAAGTTTGTGTTGCATCGACACAAGCCTCGAGCGAGCAGCGCGCCTCACTCCGATTGACGTCGGGCGGGCGCACCTCCACCCCGCGCCGCTGCGCGTCGCGGACGAGGCTCGCGGGCGGGTAGAAGCCCATCGGCTGCTCGTTGAGGAGCCCGCAGAGGAACTCCGCCGGGTAGTGGTGCCGCAGCCACGCCGACTGATACGCGAGGAGGCCGAACGCCGCGGCGTGCGCCTTCGGGAAGCCGAAGCCGGAGAAGCCGACGAGCGTGTCGTAGACGCTCTCCGCGACCTCCTCGGCCACCCCGTTCGCGACCGCGCCCTCGACGAAGCGCACGCGATGCGCCTCGAGCGCCGCGAGGCTCCGCTTGCGGCTCATCGCCCGCCGGAGCCCCTCCGCTTCGCCGATCGTGAACCCCGCGAGCGCGATCGCGACGTCGAGCACCTGGTCCTGGAAGACGACGACGCCGAGGGTCGAGGCGAGCGGCTCGCGGAGCGACTCGTGCGGCACCGGGTAGACGAACGCCGGGTCCTCGCGGAGACGCCGGCGGTGCTCGATGTACGGGTGCACCGCCTTCCCCTGGATCGGCCCGGGCCGGACGAGCGCCACCTGGATCGTGAGGTCGTCGATCGTCTCCGGCCGCGTGCGGAGAAGGCTCTGCATCTGCGCGCGGCTCTCGATCTGGAAGACGCCGACGGTGTCGGCCGCCTGGATCTCGCCGAACACGTCGGGGTCGTCGAGCGGGATGCGCGAGAGGTCGATCGGCGCCCCGTGGAGGCGGGCGATCCGGTCGACGCACTCCTCGACGCACGAGAGCATCCCGAGCCCGAGCAGGTCGATCTTGAGGAACCCGGCGTCGGCGCACGAGTCTTTGTCCCACTGGCAGAGCTGGCGGCCGGCCATCGCGGCCGGCTGGACGGGGACGAGCTCGACGAGCGGCCGTGACGAGATGACCATCCCGCCCGGATGCTGCGAGGCGTGCCGCGGCAGCCCTGCGATCTCGCCGGTGAGGAAGCGGAACGCGCGCCAGCGCTTCGAGAGGAGCTTCTGCTCCGCGTCGGGCAGCGCCGCGACCTCGTCCGCGACCCTCTCCGCGTGCCAGCCGTCGGTCACGCGCGCGAGCCGCTCGAGCTCCGCGTGCGGGAGCCCGAGCGCCTTCCCGACGTCGCGGATCGCGCCGCGCGAGCGGTACGTCGCGAAGCTCGCGACGAGCGCGGCGTGCTCGTGCCCGTAGCGCTCGGTGACGCGGACGATCAGCTTCTCGCGGATGTCGCGCGGGAAGTCGAGGTCGATGTCCGGCACCGAGGAGAGCTCCCGGTTCAGGAACCGGCCGAGCGAGAGGTCGTGCTCGACAGGGTCGACGTGCGAGAGCCCGGTCAGGTAGCAGACGATCGAGCCGACCGAGCTGCCCCTCCCCCGCCCGGGCGGCAGGAACATCCGAGGCGAGTTCCGCCCGCGCACCTCGAGCGCGCACTCTCGGGCGAGCTCGAGCACCTCGTGGTGGAGGAGGAAGAACCCCGCGAGCCCGAGCTCCTCGATCAGCGCGAGCTCTCCCTCCAGGCGGGCGCGCGCCCGACTTTGCAACACACTGTCGCAAGCGCCGTATCGCTCGCCGAACGCGCGGTCGCAGATCGCGGCGAGCTGGCGGATCGCGGGGTCGGCGCGGCCGGAGAAGTCGGGGTAGCGGTAGCCGAGCTCCTCGGTGAGGTCGAACGAGAGCCGCTCGGCGAGCTCGACCGTGCGCTCCGCGGCGGCCCGGTCGATCCCGCGGAAGCGCTCGACCATCTCGGCGGGCGGGCGGAGGACCGCCTCGCGGTTCCCGCGCCGCTCGCGCTCGCTGCCGTCGAGCGACGTCCGGCAGCGGATCGCGACGAGCGCGTCCTGTAGAAGTGTCCGCCGCGGCGTGTGCGCGTGGACGTTCCCCGTCGCGACCGTCTCGACGCCGAGGTGCTCGGCGAGGTCGCGGAGCGTCGCGTGGCGGCGCGCGTCCCCCCGCTCGTACGGGCGCTGCAACTCGACGAAGAACCGCTCCCCGCCGAACGCGGCCGCGAGCCGCGTCGCGCCGTCCTGGTCGTGGAGCGCGAGCCCGTCCCGCGCGCAGCCCGAGAGGCAGACGAGGCCCTCGCTCAGCTCGGCGACGGTCTCGAGCGGGACGGCGGGCGGGAGCGGCTCCCGGTCCTCGCGGCCCGGACGCCGCGTGCCCGCGTGCGCCGCGGTGAGGATCCGGCAGAGGTTCGCGTAGCCGCGGCTCGACTCGCAGAGGAGCGTCACGTGAAACCCGCGCATTCCTGCTCCGGCACCGGCGAAGCCGGTACCTCCGCTCCTGGGCGGCTCCGTCGAGCCTACGCCGCTCAGCGTCACCTCGGCGCCCGTGATCGGCCGGATGCCGGCGTGCTTCGCCGCGTGCGCGAACTCGAGCGAGCCGTAGACCCCGTCGTGGTCGGTCAGCGCGAGGGCTGGGTAACCGAGCTCCGCCGCGCGTACGACGAGCTCCTCCGGATGCGACGCCCCGTCGAGGAAAGAGAACGCCGAATGGCAGTGCAGCTCCACGTATCCGGCCGCCATTACGCTGCCTCGTGGTGAGTGAGCACGTCCTCATCCCGCCAGGGAAGGGTGAGGTGATCGGCGACTCGGCCGAACGGCGCGTCGAGATCCTCTCCGACGACGAGACGCTGAACGCGACATGGTCTCGTTTCGGGCCGCGTCGCGACGGCGCAGACCTGCACGTCCATCGTCACCACACGGATTGCTTCTACGTCCTCGAAGGCGAGCTGACCGTGCGCCTCGGCCCGGAGGGCGAAACAGTGACCGTGCCGACAGGAGCACTCGCGCGCGTGCCTCCGCTCGTCGTCCACGGCTTCCGGAACGAGACGGACGCGGAGGTCCGCTACCTCAACTTCCACGCGCCGGGACAGCGCTTCGCGGACTACCTGCGCGCGATGCGGGACAACCGCCCGTTCTCCTACGACCAGCACGAGCCGCCCGAGGACGGCGGCCGGCCGCCGAGCGAGGCCATCGTCGGCGTCACGGAGAGCGTGGTCGAACGAGCCGGCCTGCACGTCGAGCTGCTCGCGGACGTCGACGAGGTCGGCATCTCCGAGAACCGCTGCGAGCCCGCTGCGGAGACCGACCCGCGGCACGTCCATCGCCGCCACGTCGAGTCGGTCTACGTGCTCGCCGGCGAGCTGACCTACGCGCTCGACGGCCGCCGGCTGACGGCGACCGAGGGCACGTGGGTCCAGATCCCGGCCGGAGTGGCGCACGAGTATGCATGCACCGGAGGCGACGAAGCACGATTTCTCGAGCTCCACACGCCGAGTTGCGGCTATGGCGCCTACCTGCGGACACTCGCAGGGTTCGACCAGGAGCTCGTCTAGCGCACGACGCGGAGCGTCTCGTGCCGTCAGGCTCGCTGCGCGAACCAGCACCGACGCTCTCCGTCCCGGTAGACGCACACGTTCCGCCCGGACTCGAGGACGACCTCGAAGTAGCGCCGGTCGACCGGCTCGTCGGTCCACCAGCGGTCGACGACGCGCCACTCCTCGCGGACGACCGTCACGAGCTCGCGATTGACGAGCCGCGGCTCCCCGCCACCCGTCGTCTCCACCAACGCAGGGCGGGGCGCGTTCAAGCGAGCAGCGACTCCGACGGAGCTCATCGCACATCTCGGGGAACCACCAACGCACGCGTCTCCGGGATCCGCGACCACGGCGCCACCTCCACCACCGCCCCCACGGCGCCGCCACCTGCGCTCGCCCGTACCTGGCGAAGGCCCTCCCGGAGGAGCGCGTCGGTCTCCTCGCCCTCCGGCGCGAGGAGCGCGAGCTGCTGCCCTGCGTGCTCGGCGAGCTCGACGGCCTCGAGCCGCAGCTCGACCACCGGCGCCGGGATCTCGACGAGCTTCGGGCCGAGCGCCGCGCGGAGCCTTCCCCGCTCCGCGCTCGCCTCGCGCAGGGTCACCGTGCGGCGCCACGAGCCGCCGCCGACGAGGCGCGCGGCGAGCGCGAGCTTGCGGAACGGTCGCCGCTCCCGCTCCGGCCGTGCGAGCAGCCGGTCGAGGAGCGCGCCGAACGCGCGTCGCAGGGTGAGCTCGTTCGCGACCGCCTCGGGGAAGGAGAGCGCCTCGGCCAGCTCTGCCGCGGGCGATCGCCCGCGCACGCGCCGGCGCTCCCCGCCGCGTGCGAGGCTCCACGCCCGCTTCCCCTCCGGCCCGAGCCGCTCGGAGACCGCTCCGCCAGGCAGGGAGGCGAGCGACCCGAGGGTGCGGACGCCGAGGCCCTCCAGCTCGGCGTATCTCCCCTCGTCGAGCGGCAAGAGCGAGAGAGGGAGCGGCTCGAGGAACGACTGCTCCTCCCTCCCCTCGACGATCACCGCCTGACCGGGACGCGCCACGGTCGCCGCGGCGAGGGCGACGAAACGCCGCCCGCCCGCGCCGGCCCGTGGGTCCCAGGCAGGCCCGACGGAGGCGAGCGCCTTGCGGAGCGCCGCCTCCACCCCTCCATAGAGCCGCTCGACCCCGGTCGTCTCGAACACGACCGCTCCCGGCTCGACCGGCTCCACACCGAACCCGGCGTCCTCGAGACGCCGGAGGATCCCCTCCCACTCCCGCTCCGCGCCCGCCGGGTCTGGATCGACCAGCACGAGCTGCGGGCAGGTGGCGAGCGCCTCCCCGAGACGCATCCCCGCCGTGACGCCCGCGGCCTCGGCGGCTGCCGTGACCGGCCCGACGAGCTGCTCGCGCCCCGGCTCGGGGGCGAGCGCCGCAGGGACGACCGCGAGCCTCGGTCGGGACCTGAGCGCCGCACGGAGCTCGAATCCCGGGATGAGGAGGCATGCGACCATCGGGGAACAGGTGTTCTATCGAACGCCTGTTCGTATGTCAAGAGATCGCTACACCCGCTGGGCGCGGAAGCACTCGACGACGTATGGAAGCGTCAGCAACCCGTCATGGGCGTGCTCGTCGAAGAGCCGGTCGACCCGCCCGAGGATCGGCGCGCGCTCGTCCTCGCAGAGCACGGCGCAGTAGCTGCGGGAGAGGACGAGCGCGCGCAGCGCCTCGCGGTCGACGATCTGCGTGTGCTCGAACATCGCGTGCTCGACCGGCCCGTAGAGCCCGCTCCGCTCGATCGGCTCGACCGCGCCGCGGTCGACGCCGGTCCGCCCGACCATCGCGTCGCTCAGCTCGGAGATCCACGGGACGCGCTCGTCGCGGATGTTCCAGACGAGCGCGATGCGACCGCCGGGCCGCAGGACGCGGGCGATCTCCTCGAGCGCCGGGCCGTGGTCGAACCAGTGGAACGCCTGTGCGCAGGCGACGACATCGGCCGACCCGTCCGGGAGCGGCATCGACTCCGCGCTGCCGACGACCGCGGTCGCGCGGGGAACCGCCACGCGCAGGAGATCGAGCATCTCGCCGAGAGGCTCGACCGCGACCACGTGATGCCCGAGCGCCGCGAGGGAGCGCGTCAGCTTGCCGGTGCCGGCTCCGAGGTCGACGACGTCGCAGGGCGTCTCCCCCACCACCCACAGGACCGCATCGGCGGGGTACCCGGGGCGGGCCTGCTCGTATGCGTCGGCGACCCGGGCGAACGAGGCTGCGCGTTCGGCCCTCACGCCCCGGAGCCTACTCCGGCTCGGGCTCGGGCTCCGGCAGCTCCCGCAGGCGCGCGACCGGGGTCGGGAGGAGCAGGAACGCCGCGAGGAGGCCGCCCGCCGCGCCGATGAACAGCGTCGGCCGCAGGCCGATCGTGCTCCCGAGCAGGCCGCCGAGAAGCGAGCCGAGGACGCGCACGCCGTAGTTCACGAACGTGTACGCCCCCGAGACGCGCGAGCGGAGGCGGATCGGGATCACGGCGGCGAAGATCGCGCCGGCGCTGATGTCCAGCAGCATCACCCCGAACCCCGAGCCGAGCTCGGCGAGGAACAGGCACAGGAGGACGACCGGCTCGGGCCCACCGGCGAGCGGCACGAGCAGGAACGGCGCGGAGAACACGAAGCACCCCACCAGCAGCGTCGGCCCGATCCCGATCCGGCGGGAGACCGGCGTCGCGGCGACCGACCCGACGAGCCCGCCGACCGCGCCGGCGCCGAGGACGAGGCCGAGCGTCCCGGCCGAGACGCCGAGCGTCCGGGTCGCGTAGAGGACGAACAGCGCCCAGAAGACGAAGTTGAAGAAGTTGATCGTCGCGGTCGCGAGCAGCGAGGCCCGGACGAGTGGCGAGCCGGCGATCCAGCGAAGCCCGACCGTGATGCCGCCCTGCTCGCCGTCCGCCTGCGGCTCGCGAGGCCGGATGCGGCCCAGGAGCGCGCCCGAGCAGAGGAACGAGAACGCGTCGACCACGAGCGCGCCGGGGGCGGACACCGCGCGGACGAGGAAGCCCGCGGCGGTCGGCCCCGCGACGAACGAGAACGCGCGGCTGCCGTTGAGGAGCGAGCTCGCCTCGACGAAGCGGTCGCGCGGCACGATCGTCTGGAAGAGCGACGCGTCCGCGACGTTGAACAGGACAGAGAGGGCTCCGGCTCCGAACGCGATCCCATAGAGCTGGGCGAACGTGAGGGCGTCGAAGACGTACGCGATCGGCACGCTGACGAGCAGTGCGGCGCGGCCGACGTCGCACACGATCATCGTCACGCGGCGTCTCCCGCGCCGGTCGACCCAGGCGCCCGCGTGGAGTGCGAAGAACAGGTTCGGCGCGAGGGCGGCGGCCGTGAGGTAGCCCATGTCCGCGGCGCTCGCGTCGAGCGTCAGCACCGCGACGAGTGGGATCGCGAGGAGCGAGATCTGGTCGCCGAACAGCGAGACGGTGTGCGCGCCCCAGTAGCTCCGGAACGTCGCGTTCGTCCGAAGGAGGTGCGGGACGGACAGGCGCCTCGCCGGCCGCGCGCGCGCGTCGACGATCACGGCTCGTCGACCGGGAACGCGATCTGGACGAGCGCGACCGGGCGTGCCCCGGCAGGCCGGAGCGCCGCATCGGCGATCCGCTCGAGGTACGGCTCGGCGAGGGCGTGCAGGGCGTCGCGCAGGGCCGCGAGCTCGTCCACGTCGAGGTAGAGCAGGCTGTCGCCGTACGCCGACGCCTCGACCCACTCGCGCGGCTCGTCCCTGCGCCGCTCGATCCACTCCGCCAGGCGCTCCGCATAGCGACCCACCACGAAGCGATCGAGGACGAGCGAGGCCTCGGCGAGCTCCTCGTTCTCGGAGACGCTCGGCCACGACGTGTAGAGCGCCGTCGCCCGCCACGGCCGCTGCCTCCCGCGGGCGTCGGCCGCCTCCTCGACGAGGCCGAAGCGCTCGAGCTGGCGCAGGTGGTAGCTCGTGCTGCCCGAGCTCTCGCCGAGCCGCCGGGCCGCCTCGGACGCCGTCAGCGCGCCCTCGCGCCGCAGCAGGGCGACGAGGCGGAGACGGAGCGGATGGGCGAGCGCGCGGAGCGCCGCGGGGTCGGAGAGCTCGATCTGGCGTTCCATGCAAAGAAATCTTTGCAAAGACTTCTTTGCATGTCAAGCGGCTATGCGACCAGCTCCGCCGCGACCCCGTTCGTCCCGACGAGGCGCGGGACGATGTCGAGGACGCTCTCGCGCGCGCACCAGGGGATATCCGCCTCGAGCTCCGGGCCGTGGTTGATCAGGTTGCGCCCCGAGCGCGACGCGCGGAGCGCCGCCTCCGCGGTGCCGTACGACCACGCCAGCCGGACCGCGGCCTCGGCCGCGTCGCTCCGCTCCGCACCGAGCCCCTCCGCGACCCGGCCGGCGACGTACGCGTCGTCGAGCGCGAACGCTCCCTTCACGCCTGCGCAGAACACCGCGACGTCCTCGCCGTGCGCGAGGGCGGCCTCCGTCACGGCCGCGAGGTTGAGCAGCGACGCGATCAGCACGCGGTCGCAGCGCGCGGCGGCGGTCACGATCGCGCGCGTCCCGTTCGTCGTCGAGAGCGCAAGCCCGGGCGTCCTCGGCTCGAGGTACTCACGCGGCGAGTTGCCGAGGTCGAAACCCTCGATCCGCACTCCGAGCCGTTCCCCGCCGAGCGTGACCTCGTCTCCGCCGAGCGCGCGGGCGTCCTCGACCTCGGCCGCGCACCAGATCCGCTCGTACCCCGCGTCGAGCGCCTGACAGATGGTCGAGGTGGCCCGGATCACGTCGATCACGAGCCCTGTCGGGGCCGCCGCGGCCTCGTCGGGCGTGAACGCGACGTGAACCCGCACGCGGGTACGCTAGCCGTCCCTGTGGCCACCGCCCCGGTTCCCCGCTGCTATCGACATCCGGACCGCGAGACGCTCGTCTCGTGCTCCGAGTGCGGTCGCCCGATCTGCGAGGAGTGCATGAACTTCGGGCCGGTCGGGATCAAGTGCCCGGAGCACGCGGCGGTGAAGCCCTCGCGGGTCCGGGCCCGCGTCAGCACCTCGCAGCCACAGGCGGTCCGCCGCGCGCGGCGCAATGTCGCGGGGCTCGACGCGCCGGCCACGGTCGCCCTCGTCGCGGTGAACGTCCTCGTCTATCTCGTCACGATCTACCAGGGTGGTGCGGGTCTCGACAGTCCGGGCGGCAGGGTTGCCCAGGACGGGGCGCTTCAAGGAGCTGCGGTCTACGACGGCGACTGGTATCGCCTCGTCACTGCGATGTTCCTCCACGCCGGAGTCCTTCACATCGCCTTCAACATGCTGGCCCTGTACTGGCTCGGAACGGTCGTCGAGCAGGCGCTCGGCACGTGGCGGTTCCTGCTCGTCTACTTCGTCTCCGGTATCGCCGGGTCGGCCGGCGCGCTCCTGCTGACGGGGCCGTTCGCGGTAACCGTGGGCGCCTCGGGCGCGATCTTCGGGATCATGGGCTCGCTGCTCGTGCTCGAGTACGTCGCCACGGGGACGTTCGCCGGGCAGGCGATGGCCCTCATCGTGCTGAACCTCGCGCTGACGTTCACGATCCCGAACATCTCCGTCGGGGGCCACCTCGGCGGCCTCGTCGGAGGTGTGCTCGCGACCTTCGCCATCGTCCACTTCCGGCACGCGCGCCAGCGCTGGGTCGGGCCTGCGCTCGTTCTCGCGGTCGGGGCTGCCAGCCTTGCCGTGGCCTACATGCGCGTCGAGAGCTACGACCTGCAGCCGCAGGCTCAGCCGCCGACGGCGACCGCGACGACGCCGCTCTCCGCGAGCGACGCCTGGGCCGCGGCGAGCCGCGCGAGCGGCACGCGGTACGGCGAGCACGACACGTAGTCGAGCCCGAGCTCGTGGCAGAACGCGACGGAGCGCGGCTCGCCGCCGTGCTCGCCGCAGATGCCGAGCTTGATCTCCGGCTTCGCGCCACGGCCGCGCTCGACGCCGATCCGCATCAGCTCGCCGACACCCTCCACGTCGAGCACCTCGAACGGGTTCCGCTCGAGGATGCCCTGCTCGAGGTAGAACGTCAGGAACTTCCCCTCCGCGTCGTCGCGTGAGAAGCCGAGCGCGGTCTGCGTGAGGTCGTTCGTGCCGAAGGAGAAGAAGTCCGCGAGCTCCGCGATCTCGTCGGCGCGCATGCACGCGCGCGGGAGCTCGATCATCGTGCCGACGAGGTGCGCGGGCGCCTCCTCCTCGGCCGCGACCCGCTCCGTGAGCTCGCGCAGACGGCGGAGCTCCTCGCCGAAGCCGACGAGCGGGTGCATGATCTCGACGAGCGGGGTCTCGCCCGTGCGCGTCTGCACCGCGGCAGCGGCCCGCACGATCGCGCGCACCTGCATCTCGTAGATCTCCGGGTACTGGAGCCCGAGCCTGCAGCCGCGCGTGCCGAGCATCGGGTTCGCTTCGCGGAGCTGCTCGATGCGCCGTCGCATCTCCTCCGAGGTCGCCTCCTCGGCCGGCGGGAGGAACTCGTGAAGCGGCGGGTCGAGCAGCCGGATCGTGACCGGCAGCCCCGCCATCGCCTCGAAGATCCCCTCGAAGTCGGACTGCTGGACCGGGAGCAGCCGGTCGAGGACGGCGCGGCGCGCCTGCTCGTCCGACGCGAGGATCATCTCCTGGACGACCGGCAGCCGGTCGGGCGCCATGAACATGTGCTCGGTCCGGCAGAGGCCGATCCCCTCGGCACCGAACTCCCGCGCCTTCGCGGCGTCCTCCGGCGTGTCGGCGTTGGCCCGCACGCGCAGACGGCGGAGCTCGTCGGCCCAACCGAGGATCGTGCCGAAGCGCTCGTCGATCTCGGGCGGCACGAGCGGCACGGCGCCGACGATCACCCGGCCCGTGCCGCCGTCGATCGTCAGGTGATCGCCCTCCGCGAGCTCGACGTCGCCGAGGGTGATCGTGCGGGTCGTGAGGTCGATCGAGAGCGCCTCGCAGCCCGCGACGCACGGCTTGCCCATCCCGCGCGCGACGACCGCGGCGTGCGAGGTCATCCCTCCGTGGGCGGTCAAGACTCCGCTGGAGTGGATCAGCCCGTGGATGTCGTCCGGCGTCGTCTCCCAGCGGACGAGCAGCACGTTCTCCCCGGCCCGCCCACGCTGCTCCGCGAGGTCGGCGTCGAGCACGATCGCGCCGCTCGCGGCGCCCGGCGAGGCGTTGAGGCCCGTCGCGACGACGTCGAGGGCGGCGGTGGGGTCGATCATCGGGTGGAGCAGCTGGTCGAGCTGGCCGGGGTCGATGCGCGCGACCGCCTCCTCGCGCGAGATGAGGCCCTCCTCGTTCATCTCGACGGCGATCCTCAGCGCCGCGCGGGCAGTGCGCTTGCCGGTCCGCGTCTGCAGGAGGAACAGCGTGCCCTCCTCGACCGTGAACTCGATGTCCTGCATCTCGCGGTAGTGCTCCTCCATCCGCTCGAGCGTCTCGACGAGCTGCTCGTAGGCCGCGGGCAGGAGCTCCCGCATCCGCTCGATCGGCTCCGGCGTGCGGATCCCCGCGACCACGTCCTCGCCCTGTGCGTCGACGAGGAACTCGCCGAAGAGCGTGCGCTCGCCGGTCGACGGGTTGCGCGTGAAACAGACCCCGGTCCCCGATGACGCGCCCTTGTTCCCGAAGACCATCTGCACGACGTTGACGGCCGTGCCGAGGTCGTCCGGGATGTCGTACGTTCGGCGGTAGACCTTCGCGCGCGGGGAGTCCCACGAGTCGAACACCGCGCGCACGGCTCGGCGGAGCTGCTCCGAGGCGTCCCCCGGGAACGGGTCGCCGACCTCACGCTCGTAGATCTCCTGGAAGGTGCGAAGCAGCCCGCGGAGATCGTCGGCGTCGAGATCGACGTCGAGCTGCACGCCGCGGCTCTCCTTCAGCTCCTGGAGCTCGCCCTCGAACAGGTGCGCGTCGATCCCGTCGACGACCTCGCCGTACATCTGGATCAGCCGGCGGTACGAGTCGTACGCGAAGCGCGGGTTCCCGGTCGCGGCGGCGAGCCCCTCGACCGCGACGTCGTTCAGGCCGAGGTTGAGGATCGTGTCCATCATCCCCGGCATCGAGATCGCGGCGCCCGAGCGGACCGAGACGAGGAGAGGGTCCTGGGGGTCGCCGAAGCGCTTCCCCGCGGTCACCTCCAGGCGCGCGACGTGCTCGTCGACCTGCCGCCACAGATCGTCGGGTACCTCTCCCGTCCGCATCACCTCGCGGCACGCGTCGGTCGTGACGGTGAACCCCGCGGGCACGGGCGCGCCGAGCGCGGTCATCTCGGCGAGACCGATCCCCTTCCCGCCGAGAAGCTCCCTGCCGCCGGGGGCCTGCTCGTCGAATGCGTACACGAAGTCCACGGGCCGATCCTATGCGCACGGCAGCGCCGCGTCGCGTGTCCTAGGGGCGCTCGCCGCGGTGGCCGCGTGCGCGTGCGCGAAGCTCCGCGACCCACGCTGCAGCCCGGAGCCCGAGCCAGATCGGCGTGAGGACGACGTAGAACGCGACCATCGCCACGCCGAGCGCGCCCCACCAGATCACCCAGTACCGGACGGGCACCCAGCCCTTCTCCGAGAGGTCGCGTCGGATCCCGCGCGCGAGCGGCCCGTAACGGGCGTTCGTGTCGGTCACGCGCGTACGCCCTCACGGCGGCGGGCGCGCTCGGCGACGAGGCGGACGATGCGCATCGCAGTCTCCTCGACGGACAGCTCGGAGACGTCGATCACGGGGCAACGGAGGCGCCGGTGCACGCGCGAGGCCGCCTCGAGCTCCTCGAACACGGCCTCGAGGTCGGCGTAGCGCCGCCGCGGGGCGCCCATCGAGCGGACGCGCTCCTCGCGGATGTCGGCGAGACGCTCGGCGTCGATCGTGAGGCCGACGATCTTCGCGTGATCGATCTCGAACAGCGCCGGCGGTGGATCGACGCCCTTCACGATGGGCACGTTCGCCGCCTTGTGGCCGAGGTAGCCCAGGAAGATCGAGAGAGGCGTCTTCGACGTGCGCGAGACCCCGACGAGCACGATGTCGGCCTCGTCGAGCCCGCCGCCGACACCGTCGTCGTAGCGCACCGCGAACTCGATCGCCTCGATCCGCTTGAAGTACGTCTGGTCGAGCGGCGCCCGTGCGCCGGGCTCCATCCGCGCCGCGACGCCGGCAACCCGCGAGATCGAGTCGATGGGGTGGCCGAGGAGGTCGCAGTAGTGGACGCGGGC
>DASSJV010000024.1:0-3759 GCA_035691005.1 Gaiella sp. | reverse complement strand
GCGCGCCGCCCGGCAACCGGCCGACGCCGGCGGAGCGCGACGCGTGCGCGAGCTGGTTCGCGCGCGAGGTCGCGCTCGTCCTTCCGTCCCTCCGCGCGATCGTCGCGCTCGGCTCGTTCGCCTGGGCGGCGGCGGTCGGCGCGGTGGGGCGCTGCGGCGTCGCCGTCCCGCGTCCCCGCCCGGCGTTCGGCCACGGCGGCGAGCTGCGCCTCGCGGGCCCCGGCGCCGGGCTGCTCCTCCTCGGCTGCTACCACCCGAGCCAGCAGAACACGTTCACCGGACGGCTCACCGAGCGGATGCTCGACGACGTGTTCGCGCGCGCAGCGGCAGCGGGCGACTGAGCCTCAGCCGTCGATCGACCAGCGGCCGCTGAAGTCGCGCTGCCTGTCCGTCGGCTCGCCGAGCTCGATCCCGAGCGTCGCGAGCTTCGTCCGCGCGATCTCGGCGTCGAGGGCGTCCGGGAAGGCGTGGAGGCCGGGTTCGAGCCCCCCGTGGGCGAGCAGGTGCGCGGCGAGCGCCTGCACCGAGAACGACAGGTCCATGATCTCGACCGGATGTCCGTCGCCGCCGGCGACGTTCGTCTGCCGGCCCTCGGCCAGGACGTAGACGCGCCGGCCGTCCGCGAGTCCGTGCTCCGTCACGCCGGGACGCACCTCTTCCCCGGGGCCGAGCCCGTCGATCGCGATCTCCCGCTCGTGGTGACCGCCGTTCGCGAGCACCGCGCCGTCCTTCAGCAGGCCCAGCAGCTCCCGCGGCACCGCGTCGATCGCGCCCGTCGCAGTGATCAGAACGTCCGCGTCGGGCAGCGCGTCCTCGAGTCGCGCGACACGGTGGCCGTCCATGTGTGCCTCGAGCGCGGCGACGGGGTCGACCTCGACGACCGTGACCCGGCCGCCCTCGCCGCGCGCGTAGCGCGCGAGCCCCTTCCCGACCCAGCCGTACCCGACCACGCAGAACTCGCGGCCGGCGAACGTGAGGTTCGTGAGGCGGTCGATCGCCGCGAGGGTCGACTGCCCGGTCCCGTAGCGGTTGTCGAACAGGTGCTTGCAGCGGGCGTCGTTGGCTGCGATCGCCGGGAACGTCAGACGGCCGGCGGCCTCCATCGCGCGGAGACGCGCGACGCCGGTCGTCGTCTCCTCGGTGACCCCGCGCAGCCCGGCGGTGAGGTCGGGGCGATGCTCGACGATCCGCGCCGTCAGCTCGCAGCCGTCGTCGACGACGATCTCCGGCGCCGTGTCGGCGACCGCGAGCAGGTCGGCGTCGAACGCCTCGCGCGGTGCGCCGTGCCGCGCGTGCACCTCCAGCCCGCGTGCGACGAGCGCGGCGCAGATCGCGTCCTGGGTCGAGCCCGGGTTCGAGCCCGAGACGACGACCTCCGCGCCCGCCTCCGCGAGGAGGAGCGCGAGGTACGCGGTCTTCGCCTCGAGATGGACGACGACCGCGACGCGCCGTCCGCGAAGGGCGCCGTCTGCGAGGCGCCCCCGCGCGAGCCGGTTCAGCACGGGCGAGTGGCGCTCGACCCAGCGGATCCGCTGCTCGCCCTGGGGCGCGAGCGCCGGGTCGGCGATGTTGGAGCGGGACGCGGCGCTCATGCGGGTCGGCGCGTTGACGTAGCTCAGATCTTGCGGCGCGGCCGGACCGGGCCCCACTTCGAGTTGCGGCGGCGCGACGAGTAGACGAGCTTCGGCGCGGCGGTCTTCATGCCCGTCTCGGCGAACGTCTCGTGCTGGCCGTTGAGGCGCGCGACGCGGCTCATGTCCGCCTGCTGGTCGGGCAGCACGAGGGTGACGCCCGTGCCCGAGCGACCCGCGCGGCCGGTGCGGCCCACCCGGTGGGTGTACGCCTTCCCGTCCTCGGGCGGGTCGAAGTTGATCACGTGCGTGACGTTCTCGAGGTCGAGCCCACGGGCCGCGACGTCCGTCGCGATGAGAGTCGTGACCTTGCCGCTCTCGAACCGCTCGAGCGCCCGCTGACGCTGGCTCTGGTTGAGATCGCCGTGCATGGCTGCGGCCCTGACCCCGCGCTGCTCGAGCCTGCGTGCGAGCCTGTCTGCGCCGCGCTTCGTCCTCACGAACACGAGTGCCAGACCGCGCTCGGCGTTCAGGAGCTCGACGAGCGTGTCGATCTTCCCGTCCTGTGTGACGGGAACGAAATGGTGGTCGATCTCACCCGAGGCGTGCTCGCTCGGGAGCGCGGCCTCGATGCGGGAGGGCGACTGGGTGTACGCGCGGGCGAGCTCCCCGACCTCGCCGTCGAGCGTCGCCGAGAAGAACATCGTCTGCCGGTCGCGCGGCAGGCGCTTCACGATCCGGTCGACCTGCGGCTTGAAGCCCATGTCGAGCATCCGGTCGGCCTCGTCGAGCACGAGGATCTCCACCGCGTCCAGCACGAGCAGGCGCCGGTCGACGAGATCCTGCAGGCGGCCGGGGGTCGCCACGACGACGTGCGCGTCGCGCGCGGCGTTCGCCTGCGGCCGGATCGAGACTCCGCCGTAGACGGCGGCGACCTTGAGGTTGCGCGCCCGGGCGAGCGCCGCGATCTCCTCGGTCACCTGGAGCGCGAGCTCCCGGGTCGGGACGAGCACGAGCGCTGCGGGCCGAGCGTCGTCCTGCGGAACCCGCTCGACGAGCGGGACCGCGAACGCGAGCGTCTTGCCCGAGCCGGTCGGCGACTTCGCGAGCAGGTCGGTGCCGGCGAGCGCCGGCGGGATGGCCCGCGTCTGGATCTGGAAGGGCGTGGCGATGCCGCGCTCGGCGAGCACCTCGATCAGCTCCGCGCTCACGCCGAGCGCGGCAAACGTGTCCTCTGACATGCGACTCCTGTTGATTGTGAAACTGGCTCGAGACCTACGACACTCGAGCCCACGAGGAGTCGAACGAAGCGGATCTCACGGGCCGACCGGCGGCCGACCGTGCCCCGAACGGTAGCAGCCACCCCGGCGGACGCCGTCTGTAGGCTCGGCTCGTGGCCCCGATCTCGTTCGCGCGCGGCGCACCGTCGCCCGACTGCCTCGACGCGAAGCTGCTCGCCGCGTGCGCCGCGGCCGCGCTCGAGCGCGACGGAATTGCGATCCTCGCCTACGGGCCCGGGGGCGGCTACGGGCCGCTCCGTGAGGTGCTCGGCGAGCGGCACGGCGTCGATCCCGGTCGCGTCTTCGCCACGGCCGGCGGTCTCATGGGTTTCGTCCTGTACGCCACCCTGCAGCTCCTGCGCCGGCCGGGGCGCGTGCTCGTCGAGGCGCCGACGTACGACCGCCCGCTGAAGCTGCTGCGCTGGCAGGGCGCGAGCGTCGTCCCGATCCCGATGGACGACGAGGGCCTCGACCCCGAGGCGCTCGAGGCGGAGCTCGCCCGCGGAGGCGACGTCTCGTTCCTCTACACGATCCCGACGTTCCAGAACCCGAGCGGCCGCACGCTCGGCGAGGAGCGCCGCCGGCGGATCGTGGAGCTCTGCGCACAGTACGACCTGCACGTGCTCGAGGACGACCCGTACGGCCTCGTCCGCTACGCGGGAGAGTCGATCCCGTCGATTCACTCGCTGGAGGGCGGGACCCGCGTGACGTTCACGTCGTCGTTCTCGAAGACCGTCGCGCCGGGTCTCCGGGTTGGGTGGTTCGTCGTCCCGGAGACGATGCGCGCCGACTACGACGAGCGCGCGGTCTCCACCTACATCTCGCCGCCGCAGCTGCCGCAGGTCGTCGTCCACGAGCTGTTCGCACGCGGAGGGTTCGAGCCGAACCTCGAGCGGATCCGGGGCATC
>DASSJV010000023.1:0-8297 GCA_035691005.1 Gaiella sp. | reverse complement strand
GTCGCGAACGACATCGCGAAGTACTTCGCGATCATCCCCGCGATGTTCGCGGGCACGTTTCCCGCCCTCGACCGGCTGAACGTGATGGCCCTCGGCAACGCGCAGAGCGCGATCCTCTCCGCGGTCGTCTTCAACGCGCTGATCATCGTCGCGCTGATCCCGCTCGCCCTCCGCGGCGTCCGCTTCCGCGCCGTGTCGGCCGCGGCGATGCTCCGGCGCAACCTGCTGATCTACGGGCTCGGCGGGATCGTCGCGCCGTTCGTCGGGATCAAGCTGATCGACCTCGCCGTCACCGGCCTCGGGATCGTCTGATGGCGATCGTCCGGCGCCAGCTTCTCCCCGCGCTCGTCGCGTTTCTCTTCCTCACGCTGCTGACCGGGGTCGCGTACCCGCTCGCGGTCACCGGGATCGCGCAGGCGGTGTTCCCGGGCCGCGCGGACGGCTCGCTCGTCGAGCGCGACGGCGTCGTCGTCGGGTCCCGCCTGATCGGCCAGCCGTTTGCCGGCGCACGGTGGTTCCACCCGAGGCCCTCGGCGGCCGGCGACGGCTACGACGCGATGGCGAGCTCCGCCTCGAACCTCGGGCCGACGAACCTCACGCTCCTCGCCGAGGTCCGGCGGCGCGCGGCGGCGTACCGGCGCGAGAACGGGCTGTCTCCCGGCGCTCCCGTGCCGCAGGATGCGGTCACCTCGTCCGGCTCGGGGCTCGACCCGCAGATCTCGGTCGCGAACGCGCGCATCCAGGCGGCCCGCGTCGCGCGCGCCCGCGGCCTTCCCCTCGCCCAGGTGCTCGTGCTCGTCGCGGAGCACACCGACGGCCGCGCGCTCGGGTTCCTCGGCGAGCCGGGCGTGAACGTGCTCGAGCTCGACCTCGCCCTCGACGGCAACCCCGGGTAGCGGCACGCTGTGCCCATGGCGCGAGGCACGCTCCGCATCTACCTCGGCGCCGCGGCCGGCGTCGGGAAGACCTTCGCGATGCTGAACGAGGGTCGCCGCCGCTCGGAGTACGGCGAGGACGTCGTCGTGGGGATCGTCGAAACGCATGGCCGCGCGAAGACCGCCCAGCAGGTCGCGGGGCTCGAAGTGGTTCCGCGGCGCCCCGCCGACTACCGGGGCGCGAGCTTCGAGGAGCTCGACGTCGCCGCGGTGCTCACGCGCCGGCCGCAGGTCGCGCTCGTCGACGAGCTCGCGCACACGAACGTCCCCGGCTCACGGAACGAGAAGCGCTGGCAGGACGTCGAGGAGCTCCTCGCCGCCGGGATCAACGTGATCTCGACGCTCAACGTCCAGCACCTGGAGTCGCTCAACGACGTCGTCGAGCAGATCACGAGCGTCACGCAGCGGGAGACGATCCCCGACGAGGTGGTGCGCCGCGCCGACGAGCTCCAGCTCGTCGACCTCACTCCGGACGCGCTCCGCAACCGGCTCGCCCGCGGCGACATCTACCCGCCCGAGCGAATCGACACCGCCCTCGCGAACTACTTCCGTCCGGGGAACCTGTCTGCGCTCCGCGAGCTCGCCCTTGCGTGGCTCGCCGACCGCGTGGACGAGACGCTCGCGGAATACCGCGCGCGCCACGGGATCGACGAGCCCTGGGAGACGCGCGAGCGGATCCTCGTCGCGCTGACAGGCTCCGCGGACGGCGACCGGCTCGTTCGCCGGGCCGCGCGGGTCGCCCAACGGACGAAGGGCGACCTGGTCGCCCTCCACGTGATCCCGCAGGACGGGCTCGCGGCGCCCTCGGCCGAGCTGCTCGCGCAGCAGCGGCTGCTCGTCGAGGAGCTCGGCGGTGCGTACCACGAGGTAGTGGGCGCCGACGTCGCCGAGGCGCTGCTCGAGGCGGCCCGCTCGCTGAACGTGACCCAGCTCGTGATGGGCGCGAGCCGCCGTTCGGGCTGGCAGCGCATCACCCGTGGGTCGGTGATCGGCCGCGTGATCCGCGAGTCGGGCGTCGGCATCGACGTCCACGTGATCAGCCACCCCGAAGGCCGCTCCGAGGACGCGTACGTCGTGCCCCGCACCCGCCGTCCCGCCGCCCTCCCGCGCAGGCGGGTGCTGCTCGGCTTCGGCCTCACCGCAGCCGGCCTTCCGCTCCTCACGTGGGTCCTCGCGCAGTTCCGCGACGACATCGGGATCCCGACGGTGATGCTCCTCTTCCTCCTCGTCGTCGTGCTCGTCTCGGCGCTCGGCGGCCTCTGGCCCGCCCTCACCGCCGCCGTCGCCGGAAACCTCCTCGTCAACTGGTACTTCGTGCCGCCGCTCTACACGTTCACGATCGGCTCGACCGAGCACCTCCTCGCGCTCGCAGTGTTCCTCGCGGTCGCGGCGGTGATGAGCGGCTTCGTCTCGCTCGCCGCGCGCCGGGCGGTCGAGGGGCAACGCGCCCGTGCGGAGGCCGAGGCGCTCGCGCGCCTGGCGGGCTCCTCGCCGGCGGCGGCGGTGCTCGAGACCCTCGTCCGGGTGCTCGGCCTCCAAGGCGCAGCGGTGCTGCACCGCTTCGACGACGGGTGGCGCACCGACGCGACGGCAGGCGACCGGGCCCCCGACGACCCCGGCGAGGGGACGACGGCCGTCGTCCTCGACGCGGACCACGTGCTCGCGCTCGCCGGACCGCCGCTCCGCACGGAGGACCAGCGCGTGCTCGACGCTTTCGCCCGTGAGCTCGCAGCGTCGGTCGAGCTCGGCGAGCTCGAGGCGGAGGCGCAGGCCGCCGGAGCGCTGTCGGCGGCGAACGAGCTGCGCTCGGCCCTGCTGGCGGCGGTCTCGCACGACCTGCGCACGCCGCTCGCGGCGATCAAGGCCTCGGTCACGAGCCTCCGCCAGCGCGACGTGGCGTGGACGCCCGAGGCGCGCGACGAGTTCCTCGCGACGATCGACGAGGAGACAGACCGGCTCGACGCCCTCGTCGGCAATCTGCTCGACATGAGCAGGCTCCAGACGGGCGCGTTGGAGGTCAGCGCGGTGCCGGTCGGGCTCGACGAGGTGCTGCCGGCCGCGCTCACGAGCCTGGGCGCGCCGGACGGCGCCGTCCGCCTCGACGTCTCTGACTCGCTCCCGCGCGTGCTCGCAGACCGCGGGCTCCTCGAGCGGGCGCTCGCGAACGTGATCGCGAACGCGATCCGCTTCTCCCCGCCGGGCACGCCACCCTCGGTGACGGCCGGGGTCGTCGACGGGACGGTGGACGTTCGCGTCGTCGACCGCGGGCCCGGCGTGCCGCGCGAGGAGCGCTCCCGGCTGTTCAAGCCGTTCCAGCGGCTCGGCGACGCGGGACAGAGCGAGGGCGTTGGTCTCGGGCTCGCGGTCGCAAAAGGCTTCATCGAGGCGATGGGCGGCGAGATCGAGGCCGACGACACCCCCGGCGGCGGCCTGACGATCGTCGCGCGGCTCAGGGCGGCGGGATGACGCGGATCCTCGCAGTCGACGACGAGCCGCAGATCCTCCGCGCGCTCGCGACGAACCTTCGCGCCCGCGGGTACGCGGTCGACCTCGCCGGCACGGGCGAGGCGGCGCTCATGCTCGCGGCACGGAAGCACCCCGACCTGGTGATCCTCGACCTCGGGCTCCCCGGGATGGACGGGGTCGACGTGATCCGCGGACTCAGGGGCTGGAGCTCGGTCCCGATCATCGTCCTGTCCGTACGCGAGGCGGAGCGCGACAAGGTCGCGGCGCTCGACGCCGGGGCCGATGACTACGTCACGAAGCCCTTCGGGATGGACGAGCTCCTCGCGCGCCTGCGGGCTGCGCTCCGCCGGGCGGCGCCGGGAGACGACGAGGCGGTCGTCGAGACGGCGCACTTCGCCGTCGACCTCGCGGCGAAGCGGGTCGCGACGCCGGCCGGCGAGGTGCGGCTGACGCCGACCGAATGGCACGTCGTCGAGGTGCTCGTCCGCAACGCGGGCAAGCTCGTCACGCAGCGCCAGCTTCTGCAGGAGGTGTGGGGCCCGCAGTACGGGACGGAGACGAACTACCTCCGCGTCTACCTCGCCCAGATCCGTCGGAAGCTCGAGCCCGACCCGTCACGGCCGCGCTACTTCGTCACCGAGGCGCGGATGGGCTACCGCTTCGAGCCAGGCAGTGCGTCCGGCGACGGCTCGCGCTAGGAGCGCGCGTCCCGCGAGGCTGGCTCGTCGTCGACGCTGGCCGCCCGTTTGCCCTCCGCGGCGTCCGGTCGCGCCGCGTGCGGCGCGATCGCCTTGACCACGCAGACACCGGCGAGCCACCACGCGATCACGACGAGGGCGCCGGAGCCGCTGGCCCACGCCCAGGTCGCGATGTACCCGCTCCAGATCGCGAGCGCCCACGCCGTCGTCCGACCGAGCGCGAACGGCGTCGCGGACCGGTCGTCCCCGTCGCCCCCCATCCTCGGTCGGTTGATCGTGGCCCCCTCGGGTCGTGAATCGGACACGCGTCCCCTGCTCCGCTCGGGCCGACGATCGGCTGGAACCAGACCCCGACGCCGACGACGCCGACCGAGCGCACGAACGGTACCCGCAGAATCGAGCGCGTACCCCCGCCGAAGGTGCAGGCCCGGGGCGACCGATGGGCTGGGTCGCCGACGATGCCCAGCCGAAGACCCGGCCGCCGTTTGAGCGAGATGTTCTGGCCCGTGACGAAGTCGGAGCCGGGGCCGAGGAGGAGCAGCAACGCGCCAACCATGTCCTCGGTCACGTCAGAACGACCAGAACACCGGCACGAGCAGCACCGCGACCACTCCGAAGAGGACGAGCAGCGGCAGGCCGAGCTTCCAGTAGTCGCCGAAGCGGTAGCCGCCGGGCTCCAGCACCATCAGGTTCGCCGGCGTGGCGACCGGGGTCAGGAAGGCGGCCGCCGAGGCGACCGCGACCCCGACGAGGAGAGGCTTGGCGGAGACGTCGAGCTCGCCCGCGGCGGAGATCGCAACCGGGATCACGATCAGCGCCGTGGCCATGTTCGAGATCAGCTGGCCGATCACGAAGACGATGAGCACGAGCCCGAGCAGGAGCACCCGAGGGCCTGCGTCGCCGACGACGTCGACGAGCCCGTCGGCGAGCCGCTCGGCCGCGCCGCTCTGCGTCATCGCAGTCGAGAGCGGGATCATCCCCGCGACGAGGATCACGGTCGTCCACCCGATGCCGCGATAGGCCTCCTCGACCGAGAGCACTCCCGAGACCACGATCGCGCCCGCGGCGAGCAGGCCCGCGACGGCGGGCGGGACTGCGCCGCTCGCGAGCAGGACGACCATCGCGCCGAGCACCACGGTCGCACGCTTCGCGCCCGGTCCGAACGGCACGGCCTGGCGCCTGACCAGCTCCGGTCGGTCGACCACCAGCACGTCAGGATCGTCGAGATGCTCGTCGAGCGCTCCCCAGGTCCCCTGCAGCAACAGCATGTCACCGACGGCAAGCGTCGTCTCGCCGGCGAGCTCCTCGCCTTTGCGCTGGACGGCGAGCACGACGAGGTCTCCGCTCTCGGTCACCATGCCCGGGTACGCGGTCTGGCCGACGAGACCCGAACGCGGCGAGACCGCGACCTCCGCCGCTCCACGTGCGCGCGTGAGCAAGGCGTCCTCGACGTCGAGCCCGTACTGGTGGACGAGCGTGCGGGCGTGCGTGCTGAAGTCCGCCGGCATCGAGCGCGGGGAGCGGCGCGGCAGGAGGCGCTCGCCGAGCAGGACCACGATCGCGATCGTGCCCACGAGGAGCGGCAGGCCCACGAGCGCGAAATCGAAGAAGCCGATCCGGCCGACGCCGGCGTCGTCGGCGGCCTCCGAGACGATCACGTTCACCGGCGACCCCGTCAGCACGAGGAGCGAGCCCGCATGCCCCGCGAACGCGAGCGGCATCAGGAGCTGCGACGGCTCTCGCCGGAGACGGACGGCCATCACGACGACCACGGGCACGAGCGCCGCGACGGACCCGTTGACCGTGATCAGGGCCGTGAGCCCCGCGCACAGGAGCATCATCAGCACCAGCACCCGGGTGCGGCTGTCGCCCGCCCGCGCGATCAACTGCTCGCCCGCCCAGGCGGTCACGCCCGTCGCGTCGAGAGCCTCGCTCACGACGAAGAGCGATGCGATGAAGATCACCGTCGGGTCGCCGAACCCCGCGAGGGACTGCTCGAGGTCGAGGACCCCCGTCGCCCAGAGCGAGAGCGCGACGCCGAGCGCCACCACGGAGACCGGCAGACGGTCCCAGACGAAGACGACGACGGTCGCGCCGAGGACGAGGAACGTGATCGTCTCGTCGCTCACGTCGGACCGCAGGCCCGGCGGGCGACGTCCTCGAGCGGCGCCACCTCCGGCGACGACACGTCAGAGCGCGTAGCGCAGGATCGCAGCCGCCGGCCCCTCACCGGGGATGTCTTGTCGCCGGACCGCAAGGACGCGGCCGCCGGTGAGCCACACACGACGGGCGATCTCGTCGGTCACCCCGTACGCGACTGCATCGTCCGTCTCGGAGAACGTGACTGCGCCAGTCTGCTCGTCGACCGCGCCGGGAACCGTTTGGTCGATGTCGACGAGCACGCACTCGACCGCGCCGGCCGTCGCGGCTCTCGCGACGTCGACGACATCGGTGGCGGCACGCCCCTGCGAGCGGCGGTGCTCGAAGAGCTCCCGGATCCGTCCGAGCTCCTCCGCATGGAGTCCGTCGAGCACGCTCCGCGCCCGATCCACGAGCTCCGCGTCCGCTGTCGTCTCCGGGTTGCCCGGAACGCCGGCCGGCGCAAGCCGGGGATACGTGTTGACCGATCGGTAGATCGACTCCATCGGCTCGGTCGCGGCGAGGATCAGTGGCACGTCCTGACTCCGAAGGACCGGGCGCAGCGCCTGGTCGACCTCCCGCGCGTACTGCCGCAGCCTGACCTTCTGCCCCTCGGAGCCCTGCAGCGCGCCCCGCGGCGCCCTGTCCGCGATCGACGACATGCCTGCCGCGCTTGCGGCATCGAGTGGGAGGTCCGGCACGTCTACCTGGTACGGCGGGGCGTCGGGCAGAGCCTCGATCAGCCTGACGCCGCCCTGCGCCAGCGCGAGGACGTACGCGACCTGCGGAAAGGTCAGGGCGCGGAGCAGCGGCTTCAGGTGGAAGCGGTCGGAGACGGCGGTGAGGGCGACGAGGCGGTTCGGGAGACGGAAGCTCGTAGAGCTCTCCGGGGTCGCGAAGACGGCGAGGGTCCGCGCCTGGAAGCGCCAGAAGGCGTCGTCCTCCACGAGCTCCTCGACGGCGCCGATCACGAGGTCGACGTCGCGCTTCGGGACGTCCGTCTCTTCCAGCTGCCGACGAGCCTCGGTTGCGAGGTTGCGCAGTTCGATTCGCTCCGCCTTTCCCGGCGAGGCTGGGTCGGTGGGCACGTAGAGCGACACGCTCGCTGCGTGACGGCTCTCGAGGAGGCGGTCGACGTCGGCGCGCGTCGGGATGTCGGTGTGGAGGTTCACCGTTACTCCAGAGCAGCGGCGATGCCGAGCATGACGAGGCTGGCCGCGAGGAGGATCCCCATCAGCGGGAGCATGAAGCGGATCCACCGGTCGTAGCGGACGCCGGCCATCGCGATGCCCGCCATGACGACGGCGCTCGTCGGCGTGATGAACCGCGCGACGCCGGCGCCCCAGCTCCAGGCGGTGACGACGAGCGGCCGAGAGACGTCCGCGAAGTCCCCGAGCGGCGCGAGGAGCGGCATGGCCAGTGTGGCGTGGCCCGACGACGAGGGGATGATGAACGCGATCCCGGTGTTGATGATCGCGACGAGCCCGATGAACACGACGGAGTCGGTGCCGCTCACGGCGTCCTCCATCCAGCTCAGGATCGTGTCGATCGTCTGTGTGTTGTTGAGGATCACCGTCACGCCGCGGGCGAGGACGACCGCGACGCCGGCGCCGATGAAGTCGCCGAAGCCGCGGCCGATGTAGCCCGTGATCTGCTTCTCGCTGAACTTGGCGACGAGCCCGACGACCACCGAGGCGACGAGGAACAGCGCGATCAGCTCGGGGAACCACCAGCCGAGGTTCCACCACGGATCGTTGGGGAGCGGCTCGTGCGTGTACGGGTCGACCTTGACGCCGAGGTCGAAGATCGAGTCCCAGGGGACGACCGAGAACACGAGCAGCGCGAACGTGAACGCGGTGATCGCGAGGACCGCCTTCTGCCGCCCGGTCAGCACGAGGTGCGAGGCCGACTCCTCCTTCTTCACCAGCTCCTCGTCCCCGGGGAGGAAGCCGACGAGGGAGCGGTCGGGGTTCGCCTTCGCGCGTTCCGCGTAGCGGACGACGTAGGCGATCGTGATCGCCGTGAGCACGAACCAGCCGATCCAGCGGAGGCCGATGCC
>DASSJV010000022.1:0-56305 GCA_035691005.1 Gaiella sp. | reverse complement strand
CGGTTCGTAGCGGACCCTACGGGCCGTGCCCGGACGGGGCGATCCGGCGCCGCGTCTGGGGCGCCATCCGGTTCGCGTGAATCGCCGATCGAGCATCTCTGCCTGCCTTTCGGAGTCGTCGTCCGCCGGGAAGATCGGCTAGCCGGCGCGGGCGGGAACGGGTGCGCCGGCTAGCGGCGAAAGGCGAAGGAGAGCGCAAACGGGTCGCCGGCGAAGCTCTCCATGCGCGAAATCTAGGTCAGCCCCCGAGCTGCCGCAACACGGAGTCGCCCAGCTGCCCGGTCGTCGCGGTGCCGCCGAGGTCGGGCGTCGGCGCCTCCAGGAGCGCCGCGTCGACCGCCGCCTCCAGCGCGGTCGCCTCGTCCTCGCGCCCGAGCCCGTGGCGCAGGAGGAGCGCCGTCGAGCGCAGCATCGCCGCCGGGTTCGCAACCCCCTGGCCGGCGATCTGCGGTGCGGAGCCGTGCACCGGCTCGAACAGCCCGGGCCCGTCGTCGCCGAGCGACGCCGACGCGGCCAGCCCGAGGCCACCGGTGACCGCCGCGGCGACGTCCGAGAGGATGTCGCCGAACGTGTTCTCCGTGAGGACGACGTCGATCGTCTCCGGAGCGTTCACCATCGTCATCGCGAACGAGTCGACGAGTGCGTGGTCGAGCGGCACGTCCGGGAACTCCTCGGCGCCGAGCTCGCTGACGACGTCGCGCCAGAGCCGCGACGTGTGCAGCACGTTGACCTTGTCGACCGAGGTGAGTCGCCCACCGCGCTCGCGTGCGAGGGCGAACCCACGGCGCGCGATCCGCTCCACCTCCGGCCTCGTGTACTCGCACGTGTCGAACCAGGTGCCGTCGTCGCGCGTCCCCTTCGCCCCGAAGTAGAGGCCGCCGACGAGCTCGCGGACGACGACGAGGTCGATCTCCTCTGCGCGCGCCGGCCGGAGGTTCGCGTAGACGCCGAGCTCCTTGCGCAGCCCGAGCAGCCCCTGCTCCGGCCTCACGGGCTGCCCCTCGAGCTCGGGAAGGCCGACTGCGGCGAGCAGCACGGCGTCGCTCGCGCGGCAGGCGACGAGCGTGTCGTCGGGGAGCGGCGTCCCCTCCGCGAGGATCGCCCCACCGCCGAACGCGTGCTCCGCGTGGTCGATGCCGAGCGCGTCGAGCACGCGGATCGCCTCGGCCGCGACCTCGGGGCCGATCCCGTCGCCCGGCAGGACCGCGACGGTCACGCGAGGCCGTGCGCGGCCTCGTACGCCGCGATCGCGTCCTCGTGGCGGAGCGTCAGCGCGATGTCGTCGAGCCCGTGCAGGAGCCGCTGGCGGGTCGGCTCGTCGAACTCGAAGGGGACCTCGCGCCCGTCGGGCCCGATCACGACCAGCCGCTCGAGGTCGACGGTGAGCTCCGAGCCCGTGTCCAGGTTCACGGACTCCATCAGGCGCTGCACCTCGTCCGCGGGGAGGACGATCGCGAGGAGGCCGTTGTTCCCGGCGTTCGTGCGGAAGATGTCCCCGAACGACGAGGCGATCACGGCCTCGAGGCCGTAGTCCGCGAGCGCCCAGGCGGCGTGCTCGCGGGAGGAGCCGCAGCCGAAGTTCCGCCCGGCGAGCAGCACCTTCGCGCCGGCGAACTCCGGCCGGTTCAGCTCGAACTCGGGACGTTCGCGTCCTTCTTCGTCGAAGCGCCAGTCGAAGAAGGCGAACTGCCCGTACCCCGTGCGCTCGATCCGCTTCAGGAACTGCTTCGGGATGATCTGGTCGGTGTCGACGTCGGGCCGGTCGAGGATCGCGACGCGGCCGCCTGCGACGCGCACGGGGTTCACGCGGCCACCGGCTCGGGGTCGAGCGCCCGGACGTCGACGAAATGGCCGTGCAGGGCGGCCGCGGCCGCCATCTGGGGGCTGACGAGGTGCGTGCGGCCCCCACGGCCCTGCCGCCCCTCGAAGTTGCGGTTCGAGGTGGACGCGCACCGCTCGCCCGGCTCGAGGACGTCGGGGTTCATGCCGAGGCACATCGAGCAGCCCGCGAGTCGCCATTCGAAGCCGGCGTCGAGGAAGACCCGGTCGAGTCCCTCCTCCTGCGCCTGACGCCGTACCGAGGCCGAGCCGGGGACGACCAGCGCCTTCACGCGCGGGTCGACGGTGCGGCCCGCGACGACCGCCGCGGCCGCGCGCAGGTCCTCGATCCGGGCGTTCGTGCAGGACCCGATGAACACGCGGTCGACGGCGATGTCCTCGATCCGCTGGCCGGGTCGGAGGTCCATGTAGGCGAGCGCGCGCTCGGCGGCGACGCGGTCGTCCGCCGAGTCGTAGGACGCCGGGTCGGGCACGACGCCGTTGACGGGCACCACCATCCCGGGGTTCGTCCCCCACGTGACCTGCGGGGCCAGGTCGGCGACGTCGACGACGACGTGCGCGTCGTAGGCCGCGTCCGGCTCGGTGGCGAGCCCGCGCCAGTCGTCGAGCGCCCGCTCCCAGTCGGCTCCCCGCGGCGCGTGCTCGCGTCCCTCGAGGTAGGCGAACGTCGTGTCGTCGGGCGCGATCATGCCTGCGCGCGCGCCCCACTCGATCGACATGTTGCAGACGGTCATCCGCTGCTCCATCGAGAGCCCCCGGATCGCCTCGCCGGCATATTCGACGGCATACCCCACCCCGCCGCCGACGCCGACCTGGCCGATCGCGCCGAGGATCAGATCCTTCGCGGTGAGCGCCGGCGGCAGCGCGCCGCGCAGCTCGAGCAGGAACGTCTTCGGCTTGCGCTGCGGGAGGGTCTGCGTGGCGAGGACGTGCTCGACCTCCGAGGTGCCGATCCCGAACGCGAGCGCACCGAACGCGCCGTGCGTCGACGTGTGGCTGTCGCCGCAGACGATCAGCTTCCCGGGCTGCGTGAGCCCGAGCTCGGGGCCGATCACGTGGACGATCCCCTCGTGGCCCGAGCCGGTGCCGTGCAGCGTGATCCCGAACTCGGCGCAGTTCGCGCGGAGGGCTTCGAGCTGCGCCCGTGCGAGGTCGTCGGTGATGGGGCCGGGCAGGGTCGGGACGTTGTGGTCCATGGTCGCGACGGTCAGGCCCGGCCGCCGGACGCCGCGGCCGGCGAGCCGGAGCCCCTCGAACGCCTGCGGCGACGTCACCTCGTGGACGAGATGGAGGTCGACGTAGAGCAACGCGGGCTCGTCCGGCTCCTCACGGACGACGTGCCGTTCCCAGAGCTTCTCGAAGAGCGTGGCCGGCATGCGAAGAAGATTACGCGCGGCCCGTTTCGCCGATCGTCACCTGCAGATCCTCTGCGCCGAGAAACCGGCGCAGCTCGTCCGCCTCCGCCTGGATGCCGGCGACGACCCGTCGCGTGAGCCGCCCGAGCGGCGTCACCTCGACCGCGAGACGGCTGCTTTGGCGGGCGTGCTTCCACACGCCGAGGACGCGGCCGTCGACGAGCACGACCGGCGCGATCCAGCCCTGTGCGCGGCTCACCTGCCGCCGGTGCGCGTCGGGGACGAGGTGTCCCCGGTCGGCGTGACCGAGGAGGTACGAGTCGAAGTAGGGCAGGAGCCGGACGTGCGGCCGCTCCATCCGGGCGCGCGAGAGCCGGTCGACGTCGGCCAGGAGCAGGCGGGCCTCCGAGCCCTCGACGTCGACCGTGGCGAGCTCGCCCTCCAGGCGAGCCCAGAGCCCGCGCGCATCGCGCAGCGTCACGCCGGTCCACGCCGCGAAGTCGGCCGCGGTGGCCGGGCCGAACGCCTCGAGGTACCGCTGTAGGAGGCGTGTCTCGGCATCCTCGGGGGCCACCTCCTCGTACCCGGGCACCCACGCGTCGGCGCGGACGAACGTCGGCTCGCCGTCCCGCGGCTCGCCGTGGCAGACGACTCCCCGCGCGGCGGCGAGGTGGAGAAGGTCCACGACCGGATACGTCAGCGCGCCGACCGGGACCGCGGCGACCTTGCCCCGGCTTCCCCAACCCCCGCCGTGGACGACCCGCGGCCTGGTGCCCAGCGCCCGGCAGGCACGCTCGGCGATCTCGGATCGGGTGAGGGGCTCGTCGAGCGCGCCGAGCGCGGCGTCGATCGCAGCCTCCACGACGCGACTCGGGACCCCCTTGCCGAGAGCCCACCGAACCTCCTTCTCGGCGCGTCGCGCCGTGCCGCGCACGAACACCGCGATCAGACCGGCCGGGACGAGGTACAGCGTGCGGCGCATGCAGCCGACCTTCACGACGAGGCGCCCCGCGAGCGCGGTGTCGACGTCGCCGACCGTCAGGCCGGCGGTCCTCGCCGAGAGCGAGATCTGCGCCGCCGAGAGAAGCTGCGCCTGGGCGCCGACCATGCTCTCGACGACCGAGACGAGAGCGCGCTTCGGCGCGCGTCGGTCGAGGTGATGCCGGGCGAGCCGGTAGGCGGCGACCTGATCCCACGTCACCGGCGCAGCGGCTTCCGCCATCCCTCCAGCCTGCCCGGGGCTACCCGGCCGCGAGCGCCTCGTCGAGGAACGCGTCCGCGTCGGGTGCGATCGCGATCGGCGCGTAGGTGAACGAGACGGGGCCGAGCGTCTTGAGGCCGTCGCCGGTGACGAGCAGCACCACCGTGTCGTCGCGCCCGACCTCGCCGGCGGCGACTGCCGTGCGGAGCGCGCCGAGCGTCACGCCGGCGGCCGTCTCGCCGAAGACGCCGGTCGTGCGGGCGAGGAGCGCCATGTTCTCACCGACCTCGTCCTCCGGCACGGCGTTGATCGAGCCGCCGTTCTCGCGCGCGGTGGCGACGGCGAAGTCGCCGTCGGCGGGCGAGCCGATCGCGAGCGAGCGGGCGATCGAGTCGGGGCGCACCGGCCGCACGGGCGCGCTCTCGCGGAAGGCGGTCGCGACGGGCTGGCAGCCCTCGGCCTGGCCGCCGACGAGCCGCGTCGACGGGCCGTCGACGAGCCCGAGCGACCGAAGCTCGGAGAGCCCCTGCCCGACCTTGTGGAAGAGCGCCCCGGACGCGATCGGGATCGCGATCACGTCGGGCGCGCGCCACCCGAGCTCCTCGACGACCTCGTACGCGAGCGTCTTCGAGCCCTCCGCGTAGTACGAGCGGAGGTTGACGTTGACGAAGCCCCAGGGGAGCTCGAACGAGAGCTCGACGGAGAGGCGCGAGCAGTGGTCGTAGTGGCCGTCCACGGCGTAGAGCGTCGGCCCGTAGGCCGCCGCGGCGGCGAGCTTCTCCGGCTCGAGGTCGGCGGGCACGAAGACCACGGCCTCGAGACCCTCCGCGGCCGCGCGCGCGGCGACCGCGCCGGCGAGGTTCCCGGTCGAGGAGCACGAGAGCGTCCCGAGCCCGAGATCCTGCGCCTTGCGCGCGGCCACCGCGACGACGCGGTCCTTGAACGAGTGGGTCGGGTTCGCCGTGTCGAGCTTGAGCCAGAGCTCGCCGACGCCGACCTCCTCGGCGAGGCGAGGCGCCGGGACGAGGGGCGTGAGGCCCGGCGCGAGCCGCGGCTCGGCCGGCGCCTCGACGGGCAGGAGCGGCGCATAGCGCCAGATCGAGCGGGGGCCGTCCGCGAGCCGCTCGGGCGTGAACGTCTCCCGCACGCGATCCCAGTCGTAGACCGGGTCGAGGGGGCCGAAGCAGCGGCTGCAGCTGCCCGTGGCCTCGAGCGGGTGCTCGGTCGCGCAGACCCGACAGGAAAGGGAGAGGGCTGACACCGGGGAACCTCCTTCGTCTCGCTCGACACATCCGTCCGGGTTTGGCACCGTGCCCTCGTCGGAGGGGGGTTGCCGAGGCGTCACAGGGCCGGTCCCTCAGCCTCTCTCGATGTGGAGCGGGACGAATCCCGCGCCGCGACACAGCGTACACACCGCGGCCGGGCGCGCCATCACCCTCGGTTTGACACGGGCGAGCCCAACGGCGTAGTGTCGCTGACATGTCACGTTCGCCCGTGACGGTCGGGGAGGGAGGCTCGCGGCGACGCGGGATGCGCGCGCTCCTCGCGCTCGCGGTCGTCGCGTTCACGGCTGCGACCGCCACGTTCTCCGCCTCGGCCGCCCCGCCCGCGAACCCTGGCGCCGGCGCGCCGGGTAACGCGAACGGCGAGCTCGGACTCGTCGGGATGGACCACGTCGGCATCACCGTCCCGAACATCGGGCAGGCCGTCGACTGGTTCGAGGACGTGATGGGCTGCGTCGCGCCCCTGAGCTTCGGGCCGTTCTTCGACGACACGGGCACGTTCATGCAGGACCTGCTCGACGTCGACCCGCGGGCGGTGATCCACCAGATCACGATGGTGCGCTGCGGGCAGAGCGCGAACATCGAGCTGTTCGACTACTCCGCGCCCGACCAGCGGACGGACTTCCCGCGGAACTCCGACTTCGCGGGCCACCACATCGCCTTCTACGTCACGGACATCGATGCGGCGGTGCAGTACATGGTCGCGCACGGCGCACAGAAGTTCTTCGGTCCGCTCCCGGTCACGGAGGGGCCCGCCGCGGGCCAGTCGATCAACTACTTCAAGACGCCCTTCGGCACGTACATCGAGCTCATCAGCTACCCGAACGGGATGGCGTACGAGGCCGACCCGAGCCGCCCGCTCTGGTCGCCGAAGCGGAACGGCACCACGCCGGTCGTCACGAGCGTCCCGGGCCTCCTCGGGATCGACCACGTCGGCATCACAGTGCCGAACGTCGCCGAGGCGGTCACGTGGTTCGAGAACGTCCTCGGGTGCACGTCGCCGCTCGCCTTCGGGCCGTTCCCCGGCGTCGGCGACATCGTCGACGTCGACCCGGCCGCGGTGATCGACCACATCCAGCACGTGCGCTGTGGCAACGGGCCGAGCGTGGAGCTGTTCCAGTACACGGCGCCCGACCAGGACACCAGCTTCCGCCGCAACTCGGACTACGGCGGCAAGCACATCGCCTTCTACGTCCGCCACCTCGACCGGGCGGTCGCGCGCATGACCGCGTTCGGGGCGGAGAAGCTCCTCGGGCCGCTCCCCGTGACCGACGGCCCCGCTGCGGGCCAGACGATCAACTACTTCCGCACGCCGTTCGGCACGTACGTCGAGCTGATCAGCTACCCGCAGGGCGAGGCGTACGCGGCCACCGCGCCGATCCCGCTCTGGGACCCGCGCGACAACCGGCCCTAGCGCACGGTCGTCACCGCCCCCTCGGACGCCGACGAGACGAGCGCCGCGTACTTCGCGAGCGCGCCCGTCGTCACCGTCGGGGCGAACGGCTCGAGCGCGGCGAGCCGGGAGGCGAGCTCGTCGTCCGGGAGGTCGACGTCGAGCGAGCGGTTCTCGACGTCGATCGTGATCGTGTCGCCCTCCCGCACGGCGGCGAGCGGCCCGCCGTTCGCCGCCTCCGGGCACACGTGACCGACCATGAACCCGTGCGTCGCGCCGGAGAACCGCCCGTCGGTGACGAGCGCGACCTCGTCCGACAGGCCCTCGCCGACGATCGCGGCCGTGACGTGGAGCATCTCGCGCATCCCGGGCCCGCCGACGGGGCCCTCGTAGCGGATCACGACGACGTCGCCCGGCCGGATCGCGCCGGCCTTGACCGCGGCGAACGTGTCCTCCTCCGAGTCGAAGACCCTGGCCGGCCCGCGGTGGAGCGTGCGGTCGCTCCCGGCGAGCTTCACGACGCACCCGTCGGGCGCGAGGTTCCCGCGCAGGATCGCGAGGCCCCCGCGCGGCTTGAGCGGCGCCTCGATCGGGACGACGACCTGCTGGCCCTCGGTCTCCTTGGCGCCGGCCGCGATCTCGCCGAGCGTGCGGCCGTCGACGTTGACGGTCTCGGCGTCCACGAGGCCCGCCTTCGCGAGCTCGCGGGCGACGAGGGCGACGCCGCCCGCGGCGTGGACGTCGGTCGCGACGTAGCGGCCGAACGGCTTCAGGTCGGCGACGATCGGCGTCCGCGCGGAGATCGCGTCGAAGTCGTCGATCGTGAAGTCGATGTCGAGCTCCTTCGCGATCGCGACGAGGTGGAGCACGCCGTTCGTCGAGCCGCCCGTCGCCGCGATCGAGGCCGCGGCGTTCTCGAGCGCTGCCTTCGTGACGATCTGCGAGGGGCGCACGTCCCTGCGGACGAGATCGACGGCGAGCCGGCCCGCCGCCTCGGAGGCGGCCTCCTTCGAGGTGTCGAGCGCCGGGATGTCGTTTTGTCCGGCCGGGCTGATCCCGAGGAACTCGAGCGCGGTGGCCATCGTGTTCGCGGTGAACTGCCCACCGCACGCGCCGGCGGCGGGGCAGGCGACGTTCTCGAGCTCGTGCAGGTCCTCCGCCGTGATCCGCCCGGCCGCGTAGGCGCCTATCTGCTCGAAGACGTCCTGCACCGTGACGTCCTTCCCCCGCCAGCGGCCCGGCGCGATCGAGCCCGTGTAGAGCACGAGCCCCGGGATGTCGAGCCGCGCGAGCGCCATCACGGCGGCCGGGATGGTCTTGTCGCACGCGATCAGGCACACCAGGCCGTCGAACAGGTGCCCGCGGGCGACGAGCTCGATCGAGTCGGCGATCGTCTCGCGCGAGACGAGCGAGGCCTTCATCCCCGTCGTCCCCATCGAGACGCCGTCCGACACCGCGATCGTGTTGAACTCCATCGGGGTCCCGCCCGCGTCGCGGATCCCGCGCTTGACGTGCGGCGCGAGCGCGCGCTGGTTGAGGTTGCACGGCATCGTCTCGATCCAGGTCGTGCAGACGCCGACGATCGGCCGGGCGAGGTCGGCGTCGTCGAAGCCGACCGCCTTCAGCATCGCCCGCGCGCCCGCGCGGTCGGGGCCGTCGGTAAGGGCGGCGCTGTGTCGCTTCGCGGGGTCGGACGGCAGGTCGTACGGGGTGCTCACGGCGCGGGACCTCTTTCGATCGGGTTGGACGGGTGGCGGCACCATTCGCTGAACGAGCCGGGGTAGAGCCGCGCATCCTCGCGTCCGGCGAGCACGAGGCGCTGGACGACGGGCGCGGCGGTGACACCCGAGCCGCAGTAGACGACGAGCTCCGGCGCCTCGAGGACATCGTCCGGTAGCGGCCCGAGGAAGTATGCGTTCCGGGCGCCGGGAATCCGGCCCGCGACCGGATCGAGCGGCTCGGTGTCGCCGCGCCAGCGCTCTGGCGCGCGCGCGTCGAGGAGGACGAGACGCGGGTCGTCGAGGCGGGCGAGAAGCTCGTCCATCTCGGCCACGTCGTCGTCGCGGACGTGGGCGACGAACGGCGCACGCTCGACCCGCGGCGCCTCTGTGGAGAGCGGGCCCTCGTAGGCGCGGACGTCGATGGTCCCCGCGTTGTCGTGGCCGAGGTGGCGGAGGAGCCACCAGCAGCGCCCGGCCCAGCCCGTGCCGTCGTCGTAGGCGAGCACGAAGGTCTCGGGGCCGATCCCGACGCCCGCGAAGCGCGCGGCGAGGACGTGCGGGTCGGGCAGGGGGTGGCGCCCGCCGTCCGAGGGATCAGCGGGATGGGTCGAGAGCTCGGTCTCGGGGTCGAGGTGCACCGCCCCGGGCACGTGCCCGGCCTCGTAGGCCTCGCGCGGCCGGCAGTCGACAAGGCGGATGCTCACAGCGCGCCCCTCGGCGTGACGTCGAGCGGGAGCACGTCGTGCTCGGGGAACCGCTGCGCGAGCGCGGCCGCGCACGCCCCCGGATCGTCCGCCCAGACGATCACGGTCGGGCCCGAGCCGGAGAGCGTCGCGCCGCGCGCGCCGGGCGGGAGCTCCTCCCTGACCGCGTCGAGCGCGGCCGACGGCCGGTAGGGCTCGTGCAGCCGGTCGTCGAGCCCGGCGGCGAAGAGGTCGGCGTCCTGCACCGCCGCGCCCGCGGCGAGGAGCGCAGCGTACGCGGCATTGGCGGCAGCGTCCGCGTGGGGCACGGTCGACGGGAGCGAGCGGCGGGACGATTCGGTGGAGGTCCGCTCGCGGGGCACGAGCGCGACCGCCGAGAGGGGAAGCGCGTCCGCGATCCGCGCGATCCGCCCGTCCCACGTCAGCGTCACGCCCCCGGCGAGGGCGGCGGCGAGGTTGTCGGCGTGCCCCTCGAGCTGTCGGCCGTCGGCGAGGAGCTCCCCGGGCGCCGCCTCCGGTGCGGCTGCCGCGAGGCCGAGCGCGATCGCCGCGGCGGACGAGCCGAGCCCTCGCTCGAGCGGGATCCGGTTGACGAAGCGGAAGCGCTTGCCGGCCGGGTCGGCGTGAAGCGCATACGCGCGGACGGCGAGGTTCGTCGCGTCGGCGGGCAGCTCGCCCGCCCCCTCGCCCTCGACGACGACGCCCTCCCCGTCGGTGACCTCGAGCTCGTTCCAGAGGTCGAGCGCGACGGCCGCGGTGTCGAACCCGGGGCCGAGGTTCGCCGAGGTCGCCGGTGCGCGCACGATCACGCGGTGCGCTCCCCGGCGGCCGCTCCCGCCGCGGCGATCGCGTCCGGATCGGCGGCGACGAGCGTCGGCGGCGGCGCGTACCGGTCGGCCGCGGCCGGGTCCTTCAGGCCGTGACCGGTGATCGTGACCACCACGCGGTCGCCCTCGACGTCGCCTCGCAGCACGGCGGCGAGACCGGCCGCGGAGGACGGCTCGCAGAAGAGGCCCTCCTCGGAGGCCAGCGTGCGCCACGCGGCGACGAGCGCGTCGTCGTCCGCGGAGAGCACGCGCGCGCCCGAGTCGTGCACCGCGCGCGCATGAACCGGCTCGCCGATGCGGATCGCGGTCGCGAGCGTCCCGCGCCGGTCGGCCGCCTCGACCGAGACGACCGGCGTGGAGAGCCCGAGCTCCGCGAGCGCCTGCGCGTAGGACGACGTGTTTCCGCCGCCGCCGTACGGGAGCACGAACACGTCGGGTGGGCCCTCGAGCTCCTCGACGATCTCGAACACGGCGGTCTTCTGCCCCTCCCGGCGATCCGGGTTGAGCGAGTTGACGAGGACGTGGCTGCCGCGGTCGGCGAGCTCCTGCGCGGCGCGGAGCGCGTCGTCGAAGCTCCCCTGGATCTCCAGCACCGTCGCACCGAGCATGCGGGTCTGCCCGAGCTTCGCCCCGGAGACCGCCCCTTCCGGCGTGAGGACGAGCGCGGGCAGGCCGGCGCGCGCGGCGTATGCCGCTGCGCTTCCGGCGGTGTTCCCCGTGGAGGCGCAGAGCACGGCCTCCGCGTCCCGCTCGAGCGCCTTCGAGACGGCGACGGTCATGCCGCGGTCCTTGTACGAGCCCGTCGGGTTCGACGCCTCCCACTTGAGCCAGAGCTCCCGCAAGCCTGCGGCTCGCGCGAGCCTCGGCGCGGGGAGCAACGGCGTCGACCCCTCGCCCAGGGAGACCACAGGGGTCGCCCCGGAGACCGGCAACCGGTCGCGGAAGCGGTCGATCAGCGCGAGCGTCATGGAGCACTTCTAGACGATTCCGGCGAAACCGGACGTGTCAAGCCCAGCCCAGCTCCTCCACGCCGCGCTCGGACACGACCGGGATCGCGGTCGCGTCGCCCCGCGACTCGGGGAGCGCGCGGATCGCCGCGAGGGCCCGCTCGACCCGCCCGGCGGCCGCCTCGTGCGTGACGACGTGGAGGTTCGCGTGCCCGTCGACCGGCTGCTGGACGAGGCGGGCGACCGACACGCCCTCCGCGGCGAGCTCGTGCGCAAGCCGCTCGAGCACCCCGGCCCGGTCGTCGACGGTCAGCCTGAGATACCACGGCGAGGCGAGCTCGCCGGGCGGCAGCCGCTCGAGCTCGCGCCACACCGGGTCGTCCTGGAGGAACCCCGTACCGCTCGTGCCGACGATCGAGACGAGGTCCGCGACGACCGCGCTCGCCGTCTCGATGCCGCCCGCCCCGGGCCCCTCGAGCGTGATCTCCCGGATCGCGTCGCCCTGCAGCATCACGGCGTTGAACGGTCCCTCGACGGCGGCGAGCGGGTGGTGGACGTCGACGAACGCCGGGCCGACCCGCGCGTCGACACGGCCGTCGGCGAGCGTCGCGCGGGCGAGGAGCTTCACCTTCATGTCGAGGGCGCGCGCCGCCTGCACGTGCTCCTGGGTGACGCCCTCGATCCCCTCGACCGCGACCCACTCGAGCGGCACCCGCGACCCGAACGCGACCGTCGCGAGGATCGCGAGCTTCGCCGCCGCGTCGCCGCCGCCGACGTCGTCGGTCGGGTCTGCCTCGGCGTAGCCGAGCTGCTGCGCCTCCGCGAGGGCCTCCTCGTACGTGCGGCCCTCGCCCATCGCCGAGAGGACGAAGTTCGTCGTCCCGTTCACGATCCCGACGACGCGGTGGACGTTCGTCGAGACGAGCGACTCGCGCAGCACCTTGATCACCGGGATCGCAGCACACACGGACGCCTCGAAGCGGAGCTGGGCCCCGGAAGAGGCGGCCGCAGCGAAGAGCTCCGCTCCGCGGCGCGCGACGAGCTGCTTGTTCGCGGTGACGACGGAGCGCCCCGAGCCGAGCAGCTCGAGGACGTGCGACCCGGCCGGCTCGACGCCGCCCATCACCTCCGCGACGAGGGCGAGCGACGCGTCGCCGAGCACGTCGGCCGGGTCGGTCGTCAGCACGCCGGGCGCGGGCTCGAAGCCCCGTTCTTTGCCGGGGTCGCGGACGAGCGCGCGGACGACGCGCAGGCGGTGCCCGGTCGCCCGCTCGATCTCGCCGCCCTGCTCCTCGAGCAGGCGGTGGACGGCGGCGCCGACCGTCCCGTAGCCGAGGAGGGCTACGGGAACGTCAACGGACGGCACTCGCGTCCTCGCGGCGCATCAGCGAGCGCAGCTCCTCTCCGACGGCCTCGATCCGGCTGCCCTCCGCATCCGCGCGCCGGCGGCGCAGCTCCTGCTCGCCGTTCTCCATGTCCGCGATCCACGTCTTCGCGAAGGCGCCGGAGCGGATCTCGGCGAGGATCTCCTGCATCTGCCCGCGCACGTGCTCGTCGATCACGCGCGGCCCGCTGAGGTAGTCGCCGAACTCCGCCGTGTCCGAGATCGACCAGCGCATGTGCTGGAGGCCGCCCTCCCAGATGAGGTCGACGATCAGCTTCAGCTCGTGCAGGCACTCGTAGTACGCGACCTCGGGCTGATACCCCGCCGCGACGAGCGTGTCGAACCCCGCCTTGATCAGCTCGGTCACGCCGCCGCAGAGGACGGCCTGCTCGCCGAAGAGGTCGGTCTCGGTCTCCTCGCGGAACGTCGTCTCGAGGATCCCCGCGCGCCCGGCGCCGATCCCGACTGCGTACGCGAGGGCGAGGTCGCGGGCGCGTCCCGACGCGTCCTGCTCGACCGCGATCAGCGCGGGTGTGCCGAGCCCCTCGGTGAAGAGCCGGCGGACGACGTGGCCGGGGCCCTTCGGCGCGACCATCACGACGTCGTGGCCGGCCGCGGGGGCGATCCGGCCGTAGAGCACGTTGAAGCCGTGCGCGAAGAGGATCGCGGCGTCCGGCTCGAGGGCCGGCTCGACGGCCTCGGTGAAGACCTGCGGCTGGAACTGATCGGGCAGGAGCAGCGAGACGAGCTGCGCGCCGCGCACCGCCTCGGAAATGGTGCGCACCTCGAGCCCGGCCTCCTCGGCCTCGGCCCAGGAGGACGAGCCCTCGCGGAGACCGACGACGACGCGCACGCCGGAGTCGTGCAGGTTGAGCGCGTGCGCGTGGCCCTGGCTGCCGTAGCCCACCACGGCCACCGTGCCGTCGAGAAGGGAGAGGTCGCCGTCGCGGAGGATCGTCGCCATCGGGGTTCCTTTCGCTCGTGGGGATCGGGGAAGTCGGTCAGTTGATCGCGGCGAGCCGGCGCGGGGAGCGCCGCCGCGCGGAGGCGCGCGGCACCCCCACGCGGCCGGTGCGCACGAGGTCGGTCACACCATACGGCCGGCAGAGCTCGTGGAACGAGTCCACCTCCTCGGGCGTCGCCACGAGCTCGAGCACGACGGCGTCGCCGCCGACGTCGAGCAGGCGGCCGCCGAGCGCCTCGGCGGTGGTGACGAGCTCTGCGCGCCGCTCCGGCGGCACGGCGACCTTGACGAGCATCAGCTCGCGCTCCACGGCCTCGCCCCCGACGAGCTCGGTGACCCTGAGGACGTCGACGAGCTTGTGGATCTGCTTCTCGATCTGCTCGAGCGAGTGCTGCGTGCAGTCGACGCGGAGGGTGATGCAGCTGACGCCGGGGCGCTCGGTCGGCCCGACCGCGAGCGACTCGATGTTGAAGCCGCGCCGCGCGAACATCGTGGTGATCCGCGTGAGCGCGCCCGGCTTGTCCTGGACGGTGACGCTGAGTGTGTGCTTCACGCCCCTCGCCTCCCCGACCGGCCCGGACTACGGCCGGCGGAGCCGGCCTCCGCCCGAGCCTGACGACGCTCGCTGCAGGCTCGCGGCTTGCGCCCTTTGCGAGCGCCGCCCCGGGAAACCCAGGGATGAGCGAAACAGGTCAAGCCACGCTCCTCTCCGTGTCGGTGTACTCGATCATGTCGAGCGCGGCGGCGCCGGTCGGGATCATCGGGAAGCACTGCTCGGCCGGGTCGACGCGGCAGTCGACGACGACCGTCCGCCCGAGCCGGAGCGCCTCCTCGAGGGCGGGCTCGAGCTCGGCCTCGTCGGTGACGACCATCCCGACGCCGCCGTACGCCTCGGCGAGCTTCGCGTAGCTCGGGACGCTCGTCGTGAGGTCGACGTGCGAGCGGCGCCCGTCGTAGAACATGTCCTGCCACTGCGTGACCATGCCGAGGTAGCCGTTGTTCACGAGGACGACGACGATGGGCAGGTTCTCGACGGCTGCCGTCGCGAGCTCCTGGGCGGTCATCTGGAAGCAGCCGTCGCCGTCGACGCAGACGACCGTCGCCTCGGGCCGGGCGGCCTTCGCGCCGATCGCGGCCGGGATCCCGTAGCCCATCGTCCCGAGCCCGCCCGACGTGATGAAGCTCCTCGGCCGGACGCTCGTGACGTATTGCATCGCCCACATCTGGTGCTGCCCGACGCCCGTCGTGACGATCACGTCCTTGCCCGCGGTGAGCCGCTGGAGCGTCTCGACGACGGTCTGGGGCTTGAGCCACCGGCCCCCCGCGTCGTAGCGGAGCGGGAACTCCTCGCGCCAGTCGCGGATCTGGTCGAGCCACGCCTCGGGCGCGGGCACCCCGTCCGCCCGGTGGCGCTCCACCTCGCGCGCGAGCTCGCCGACCGCGGTCGCGAGCGCGCCGACGACGGGGATGTCGGCCTCGCGCAGCTTCGAGATCTCCGCGGCGTCGACGTCGAGGTGCACGACGGTCGCGCCCGGCGCGAACGCCGAGAGCTTCCCCGTGACGCGGTCGTCGAAGCGCGCGCCGACCGCGACGAGCACGTCGCACGTGTTGAGCGCGAGGTTCGACCATTTGGGCCCGTGCATTCCGGGCCAGCCGAAATGAAGCTCGTGGTCCTCGGGGAACGCGCTCTTCCCCATCAGCGTCGTGACGACGGGGAGCGACCCTGCCTCGGCGAGCTGCAGCAGCTCGGCGCAGGCGTTGCCGTTCAGCGTCCCGCCGCCGACGTAGAGGACGGGCTTTCGCGCGAACGCGATCGCGCGGGCGGCCTCGCGGATCTGGAGCGGATGCACCTTCGTGGGCGGACGCCAGCCCGGCAGGTCGAGCTCCGCGGGGAAGGTCACGTCGGCGACCGCCTCCTGCACGTCCCGCGGGACGTCGACGAGCACCGGCCCGCAGCGTCCCGTGCGCGCGACGTGGAACGCGGCGCGCAGCACGGACGGAATCTCGCGCGCGTCCTGGACGAGCCAGGAGTGCTTGACGATCGGCATCGTGATCCCGGTGATGTCGCACTCCTGGAAGGCGTCGGTGCCGATCAGGGTCGAGCGCACCTGGCCGGTGATGCAGACGAGCGGCGTCGAGTCCATCCAGGCGTCGGCGATCGGCGTGACGAGGTTCGTCGCGCCCGGGCCCGACGTCGCGATGGCGACGCCGACGCGCCCCGATGCGCGGGCGTAGCCCTGCGCCATGTGCCCGGCGCCTTGCTCGTGACGGGCGAGGACGTGGCGGACGGTCGTGCCGCGCGCCATCGCGTCGTACGTCGGCATGATCGCGCCGCCGGGGATGCCGAACATCACCTCGACGCCCTCTGCCTCGAGGGCGCGGAGGATCGCGTCGCCGCCCGTCATCTTCACGGCCCGACTCCCAGCGCGAACTCGGTGTCGCGGCGCGCGCTCGGCAACAGCCCGAGCACGGCGTCGACGAACTCGCGGGTGGTCGCCGCGACGCCCGGCTCGGCCACCTCGACGGGCCGGCGTGGCCCGCGGAGCGCTGCGGCCAGGCTCTCCTCGAGCGCCTGACCGGCCGACGCGCGACCGAGGCCCTCCGAGAGCATCAGCGCCGTCGCGAGGAGCATCGGGCTCGGGTCTGCGACCCCCTGGCCCGCATGGTCGCTCGTCGTCGAGCCGACCGGGGCGAACAGCCCGGGGCCGTCCGGCGAAAGCCAGCCCGTGGCGACGAGCCTGCGGCGCCCGCCGAGCGCGGGCGCGGCCGCGACGGTGTCGCCGAGCACGCCCTCCGCGACGACGACGCCGGCCGAGCCGGCGCCGAGCCGGTGCAGTGCCTCGAGCAGGGGGACATGCTCGAGCTCCACGCCGGGATGACGATCGGCGTGCCGCTCGACGCGCGCCGTCCAGCCGGGCGAGACGCCGACGGACATGAGCCTCCCGGAGCGGGCCCGGGCGGTCTCGAGCGCCCGCTCGAGCGTCCAGTCGGCCGCGCCGTCGTCGAGGGGCGCGAAGGCGACCGCCTCGCCGTCGTCGTCGAGCACCCGGGTGACGCTCGCGCGCAGGTCGAGCGCGGCCTTGACGCCCGCAAGGGCAGGGGCCGAGTCGCCGGCGACGAGCACCGCGTCGGCGGTCGCGGTCGCGTCGCGGGTGACGGACGGTAGGAGGTGCCCCGAGCGGGTCAGCGCCTCGGTGTCGAACGGGGGGTGCAGCTCCTCGACGTGGAAGCCGTGCTCGCGGCCGAGGCGCGCGAGCGCGCGGCTCGCCGCGGCCGTGACCTCGGGGCCGATGCCGTGGCCTGCGAGGCAGGCGACGACGTACCGGCTCTGGGTGCTCATCTCGGTTGGGGGGTCGAAGGGCTGACGGTCATCGGGGAAAGCTCCTCTCGCTCGGTGCGACCCTGGGACGCACCTCTGGTGTGGTCTCGGTCGGCGTGTGCGCCGTCGGGGGCGCGTGAGCGTCGATCTCCCCTAGACGGGGAGAATCCCGATGAGCTCGATGCCGCCGCCGATCGCCACCGCGGGGCGCGGTACGAGAAGGCGTACGGATACGGCGTGGCAGAGCATCATCGTCGTCGCAGAGTGCCTGTCGCGGGGCGGCCCTGTCAACACCCCAACCGACCAGACGTCCCGCCGACGGTCCAGTCCGGACCTGGACTCTCCGATTTGCCGTCGGCCGGCCAAGGCATTACCATCGATCATCGATGGTACGGGCAGCGACGATCTTCGCGAAGCCGACCGCCGGCAAGCCGGGCGGGCGGATTCGCCCGTTTGCAATCGTCGCGCCGCCTCGGCGCTAGCCGGCGACTTCCTCCCGCCTCCGCCCGCTAGCGCACACCAGCCCCGGCGGGAAGCCCGTTCCGATCGTCCCCGCCGACCGACCCGAAAGGCGGTTCCACCCCGTGGCCAGCCCACTCCACGATCCCACCCGAGAGCGCGACGCCTGCGGCATCGGCCTCGTCGCGGACGCGCGCGGGCGTGCGTCGCGCGAGCTGCTCGACCGGGCGCTCGCGGGGCTCGCCGCGGTCGCGCACCGCGGCGCCTGGGCGGCGGACGGCGTCACGGGCGACGGCGCAGGGCTGCTCCTGCCCCTGCACCCCGCGGTTACGGGGGTCGAAGGCGCCGGGATCGGGATGTGCTTCCTGCGCGAGCCGTGGCTCCGCGGCGTCGTCGAGGAAGCCTGTCGCGCGGAAGGGCTCGAGCCCGCCGGGTGGCGCGACGTGCCGCACGACGTCAACGCCCTCGGCTCGACCGCGGCCGCCTCGATGCCGCGGATCGCGCAGCTCCTGCTCGCGCCGTGCGCCGAGCCCGACGCGGAGCGTCGCGCGTACCGGGCGCGGCGGCGGGCGGAGGCGGTCGACGGCGTCTACGTCGCGTCGCTCTCGTTCCGGTCGGTGACCTACAAGGCGCTGTGCGCCGCGACCCAGCTCGCGAGCTTCTACCCCGACCTGCGCGAGCCGGCCTGGGCCGCGGCGTGGGCGATCTTCCACCAGCGCTTCTCGACGAACACCGAGCCGAGTTGGGAGCGCGCGCAGCCGTTCCGGCTCCTGTGCCACAACGGCGAGATCAACACGATCGAGGGCAACGTCGCCTGGATGGAGGCGCGCGAGCGGGCCGCCGGGCTCGATCCCGCGCTCGCGCCTGCCCTCGACGCGTCCGGCTCCGACTCCGCCCTGCTCGACAACGCGGTCGAGCTGCTCGTGCGCTCCGGGGTCGAGGTCCGCGAGGCGCTCGCGCGGCTCGTCCCGCCCGCCTGGCAGAACGACCCGCGCGTCGACGACGCGGAGCGCGCGATGCGCCGCTACCACGCGATGCTCTCCGAGCCGTGGGACGGGCCGGCGGGGCTCGTGTTCACGGACGGGATCATCTGCGGCGCGAAGCTCGACCGGAACGGCCTCCGGCCGCTGCGCATCGCCGTGTGCGGCGACGGGCTCGTCACGGTCGCGTCCGAGGCGGGTGCGGTGCCGCTGCCCGAGGGCGTCGCCGTGCGTCGCGCGCGGCTCGCGCCGGGTCAGCTTTTCTCGGTCGACCCGGAGCGCGGGGTCCTGTTCGACGGCGAGCTGACGCGTGCGCTCGCAGCGTCCCGCCCGTATGCGCGCTGGGTGGACGAGTCGCTCGGCTTCGGAGCCCAGGGCGGGCCCGTCGAGTCGCCCGAGGGCGACCTCGGCCCCCGCCACGTGCTCCACGGGTACACGCGCGAGGAGCTGAGCCTCATGCTCCGACCGATCGCGCAGTCGGGCAAGGACCCTGTCTACTCGATGGGCGACGACGCGCCGATCGCGCCGCTCGCGGGCCGGGCGCGGCCGCTCGCGTCGTACTTCCGGCAGCGCTTCGCCCAGGTCACGAATCCCGCGATCGACCACGAGCGCGAGCGCGCCGTGATGTCCGTTGCGACACTCGTCGGCCCGCGGGCGCCGCTCGATGCGGACGGACCGCTCCGGCCGCTCGTCGCACTCCCGTCGTTCCTCGTCACGCCGGATGGGCTCGCTGCGCTCGGGCCCGCGGACGTCGACGCGACGTTCACCGAAGAGGAGGGGCTCGGCCCCTCGGTCGAGCGCGTCGCCGATGCCTGCGCGGACCTCGCCGCCGCGGGCGCTACCGCCGTCTGCCTCGTCGACGCCGCCGCCGGAGGCGGCCGGGCGCCCATCCCGTCGCTCCTCGCCGTCGCGGCGGCCCACGGGCGGCTCGTGGAGCGCGGCCTACGCACGGCCTGCTCGCTGCTCGTCGCGAGCGACGAGGCGCGCGACACGCACATGGTCGCGACCCTCGTCGGCTACGGGGCAGACGTCGTGTGCCCCCGGCTCGCGCTCGAGACCGTCGCGCGCCTCGCCGCGACGGACAAGGTCGGGGGCGACCGGCCCTCGCCGGAAGAAGCACAGAGGCGGCTTCTCCAGGCGCTCGAGCACGGCGTGCTCAAGGTCATGTCGAAGGCGGGCATCTCCGACGTCGCGAGCTACCGCGGCGCACGGCTGTTCGAGGCGATCGGCCTCGACCGCCGGCTCTGCCGGCGCTTCTTCGGCGGGACACCGTCGGCGATCGGCGGCGTCGGGCTCGAGCGGCTCGAGCGCGACGCGCTCGACCGGCTGGCGGCGAGCGAGACCGAGAAGCCGGCGCTCGAGAACCCGGGCTTCTACAAGTTCCGCAAGGGCGGCGAGCCGCACGCGACCGACCCCGACGTCGTCGACGGCCTGCAGGAGAGTGTCAAGGCCGCCCACGCGCTGATCCGCGCCGTCCGCGGCGACCGCCTGGAGGAGTACGACCGTTTCGCCCGGCTCGTCGAGGAACGACCGCCGCTCGAGCCGCGCGACCTGCTCGAGCTCGTCCCGGCGCGCGCGCCGGTGCCGCTCGACGAGGTCGAGCCCGTCGACTCGATCGTGCGGCGCTTCTCGGGCGGCGCGATGTCACACGGCGCGCTCTCCGCGGAGGCGCACGAGACCATCGCGATCGCGCTGAACCGCCTCGGCGCGCGCTCGAACTCGGGCGAGGGCGGCGAGGATCCCGCCCGGTACCGCGACGAGCGCAACTCGAAGATCAAGCAGGTCGCGTCGGGCCGCTTCGGCGTGACCGCCGAGTACGCGGTCTCGGCCGAGGAGCTGCAGATCAAGGTCGCGCAGGGCTCCAAGCCGGGCGAGGGCGGACAGATCCCGGCGCACAAGGTGACCGAGGACATCGCGCGGCTGCGCGGCACCTCGCCCGGCGTCGCGCTGATCTCGCCGCCGCCGCACCACGACGTGTACTCGATCGAAGACCTCGCGCAGCTCGTGTTCGACCTCAAGGAGGTCAACCCCGAGGCGGACGTCTCGGTGAAGCTCGTCGCGTCCGCCGGGGTCGGCGTGATCGCGGCGGGCGTCGCGAAGGCGCGCGCGGACATCGTCCACGTCGCGGGCGCCGACGGCGGCACGGGCGCGAGCCCGCTGCCGTCGATCAAGCACGCCGGCGCGCCGTGGGAGCTCGGCCTCGCCGAGACGCAGCAGGCGCTCGTCGCGAACGGCCTCAGGGGTCGCGTGCGCGTCCGCGTCGACGGCGGCTTCAAGACCGGGCGCGACGTCGTCGTCGCGGCGCTGCTCGGCGCCGACGAGTTCTCGTTCGGCACGGCGCTCCTTCTCGCCGAGGGCTGCCTGATGGTGCGCTCCTGCCACCTCGACACCTGCCCGGTGGGAATCGCGAGCCAGCGCCCGGAGCTGCGGGAGAAGTTCGCGGGCACCCCCGAGATGGTCGAGGCGTACCTCCGCTTCGTCGCGCTGCAGGTCCGCCGCCTGCTCGCGAGCCTCGGCCTACGCACGCTCGACGAGGCCGTCGGGCGGACCGACCTCCTCCGCCAGCGGCGGACGGGCGACCCGTCCGCCGACGCTCTCGACCTGCGGCGCCTGCTCGCCCGGGCGGGTGCCGGCTCGGCGCGCTACGTCGGGGACGTCGTCCCGGACGAGCGCGACCGGCTCGGCGCGCTCCTCCACGCGCAGGGCAAGGCGGCGATCAGCGGCGCACGGCTCGTCGAGCCCGCGTTCGAGATCCGCAACGGCGACCGCGCGATCGGCGCCCGGCTGGGCGGGGCGATCGCGCGCGCAGTCGGCTCGGGCCGCCCGGCCGGCCGCGTCCGGGCGCGCTTCGAGGGCGCCGCGGGCCAGAGCTTCGGCGCGTTCCTCACCGCAGGCGTCGAGCTCAGGCTCGTCGGCGAGGCGAACGACTACGTGGGCAAGGCGATGTCGGGCGGTCGCATCGCGATTTCGCCGCCCGAGGGCGATGCGGGCGACCCGTGCCTCGTCGGCAATACGGTGCTCTACGGCGCGACGGGAGGCGAGCTCTTCTGCGCGGGCGCCGCCGGCGAGCGCTTCGCGGTGCGGAACTCGGGCGCGGTGGCTGTCGTCGAGGGAGTCGGCGACCACGCGTGCGAGTACATGACGCGCGGGACGGTCGTTGTCCTCGGAACCCACGGGCGCAACCTGGGCGCAGGTATGACCGGGGGCGAGGCGTTCCTTCTCGACCCGGACGAACGGCTCGTGAACGGCGAGCTCGTCGAGCTCGTGCCGCTGGAGCGAGGCGACAGGGAGCGTCTGGCGGCGCTGCTCGAGCGGCACGTGCGGGCAACCGGCTCGGCGCGTGCGGCCACCCTCCTCGAACGGCTCGACGAGGCCCTCGGCCGCTTCGGTCGCCTCGTTCCGCGCGCCCTCCTCGTCGCGGAGGAGCCGCAAGAGAATCGCCGGAGCGCGTCCGCCTGACCGTTATTCCAGAACTTTGTGCATACTATGCAGGTGCCTTACGTCAGTCTCGTCGGTGCGGCCGGGTACACGGGCCAGGAGGCCCTTGACCGCGTGCTCGGGCATCCCGAGCTCGAGCTGTACGCCGTCGGCTCCGATTCGCTCGCGGGACAGGACGCAACCGCGCTTGATCCCCGCCTCAACCGCAACGGCGGGAAGCGCGTCCCGCGGCTGATCACGAACGCGGCGGCTCTCGCGTGCGAGGCCGACGTGACGATCCTCTGCCTCCCGCACGAGGAGGCTGCCTCGGCCGCCCTGCCTTCCCGGGGCGTCGTGATCGACCTCTCCGGCGCCCACAGGCTCCACGACGCCGCGCAGTACGACGAGTGGTACGGGTTCGCCCACCCGTCGCCGGGGCGCCTCGGCGAGTGGTCCTACGGGCTGCCCGAGCTCTCGCCGCCGGAGGGGAGGCTCGTGGCGAACCCCGGGTGCTACGCGACCGCCGTCCTGCTCGCACTCGGGCCGCTCGCCGATGCGATCGACGGGGACTCCGTCGTCGTCGACGCGATGTCGGGCATGACCGGCGCCGGGCGTGGGCTGAAGGCCTCCACCCACGCCGGCTTCGTGCTCGAGAACGTCTCCCCGTACCGCGTCGGCGCGCACCAGCACGTCCCCGAGATCGCTCAGGCGCTCGGGTTCCCCGTCTCCTTGACACCCCACCTCCTGCCGGTGCGGCGCGGCCTGCTCGCGACGTGCAATGTGCGCTCGACCGGCCCCGACCTCCGGGCGCTGCTCGAGGAGCACTACGCCTCGAGCCACGTCGTGCGCGTCCTCCCGGAGGGGGTCGCGCCAGAGCTCTCGCGCGTCCAGCACACAGACGGCGCGGAGCTCGGCGTGTTCGAGGACCGCCACACCGACCGCACGATCGTCATCTGCGCGCTCGACAACCTCGGCAAGGGCGCGGCCGGGCAGGCCGTACAGAACCTCAACCTCCTCTTCGGCTTCGCCGAGACCGTCGGCCTACGGCTCGAAGGCGTCCTCGTCTGATGTCCGTCACGGCCGCGCCGGGGTTCGCCGCCGCCGGCGTGAGCGCGGGCATCCGGCCCTCCGGCAAGCCCGACGTCGCGGTCGTCCGCGCGCTCGTCCCCGCCGTCGGCTCGGCGATGTGGACGACGAACCGCGTCCAGGCAGCGCCGGTAACGGTGTCCCGGCGCCACCTCGACGCCACGGAGCCGCAGGCGCTCGTCGTGAACGCCGGCGTCGCGAACGCCGCAACCGGCCCCGGCGGCGAGGAGGACGCGGCGCGGACGGCGGCGCACGCCGCCGCGCGGCTCGGCCTCGAGCCCGAGGAGGTGCTGGTGCTCTCAACCGGCGTGATCGGCCCGCGGCTGCCCATGTCGAAGCTCCTCGCAGGCGTCGACGAGGCCGCCGTCGCGCTCTCCCCCGACGGCGGCCACGCGGCGGCCACCGCGATCCTCACGACCGACGCAGGGGCGAAGACCGCGGTCGCAGCGGGCGAGCGCTTCACGGTCGGCGGCATGGCGAAGGGCGCGGGGATGATCCACCCGCGTCTCGCGACGATGCTCGCGGTCGTCACGACCGACTACGCGCTCGCGCCCGGCGAGCCCGCCGCCTTCCTCCGGCCGGCGGTCGAGCAGACGTTCAACCGCATCTCGGTCGACGGCGACTGCTCCACGAACGACGCCGTCGTCCTGCTCGCCCGCCGAGCCGACGACGCGCGCGACCACGGCGCCGACGGAGCCTTCGCGGCCGCGCTCGAGCAGGTCTGCGCCGACCTCGCCCGCCAGATCGTCGCGGACGGCGAGGGGGCGACCGTCGTCCTCGAGATCGTCGTGCGGAGCGCGTCGTCGGACGACGAGGCACGGGCGATTGCGCTGCGGGTGGCCACCTCGCCGCTCGTGAAGACGGCCGCCTTCGGCCATGACCCGAACTGGGGGCGCGTGCTCGCCGCGGCCGGCTCGGCGCCGTGGAACGGAGGCTTCGCGCAGCTCGACCCCGACAGGCTCCGCGTCTCGTTCGACGGCACCGCCGTGTTCGACGGCGGCGCCCCGACCGGGCTCGTGCCGACGCTCGAGGGCGCCGACGCGCGGATCGAGCTCGACCTCGGCCTCGGAGACGGATCGTGCGCCTACCTCGCCTCCGACCTCTCCTACGACTACGTGCGGCTCAACGCGGAGTACACGACGTGAGCGGCCTCATCGTGCTCAAGCTCGGCGGCCGCGTCGCCGCGGACGCGGTGCGTGACGTGCTCGCGCGGATCGGAGGTCCCGTGGTCGTCGTGCACGGGGCGGGGCCGCAGATCACGGAGGAGATGACGCGACGGGGGATCGAGCCGGTCTTCGTCCGGGGCCGGCGCGTCACGACGCCCGAGGTGCTCGAGGTCGTCCGGGCCTCCTTCGAGGCGGTCAACCGCGAGGTCTGCGCCGCGATCGGGCCGACTGCGCAGTCGCTTCGGGGAGAGAAGATCGGCCTCCGCGCGCGTCGCGTAGCGGCGCTCGGGCTGGTCGGGGAGCCGGAGCCGTGCGCGCCGGCGGCGATCCGCGCGTCCCTCGAGGCAGGCCGCGTGCCGGTCGTCTCGCCGCTCGCCGAGGGGCCGCTCAACGTGAACGCGGACGAGGCCGCAGCCGCCCTCGCGGTCGGCCTCGGCGCCGGGCGGATCCTCTTCGTCAGCGACGTCCCCGGCGTTCTCGTCGAGGGCGCGCTTGCGCGGGTGCTGCCCGCAGACGAGGCCGAGGCCGCACTCGACGCGGGTGCGTTCGACGGCGGCATCGTCCCGAAGCTCGTCGCAGCGGTGCGTGCCGCGCGCGGCGGCGTGCAGGCGACGATCGGCGCTACCGAGGTTCCTGCGTGAGCGGCCTCGGTGCGGGAGCCGACGTCCGGGGTACGCTGCCAGAAGACGGCGCTCGCAACCCAGTGTCACAAGAGCCCGACCGCCGCGCGCTCCTTCCCACCTACGCGCGCGCGGACCTGACGATCGTGCGCGGCGAGGGGTGTCGCGTCTGGGACGACGAGGGCCGCGTCTACCTCGATTTCGGCGCCGGCATCGCCGTTACGGGGCTCGGTCATCGGCACCCGGCCGTCACGGCCGCCGCGCACGCACAGCTCGATGCGCTGTGGCATGCGTCGAATCTCTACTGGACCGAGCCGATGCTCGCGCTCGCGGAGCTCCTCTCCGACAAGGCGGGCGGCGCACAGGCGTTCTTCTGCAGCTCGGGCGCGGAGGCGAACGAGGCTGCGCTCAAGGTCGCGCGGAAGGCAACCGGCCGGACGCGGCTCGTCGCCCTCGAGGACAGCTTCCACGGCAGGACGCTCGGCGCGCTCTCGGTCACGGGGCAGCCTGCGAAATGGGAGGGCTTCGGCCCGCTCGTCCCGGGCGTCGCTTTCGCCCGCGCGAACGACGTCGAGTCGCTCGAGGCTGCCGTGTCGCCGGGCGGCGACGTCGCCGCGATCGTGCTCGAGCCCGTGCTCGGCGAGGGCGGCGTCGTCCCGCTCGACGAGGGCTTCGTCCACGCGGCGGGGGAGATCGCCCGGGAGGTCGGCGCGCTGCTCTGGCTCGACGAGGTGCAGACCGGCGTCGGTCGCACCGGGACGTTCTTCGCGTACGAGCAGCTCGGCCTCGAGCCGGACCTCGTGACGCTCGCGAAGAGCCTCGGCAACGGCCTACCGATCGGTGCGCTCCTCGTCCGGGGCGACGCCGCAGAGGCGATCGGGCCCGGCGACCACGGCGCGACGTTCGGCGGCAACCCCGTCGCGTGCGCAGCGGCGTGCGCGGTCGTGGGCGCCGTCGACGACGCGCTTCTCGAGAACGTCGTCGCGCGTGGCGCCCAGCTCCGCGCCGGGCTCTCCGCGCTCCCCGCGGTCGAGGACGTGCGCGGGCGCGGGCTGATGGTCGCGGCCGTCCTCGACCGGGAGGTCGGTCCGGTCGTCGGGGCCTGCCGCGACGCGGGCCTGCTCGTCCTGACCGCCGGGCCGGCGCCGGGCGTCCTTCGTCTTCTTCCCCCGCTCGTGGTGAGCGAGGCGGAGGTCGACCACGCGCTCGAGATTCTTGCCGGCGTGCTCGCGTGAGCACGAACCGCATCAGGCAGCAGGCGATCCTCCGGCTCGTTCGGGAGCGTGCGATCTCGACGCAGTCGGCGCTCGTCGAGGCCCTGCGGGAGGAAGGGCACGACGTGGTCCAGACGACGGTGTCGCGCGACGTGCACGACCTCGGCCTCGTCAAGGTACGCGCGCCCTCCGGGAGGCTCGTCTACGCGGCGCCGGGGGCCGACGACGCAGACCGGCGTCACGCGATCGGTGTCGCGCTGCGCCGCTACGCGGTCTCGGTCGAGCGCGCAGGCCCGCTCGTCGTCGTGACGACGCCCTCGGGCTACGCGAGCGCGCTCGCGCAGGCGATCGACGAGGGGCGCCATGCGGGCATCGCCGGCACCATCGCGGGCGACAACACGATCTTCCTCGCCCCCCGCGACGGCTCGAGCGTCAACGCGCTCGCCGACGAGCTCCGCGAGCACCTGGAACGCGACTGACGCGGGCCGCGGAATCCTTCGATCGAATCCCTCGATCGAGGGAGCAAGGGTTCCGGGCTGGGCGCCGAATCACACAGTACCCACCCTCCCCAGTACCACCGAGGCGGCCGCTCCCCCAAGCGGCCGTCTCAATTTTCTTGTCGGGAAGCGGGGATCCGCAGGAACGAATCCCCCGCCTGCGGCGGGTAACCCCTGAAGCGGCCTGCTCCGCGGCCGGAACCCGCTTGGCCTCGCCTCTTCAGAACGCGTACCGCTCCTCTTGCCAGGGATCCGCGTCGTTGTGGTAGCCGTAGCGCTCCCAGAAGCCCGGCGCGTCGGCCGCGCGGAGCTCGATCGCCCGCAGCCACTTCGCGCTCTTCCAGAAATAGCGCTCCGGGACGACGAGCCGGAGCGGCCAGCCGTGCTCGGGTGTGAGCGGCGCGCCGTCGGCGTGCGTGACGAGCAGGGCGCCCTCGAGGTCGAGGGCCGACGCGGGGACGTTCGCGGTGTAGCCCGCCTCGGCGTGGGCGATCGCGTAGCGCGCCGAAGGAAGCGGCGAGACGCGCTCGCGGAGCGTCGCCCACGGCACTCCGGTGAGCTCCGCGTCGAAGCGGCTCCAGCGGGTGACGCAGTGGATGTCCTGGACGACCGTCTCCTTCGGGAGCGCGTCGAGCTCCTCCCACCCGAGGGTGAGCGGCTCCTCCACGTCTCCGTACACCCGGAAGTCCCAGCCCGCGAGGTCGGCCGGATAGTGCGGCACGTCGCCGGCGTGGAGGACGGGCCACTTCTCGGTGAGGTACTGCCCGGGCGGGAGCCGGGCAGGGTCGTACCCCGCCTCGGCCACCCTTCGCTCCGCTCTGCTCCTGAACATGCCCGCTACCCTCGTCTCGATGGCCGTGACGACGTTACAGGCCGCACCGCGGCCCAGGGCCTATGTCTCCGTCGCGGGCCCGGAGGCGGCCGCCTACCTGAACCGCATGGTCTCGAACGAGGTCGAGGCGCTTCCCGTGGGCGCCGCGTGTGAGGCCCTGCTCCTGACGCCGAAGGCGAGGATCGTCGCGCCGATGGTCGTCTGGCGCCGAGCCGACGACGCGTTCCTCCTCCTCACGGAGCCCGAGGCCGGCGAGCGCCTCGCGCGGGAGCTGCTTCGCGCCCGGTTCGCGGCGAAATGCGAGATCGCGCTCGAGGAGCACCGCTCCGTCGTCGTGCTCGGGACAGAGGAGCTCGACGCATACGAGCTCGCCGTGCCGAACCTCGACTACGGCGTCCCCGCGGTCGAGCTCGTCGACGCGGAGCCGCCTGCAGGCGCCGACGCGATCGGGGAGGAGGAGCTCGAGCGGCTGCGGATCCTCGCGCGCACGCCGCGGCTCGGGCGGGAGCTCGACGACCGCGTGATGCCCGCCGAGGCCGGGCTCGAGCAGCGGGCGATCAGCTTCACGAAGGGGTGCTACCCGGGCCAGGAGCCGGTGGCGCGGCTCCACTTCCGCGGACACCCGAACCGGGGGCTCCGCGTCGTCGCGCTCGACGGCGCCCGACTGCCCGAGTACGACGCCGAGCTCGTGCACGAGGGGAAGGCCGTGGGACGCATCACGAGCGCCGCGCGGGACGCCGAGCGGGGGATCGTGGCGCTCGCCTACGTCCGGCGGGAGATCCCTGCGGGCTCGAAGCTCGAGCTCGCGGACGGGCGGAGCGCCTGGCCGCTCGGCGAGACCGTCTGACCTCGAGCCGCGGCGACATGCGCCCGGCACGATTCGAACGTGCGACCTCTGCCTCCGCAGGGCAGCGCTCTATCCCCTGAGCTACGGGCGCCCGGGACGGCGAAGTGTAGCCGGTGCCTCGCGCAGGCCCGACTCTAGACTCCTCCCATGCCGCTCTGGCTGTCGGAGGACGACGTGACCTCGCTCGTCTCCCCCGGCGAGGCGATCCCCCTGATCGAGGACTGCTTCCGCCGGATCGCGGCTGCCCAGGTCGAGCTGCTGCCGCGACGGCGCTTCGCCACCGACGAGGGGTCCTTCGCGGTGATGGCGGCCGCCGACCGCGGGCTCGGGGTGGCGGGCGTGAAGAGCTACGCGGTCGCCGAAGGCCGGGTCGAGTTCGTCGTCTGCCTCTTCGACCTCGCGGACGCCTCGCTCGTTGCACTGATCGCCGCCGACCGGCTGGGCCAGGTGCGGACCGGGGCCGCCAGCGGGGTTGCGGCGAAGCATCTCGCGCGCCCGGGGGCGACGAGTCTCGGCCTGATCGGCGCGGGCTGGCAGGCCGAGTCGCAGCTCGCGGCGATCCGCGCCGCCGTCCCGACGATCGAGCGCGTCGTGGTGTCGAGCCGGACACGAGAGCGGGCCGTCGCGTTCGCCGAGCGCCACGGCGCCGAGGTCGCGGAGAGCCCGGCCGAGGCGGGCGCGTGCGACGTCGTCGTCACCGCCACCTCGTCGAAGGATCCCGTCCTGCGCGGCGACTGGCTGTCGGAGGGCGCGCTCGTCTGCGCGATGGGCGCGAACGTCCCCACTGCGCGGGAGCTCGACTCCCAGGTGATCGCGCGCGCCACGCTCGTCTGCTGCGACTCGCTCGAGGACGCGCGGCTCGAGTCGGGCGACCTGATCGAGCCCGTCGCCGCGGGGCAGCTCGACTGGCTCGAGGTGCAGGAGCTCCACTCGATCGTCGCGGGCGAGCTGCCCGGCCGGCAGGCAGAGGACGACGTGATCGTGTTCAAGTCGAACGGGATCGCGCCGTGGGACGTGGCGCTCGCGCACGAGGTCGTCCGGCGCGCCCGAGAGAGGGGCATCGGCGTCACGCTGGCCGAGCCGCGCTAGGGGCCCCTCGAGGTTGCACCTCCCTAGACTGTCCCGCGCGTGCAGACGTGTCCCTCCTGCGGCAAGGAGCTTCCGGGCGAGTTCCCGTTCTGCCCGTTCTGTGCCGCACCCGTGAGCGCGCTGCCGGCCGCTTCGGTGCACGAAGAGCGCAAGGTCGTGACGGTGCTCTTCTGCGATCTCGTCGGCTTCACCGCCGCCTCGGACGCGGCGGATCCCGAGGACGTCCGCGCCAGGATCCGGCCCTACCACGCCCGGCTGCGACAAGAGATCGAGCGGTACGAGGGTACGGTGGAGAAGTTCATCGGCGACGCGGTGATGGCGGTGTTCGGCGCGCCCGTCGCCCACGAGGACGACGCCGAGCGCGCGGTTCGCGCCGGGCTCCGCATCCTCGAGGCGATCGACGAGCTGAACGAGCAAGACCCGGCGCTCTTGCTCCAGGTGCGGATCGGCATCGACACGGGCGAGGCGGTGGTGGCGCTCGGCGCGCGGCCCGAGGAGGGCGAGGGCATCGTCACCGGCGACGTCGTCAACACGGCGTCGCGCCTGCAGGGCGCGGCGCCGGTGAACGGGATCGCCTGCTCCGCGCAGACGTACCGGGCGACTGAACGGGTCTTCGACTACGACGAGCTCGAGCCGGTTGCGGTCAAGGGAAAGACGGAGCCGATCGCGCTCTTCCGCCCGCTCCGCGCCCGGGCCCGCTTCGGGTCGGACGTGACGCGCCTGCACGGCGCGCCCCTCGTGGGCCGCGAGCTCGAGCGGTCGGCGTTGATCGGCACGTTCGAGCGCGCGTGCCAGCAGCGGTCTTGCCAGCTCGTCACGGTCGTGGGCGAGCCCGGCGTGGGCAAGAGCCGCCTCGCCGCAGAGCTCTTCGAGTACATCGAGAATCGCCCGGGTCTCGTCCGCTGGCGCCAGGGCCGCTGCCTCCCCTACGGGGACGGGATCGCCTTCTGGGCGCTCGGCGAGATCATCAAGGCGGAGAGCGGCATCCTCGACTCGGACTCGACCGACGCGGCCGCCGTCAAGCTCGGGCAGGCGCTCCCGCCCGGCGTCCCCGACCGGGCGTGGCTTCAGGAACGCCTGCGGCCGCTCGTGGGGGCCGGTGGCGCGCCTGCGTCGCGGGAGGAGTCCTTCACCGCGTGGCGCCGCGCGATCGAGTCCTGGGCGGAGTTGCGGCAGACGGTTCTCGTGTTCGAGGACCTCCACTGGGCCGACGACGCGTTGCTCTCGTTTCTCGAGCACCTCGCGGACTGGTCCGATGGGGTGCCTCTGCTCGTTCTCTGCACGGCCCGTCCGGAGCTGTACGAGCGGCACCCGACCTTCGGGGGGAACGCGAGGAATGCGCAGCGCATCAACCTCGCTCCGCTGACCGAGGAGGAGACCGCCCGCCTGGTCTCGTCGCTCCTCGAGCAGACGGTCCTGCCGGCGGAGACACAGCGCGCGCTGCTCGAGCGCGCGGGCGGAAACCCGCTGTACGCCGAGGAGTTCGTTCGGCTGCTCGCCGACCGCGGCCAGGTCAGCGAAGTCGTCCAGGAGATCCCCGACACGGTGCAGGCGCTGATCGCCGCCCGCCTCGACACGCTCTCACCCGACCGGAAGAGCCTCCTGCAGGACGCCTCGGTCGTCGGGAAGGTGTTCTGGTCCGGCGCGCTGGCGGAACTGGGCGAGAGAGACTCGCTCGAGGTCGAGCAGGCGCTGCACGAGCTGGCCCGCAAGGAGCTCGTTCGTCCCACCCGCACGTCGTCGATGGAGGGAGAGGCCGAGTACGGCTTCTGGCATGCCGTCGTGCGCGACGTCTGCTACGCGCAGATCCCGCGCGGGTCGAGGGCAGTTCGCCACGCCGCAGCGGCAGCGTGGATCGAGCGCAAGGCCGGCGAGCGGGTCGAGGACCTCGCCGAGGTGCTCGCGCACCACTACCTCCATGCGCTCGACCTCGGCCGCGCGTCGGGGCAGACGGAGCACGCGGCCGAGATCGAGGCCGCTGCCGTCCGCAACTTCGCCCTCGCCGGGGAGCGGGCGCTCGCGCTCGACGTCGACAGCGCCGAGGCCAACCTGGCGAGGGCCCTCGCGCTGTGTCCGCAGGGCGACGCGCGGCGCCCGGGCCTGCTCGAGCGTTGGGCGCATGCCGCGCATCAGCAGGGGCGGTTGCACGAGGCGAGAGCCGCGCTCGAGGAGGCGAGCGACGGATACCGGGAGCTCGGGGACGCCGTCGCCGTCGGGAGGACGCTGGTCGCGACGGGTCCCGTGCTCGCGAACCTCGGTGACGCGCGCCGCGGCGAGACGCTCTACCGCGCGATCGCGCTCCTCGAGGCCGAGCCGCCCGGGCCCGACCTGGTCGCGGCCTACGCCGAGCAGGTGGGTGTCTACGTCGTGTTCCTCAGCAACTGGCGCGCGGCGATCTCGGCTGCGGAACGTGCGCTGGCCCTGGCCGCGGAGTTGCGCCTGCCCGAGCCGGCCCGCGCGCGTGGGTTTCTCGGCGTCGCACGGGCATCGCTCGGTGAGCGAGAGGGCCTCGACGACCTGCGGCGGGCGATCGCCCTGTCGCTCGAGCGGGGACAGAGCCGGGACGTCGCGGTCTTCCACAACAACCTCGCTGGGTCCGTCTGGCTGTACGAGGGCCCTGCAGCGGCGCTGGAGGTCGTTCGGGATGGAGTTGCGTTCGCCGACCGGCGTGGGATCAGCGTGGCGAGCCGCCACATGGCTGCCGAGAGCCTCCACTACCTCGTCGCCGCCGGCCGTCCTACCGAGGCGCTCGCCGAGGCGGCGCGACTCCGCCCCGAGCTCGAGGAGAGCGGCGCCATCGGTCTGAACTACCTCCTGTCCGCGCAGCTTCTCCTGCACGCCGAGGGCGGAGATTCCAGGCTCGGGCCGCCGGACGCCGAGCGACTGTCGGCGGCGGTGCGTGAGACCGCCGAGCTGCAGCTGATCGCGGTCGGCTTTCCGGCCGCTGCGCGCATGCTTCTGGCCCGCGACCGTGGTGCCGACGCGGTGCGTCTGCTCGCCGAGCTCGAGCAGACCCCCGACATTCGGCGCGACATGAACTACGCCGCGGCCCTCCCGGCCATCGTGCGGTGCGCCGTCGGTGCCGGAGACGCCGAGCTCGCGGCGCAGCTGGCGGAGGGAGTCGAGTCGCTGACGCCGCTCCACGCGCACGCGCTTCGCGCGGCGTCGGCACAGCTCGCCGAGGCCCGGGGCGAGCATGCCGACGCCGCAACGCGCTACGCCGAGGCGGCCGAAGCATGGCGGACGTTCGGCGACGTGCCCGAGCGCGCGTACGCGTTGCTCGGCCGTGGCCGCTGCCTCCGGGTCCTCGGCGACGCGGGCGCCGTGGAGCCGCTCCTCGAAGCGCGTGCGCTCTTCGAGTCGCTGGGCTACAAGCCGGCGCTCGCGGAGACGAATGCGTTGCTCGGCGACGCGGAGGCCGCCTCTACGTCTCCCTGAAGACGATCCGCTGCGCGCCCTCCCAGAGGAACTTCTGCCCGAGGTCGCGCAGGTGCTCGTTCCCCTCGACGATCGTCGCGAAGTGGTTCCCCGCGAGCGGGCCCGCCTTGGAGGCGAAGCTCACGTAGCCGTAGGCGAGCAGGATCTCGGTCTCCGAGACACCACCGGGGTAGAGCACGATCTCCCCGGGGCTCGGGTAGCAGGTCGCGTTCTCCGGCCCGAGCCCGAGGTCGAGGTCGCCGAACGGGATCCAGCCCGCCTCGCCCGACCACCGGACGTGGATGATCCGCGACTCGAGCGGGAGGAGCCGCCGGAACGCGGCGACCGTCTGCGGCGCGTCGTCCTCCTCGAGCCTGGCGACGAGCTCGAACCCGCCTGCGTCGATCCTGAGCACGGTCGCCGATCCTAGCCGGACGCCGCGCCCGAGACGTACGCGGCGACCGCCGCGATCTCGGCATCGTCGAGCGACCTCGCGAACGACGGCATCACGCCCTTTCCGTCCCGTACGCGCTCGGCGACGAGCGGGGCCGACGGCTGCGCTGCGTCGAGGTCCGGCCCGACCGTACCGGTCGCACCGGCGTCGGCGAGCGTGTGGCAGCCCGAGCAGCCGGCAGCCAGAAACACCTGCTTCCCGCGGGCAACGTCGGCGGGCGTCGCTGCGGGAGCTGCCGAGTCGTCCGAGCGGTCGACGACCACCGCAAGGGCGACGAATGCCACGAGCCCTACGACCGGCATCCACCAGTGCGTACGGCCCGCGTGCCGGAGGTTGAAGAAGAGGCGCGCCCACCCGCCGATCACCATCAGCGCGACGAGCACGAGCCACGCGTTGTCGGCGCCGTACGCGAACGGGAAGTGCCCCGCCAGCATCGTCAGCAGGACCGGCAGCGTCAGATAGTTGTTGTGCACCGAGCGCTGCTTCGCCTGGAGCAGGGGCGCGGGGTCGGGCTCGCGGCCCGCCCCCTTCGCGCGGACCAGCTCCCATTGGGAGGGGATGATCACGACGAACACGTTCGCCGCCATCACCGTGCCGATCATCGCGCCGAGCTGGAGCCATGCCGCTCGCGGTGCGAACAGCTCGGACGAGCCCCAGGCGGCGAGCGCCACGAGCGCGAACAGAACCGGCCAGAGGACCCGTGCGTCCGAGACGAGCCGGTTGAGCACGTCGTACGCGATCCACGCGACGGCGAGCAGCGCGATCGAGAGCACGACGGCGAGCCAGGGATCGAGGCCGCTGCCCGGCTTGACGAGCGCGCTCGACGCCTCGAGGTAGTACAGGACAAGCATCAGCCCGAAGCCTGAGAGCCACGTCGTGTACGCCTCCCACTTGAACCACGCGAGGTGGTCCGGGAGCCGAGGCGGAGCGACGACGTACTTCTGCACGTGGTAGAAGCCGCCGCCGTGCACCTCCCACAGCTCGCCGCCGACTCCGGCGTCGCGGTCGGCCGGGTTCTTCGCGGGCCGCAGCGACTGGTCGAGCAGTACGAAGTAGAACGACGTGCCGATCCACGCCATTGCGGCGAGCGCGTGGAGCCAGCGCAAGCCGAGGTCGAGCCAGTCGCGCAGCGCGTCCGAGATGGCGAGCGGGAGCGTCGTCGTCATCCCCTCTGCCACCGGTCTTCAGCGATCGCGACGAGCTCGTCGAGCGCGGTCTCCAGCTCGGCGTCCGTCGGGTTGTCGATCCGGGCGCGCAGCACCTCGAGGATCTCGCTCTTCGGACGGCGGTTCACGAACACGCAGAAGCGGAATCCGTGCCGCGCCTCGTACTCGGCGTTCAGCCGCAGCAGCTCGGCGATGACCTCGGGGTCCACGTCGTGTCCCTGCTCCGCGGCCGAGTGCTTGGAGAGCCCCTTGCGCTGACCGATCGCGGGGTGCGCGTCCAGCACCTCGCGCTTCTCGTCGTCGGGCAGCTCGTGGACGAGCGTGCGTGCGCGGACGAGCGGGTCGGGCTCGGCGGCGAGCCGCTCGACGAACGCCGTGCGCGCCTCGAACAGCTCCGCCAGTTGGTCGGCCGTCAGCTCCCTCGGTAGCTCGCGCATCCGTACGGGGAGACGAGGAGCGGGACGTGGTAGTGGCCGTCGTCGAGCTCGACGGTCAGCTCGACGCGGCGGAAGAACGGCGAGGGCGGGGTGAACCCGAGCGTGTACCGGCCGGGGTCGAGCTCGTCGGAGAGTCGCGCTCTGCCGTCCGCGTCCGTCTCCACGGAGGCCACGAGCTTTCCGTTCAGGTGGAGCTCGACGGGAACACCCGCGGCGGGCTTCCCGGCCGCCGTATCGAGGACGTGGGTGGAGAGCGAGCAGCTCATGGTGCAAATCTTCTCGCCTGGGCACGCTGGGCGCGAGCAATCGCGGCCTCGTCGGCGCGCACGAGCGCGCCGCCGCGGACGACGTCCTCGCCGCCGACCACGAGCCGCTCCACGCGATGCGGCCCCGCGAAGACGAGCCCCGCGACGAGGTCCTCGGCGCCCCCGAGCTCGAGCCCGTCGGCGGCCCACACCGCCAGGTCGGCCTGCTTCCCCGCCTCGAGCGACCCGATGTCGTCCCGCCCGAGCACCGCGGCGCCCCCGCGCGTCCCGAGCTGCAGCGCCTCGCGCGCCGTCATCGCCGCAGGACCGCCTCGCCCCCGGGCGACCAGCAGGGCCTGCTTGACCTCCATGAACAGGTCGCTCCGCTCGTTCGACGCGGAGCCGTCGACACCGAGGCCGACGCGCCCTCCGGCGTCCAGCAGGTCACGCACCGGCGCGACTCCCGCGCCGAGGCGCAGGTTCGAGGTCGGGCAGTGCGCGACCCCGGTGCCGGTCTCCGCGAAGCGGGCGACCTCGGTCGGCGAGAGGTGGACGCAGTGGGCGCACCAGACGTCGCCGTCGAGCCAGCCGAGCCGGTCGAGGTACTCGACCGGGGTGCACCCGTAGAGCTCGCGGCAGTACGCCTCCTCCTCCACGGTCTCCGCGAGGTGCGTGTGGAGCGGGAGGCCGAGGCGCCGGGCAAGCGCCGCGGACTCCTCCATCAGGCGGCCCGTGACCGAGAAGGGCGAGCACGGCGCGACCGCGATCTGTACGCGCGCGCCGGGGCCGGGCTCGTGGAGCTCGGCGTGAAGGCGCTCGGTGTCGGCGAGGATCGCGTCGAGCTCCTCGACGAGCATGTCGGGGGGCAGGCCGCCGTCGGAGACGCCGAGGTCCATCGAGCCGCGCGACGCGACGATCCGCACACCGAGCTCGCGGGCGGCCTGAACCTCTGCCTCGACGATCCCGTCCTGTCCACGCGGAAAGACGTAGTGGTGATCGAAGACCGTGGAGCAGCCCGAGAGGGCAAGCTCGGCAAGCCCCGTCCGTGCGGCCGCGTACTCGGCCTCCGCGTCGAGTCCCGCCCACACGGGATACAGCTCTCGGAGCCACGTGAACAGGTCGGCCTGTTGCGCGCGGGCGCGGGTCAGCGTCTGGCAGAGGTGGTGGTGTGTGTTGACGAGGCCGGGAGCGACGACCGCGCCGCCGAGATCGACCCGCTCGACGTCGTCGCGGCGGGGCTCCTCGCCGCCGCCCACCGCCGCGATCGCGTCGTCCTCGACGAGCACCCAGCCGTGCGGATGCTCGGTGCCGGCGTCGTCCATCGTCACGACCCAGCCGTTCGCGAAGAGCGTCCGCATGCGGGCGGACGTTATCGTCCGCCGTCGTGACGGGCACCGCCGCCGGGGTCCTCGCCCGCGCCGCGGCGCTGGGCGAGATCAGCGAGGAGCCAGGCCGGCTCACCCGGCGGTTCGGGACGCGCGCGCTCCGGGAGGCGGGCGAGCTCGTCGGGGAGTGGATGGCGGCGGCCGGAATGGACGTGCGCCGGGACGACGCGGGGAACGTCGTCGGCCGCTACGCCGGCACGGCGCGCGACGGGCGGCCGCCGTTCGTGCTCGGCTCGCACCTCGACACGGTGCCCGACGCGGGGCGCTACGACGGCGTCCTCGGCGTGCTCGTCGGGCTCGCCGCGGTCGAGCGGCTCGCCGCCCGCGGCGAGCGGCTCCCCTTCCCGGTCGAGGTCGCCGCGTTCGCCGACGAGGAGGGCGCGCGCTTCGGCGTCGCCTACCTCGGTTCGGCCGTCTACGCCGGGCTGTTCGAGCCCGCCTGGCTGCACCTCGTCGACGAGAGCGGTACGACCGTGACCGACGCCCTGCGCGCGCTCGGCGACGACCCCGACGCCCTGCCCCACGCGTTGCGGCCGACGCTCGCGGGCTACCTCGAGGTGCACATCGAGCAGGGCCCGGTGCTCGAGCACGAGGATCTGCCGGTCGGCGTGGTCACGGCGATCTCCGGGCGGACACGCGCCTCGATCGGCCTGCGGGGGCACGCCGGGCACGCCGGCACGCTCCCGATGCGGTGGCGGCACGACGCGCTCGCGGCCGCGGCAGAGGCGGTGCTCGCCGTCGAGGAGATCGGCGGCCGGGAGGACGGGCTCGTGGCGACCGTCGGCACGCTCTCCGTCGAGCCGGGCGCTGCGAACGTCGTTCCGGGCGGCGCGACGTTCTCGCTCGACGTGCGCCACGTCGACGACCGGGCGCGCGGACGCGCCGTCGCCGAGATGCGCGAGGTGATCTCGCGGATCGCCGCGATGCGGCAGGTCGAGCTCGACTGGGAGGTCCTGCAGGAGACCTCCGCGGTCGCGATGGCGCCGTGGCTCCGCGAGCGGCTCGCCGAGGCGACCGAGGCGAACGGCCTGCGTGCCGCGTCCCTCGTCTCGGGCGCCGGCCACGACGCCGTCGTCCTAGCGCGCGTGTGCGACGTCGCGATGCTGTTCGTCCGCTGTGCGGGCGGGATCAGCCACGACCCGCGCGAGTCGGTCGACGAGTTGGACGTCGCGGTCGCGCTCGACGTCGTCGAGCGCTTTCTGCTCGACGCGGGTCTCGCTAGGCCGAGCCCGGAGACTCGGTGACGGCGACCTTCGCCGCCTCGGCCTGCTCGCTCCCGACGACGTGGAGGATCTCCGGCCGGTCGAGCAGCCGCGCCCGCTGCGCGAGGCTCGGCAGGCGGTTGACGACGTACTTGTCCTCGAGGACCTCGGCGAGCGCGCGGCCACGCTCGTGCTCGCGGATGACGTACTGGGCGACGCGCTCCTCCGCGGTGGAGCGCTGGAACAGGAACGAGAACAGGTCGCGGAACGCCATCGCGCCGTGATCCTAGCCCGACCTGGGGCAGGTCGTCAGCGCTCGGCCCCGGCGGGCCACTCGAGGTTCGCGTCCGGGATCGGGTCGCCGTGCGGGTCGTGCGTCGGATAGCCGAGCGACTCGTCGATCCGCGCCTCGAGCTCCTCGGAGAGGACGTGCTCGAGCCGGTTCGCCTCGTCGTGCACCTCGTCGACGTCGATCCCGAGCGTCTCGGCGAGGTACAGCTCGAGCAGCCGGTGGTGCCGGATCACCTCGAGGGCGACGCGCTCTCCCTCGGGGGTCAGCGAAACGCCCCGATAGGGCGCGTGGACGACGAGCGAGAGCGCCGCGAGCTTCTTCACCATCGCGCTGGCCGACGCCGGGGAGACGCCCATCCCGCGGGCGAGCGCGGTCGTCGAGACCCGCTCGCCCGACTCCCCGAGCTTGTAGATCTCGCGGAGGTAGTCCTGGATCGCGTCGCTGAGCGTCGCGCGTGCCACCCCGCGAGTGTACGGCCCGTTGCGCGCCCCCCTCGTGCGCCCTGCTAGCGTCGGGCGCCTCGTGGACGTCCGTGTCGGCCACAGCCCCGACCCCGATGATGCGTTCATGTATTGGGCGCTCACGACGAATCACGTCGACACCCGGGGCTTCCGCTTCCAGCAGGTCCTGGCGGACATCCAGACGCTGAACCACTGGGCGCGCGCGGCCCGGCTCGAGGTGACCGCGATCTCGCTCGCCGCGTACCCGTTCGTGCAGGAGGACTACGCGCTGCTGCCGCACGGCGCGTCGATCGGGAGCGGCTACGGGCCGGTGGTCGTGACGCGCGAGCACTGCTCGATCGACGACCTCCGAACGACGGAGATCGTCGTCCCCGGCGCGCTGACGACGGCGTTCCTCGTCCTCCGGATGGTGCTCGGCGAGTTCGCGTTCCGCGAGATCCCCTTCGAGCAGATCCCGGACGAGGTGGCGAGCGGCCGTGCCGAGGCCGGCCTGATCATCCACGAGGGACAGCTGACGTTCTCCGAGCACGGGCTCGTGAAGGTGCTCGACCTCGGTGAGTGGTGGCTCCTCGAGACGGGTCTGCCGCTTCCCTTGGGCGTCAACGTCGCGCGGCGCGACGTCGAGCGGTCGCACGACCTCTCCGCCGTCCTGCGTGACGCGATCAGGTGCGGGCTCGACCATCGCGCCGAGGCGCTCGAGTACGCGCTCCAGTTCGGCCGCGGGATCGACGCGGCGGTCGCGGACCGGTTCGTCTCGATGTACGTGAACGAACTCACGCAGGACTACGGCGACGAGGGGCGCTCTGCGGTCGCCGAGCTGCTCAGCCGTGGGGAGGCGCTCGGCGCCTTCCCCGACCGCGTCCGCGTCGACTGGGTCGACTAGCGCCTCAGCGCTTCAGCGTCAGCACGGCGCCTGCGGCGAGCAGCGCGATTCCGAGGGCGCGCGGCCAGGTCAGCGCGATCTTCTCGAAGCCGAACAGCCCGTAGCGGTCGATCACGGTCCCCGCCGCGAGCTGGCCCGCGACGAGCAGCCCGATCGTGGCGGCCGTCCCGATCCGCGGCGACACGACCGTGATCGTGAACACGATGAAGGTGCCGAGCGCGGCGCCGAGCCAGAGCCATTTCGGCGACGACCACGCGTCACCGAGGTCGCCGACCCCGCGGCGGACGACGAGGAGCACCACCACGGCGAGCCCGAGCGAGAGGAGCGACGCCCACGCGAGCGCCTCGACGGTCCCGATCCGCTCGCCGAAGCGGCCCATCACGGCCGCCTGGACGGACCCGGCGAGCCCCGCGAGGAGTGCCAGAGTCGCCGCGAGTCCCGTTCCGCCGCTCACGGAGCGGGACGCTATACGCTCGGGGCTCTCGCCAGCCCGGTGAAAGGAGCCGTCGTGATCCGAGCATTCGTCCTGTACGAGTCGGCCCCGGACGCCGATCGCTACGAGCAGCACGCGGAGCTGTGCCGGCAGGTGCCGGGCGGCACGTTCCGGCACGGGCGGGTGTTCGGCGCGCCGTTCGGCGATCCGCGCTCGCGCTACTACGCCGAGTGGGAGTTCGCGGACATGGACGCGTTCCGAACGGCCGCGCGCACGCCGGAGTTCGCCGCGACGGGCAAGGACGCGATGGAGATGGGCGTGCCCTTCGAGGTCCAGTTCGCCGAGGTCGATTGATGCCCGAGCCGACGCACCCGCGCCCGCTCCCCTCGGAGGAGCTCGGCTTCGAGACGATCGTCTACGAGAAGGCCCCGCCGCGGGCGACGATCCGGCTGAACCGTCCCGACGTCCTCAACGCGTTCGACTTCCGCATGCTCCGCGAGATCGCCCGCGCGTGCGAGGACGCGTCGTGGGACGACGACGTGCGGGCCGTCGTGGTCACGGGCACGGGTCGCGCGTTCTGCTCCGGCGCCGACCTCGCGAGCTGGGACGTGGACTACCTCGGGCGTCCTGCGGAGTACTGGAAGTGGTTCGGGGCGTTCAAGGACATGCACGACAGGCTGCGCGAGCTGGGCAAGCCGACGATCGCGCGGATCAACGGCATCGCGGTCGGCGGCGGCAACGAGCTCCAGCTCGCGTGCGACCTCGCGGTCATGGTCGAGGACGCGTACATCCGCCACGTCGGCCTCGAGCACGGCTCCGTCCCGGCCGGGGGCGCGACGCAGTGGCTCTCGCTTCTCGTCGGCGATCGCCGCGCGCGGGAGATCATCCTCCTCTGCGACCGGATCTCGGCGGCGCAGGCGGAGGAATGGGGGCTCGTCAACCGTGCAGTGCCCGAGGCGGAGCTCGATGCCGTCGTCGACGGCTGGGTGGAGAGCCTCGCACGGAAGCTCCCGACCGCGACGCGTTACGCGAAGCAGCAGCTCAACGTGTGGCGCGACCTCGCCTGGCACCAGACGGTCGGCCACGCGCGTGACTGGCTCGCCCTCTCGATGCTCTCCGACGAGACGCAGGGCGCGGTGCGGGGGTTCCTCGACTCGCGCAAGGCGCGCTAGATTCGCGGCGTGGCCGACGAGGTCCTCACGAGCCGCGACGGCGCGGTCCTCACGATCACGTTCAACCGGCCCGAGGTCTACAACGCGTTCAACCGCGACCTCCACGCCGCGCTCCGCGAGGCGCTCACCGAGGCACGGGACGCGGCCGTCCGCTGCGTCGTCGTCACCGGGGCCGGCAAGGGGTTCTGCGCCGGACAGGACCTGAAGGAGTTCGGGCAGGTGGCCGGCTCGATCCGCGACGCGCTCGAGGAGACGTACCACCCGAACATCCGCCTCGTCCGCACCCTCGAGAAGCCCGTGATCGCCGCGGTCAACGGGGCCGCAGCCGGTGCGGGCCTGTCGTTCGCCTGCGCGTGCGACCTCCGCGTCGCCTCCGACGCGGCGAGCTTCGTGCCGGGCTTCGTCGGGATCGGGCTCGTCCCTGACTCCGGCGGGACGTGGTTCGTCCATCGTCTGCTCGGCTTCGCACGCGCGTTCGAGTGGATGTGCGCGAACACGCGGCTCTCCGCGGCGGAGGCGCGCGAGTGGGGGCTCGTCTCACAGGTGATTCCGGCAGAGGCCTTCGCCGAGCGGGTCGCGGAGCTCGCCGCCGAGTGGGCCGCGCGCCCCACGCTCGCGGTCGCCCGCACGAAGCAGCTCTTCGAGCATGCCTTCGCCGCGTCGCTCGAGGCGCAGCTCGCGCTCGAGGCGGAGCTGCAGCAGGCGTCGGTCGCGACGGAGGACTTCCGGGAAGGAGTCGACGCCTTCCTGCAGAAGCGCCCTCCCACGTTCAAAGGCACCTGACCGAAGGGAGCCCTCCCATGTCCGAGACCGTCTCGGCCGTCGACGTCCCGAGCCCGCATCCGATCCACCTCGTGGTCGACGACGACCTCGAGCGGAACCGGCTCACCGTCTTCTTCCGCCTGATCCTCGCGATCCCCCACTTCATCTTCTGGGCGCTGTGGTCGCTGGCCGTGGGCCTCGTGGTCATCGTCGCCTGGGTGGTCGGCATCTTCGCCGGACGCATCCCGGACGCGCTCCACTCGTTCATGGCGGGGTACGTCCGCTACTCGACGCACCTCTACGCGTACATCGGGATCGTCGCCGACCCGTATCCCGGCTTCAGCGGCGCGCCGGGCTACCCCATCGACCTCGAGGTCGCCCCGGCCGAGTCGCAGAGCCGCCTCACGATCCTCTTCCGGATCATCCTCGCGATCCCGGCCGCGATCGTCGCGAACGTGCTCCAGAACGTCGCCGGGATCGTCGCGATCCTGGCCTGGTTCTACGCGCTCTTCACGGGCAAGGCGAACAAGGGCATGCGCGACCTCCAGGCGTACTGCCTCCGCTACCAGGCGCAGACGCACGGCTACCTCCTGCTCCTCACCCAGCGGTACCCGAGCTTCTCCGACGACTGACCCGGTGCGGGTCGAGACGGTCGACTACCACACCGGCGGCGAGCCGTTTCGCATCGTCACCGGCGGGGCGCCGCCGCTCGAAGGGACCACGATCCTCGAGCGGCGGCGCTTCGCACGGGAGCATGCGGATCACGTCCGCCGGCTGCTCGTCTTCGAGCCGCGCGGGCACGCCGACATGTACGGCTGCCACGTGGTGCCGCCGAACGACGACGGCGCCGACCTCGGCGTCGTGTTCTTCCACAACGAGGGGTACTCGACCGCGTGCGGACACGGGACGATCGCACTGGTCACGTGGGCGCTCGACGAGGGCGTGGTCGAGCGGCGCGAGGGCGAGAACCGGGTCGTCGTCGACGTGCCCTCCGGCCGGCTCGAGGCGTGGGCGGCCGTCGAGGACGGACGCGTGCAGTCGGTGCGCTTTCGCAACGTCCCGGCCTTCGTCTGGGCGGAGGGCGTCGAGGCGGCCGGTCGGCGGGTCGACGTCGCCTTCGGCGGGGCGTTCTACGCGTCCCTGGAGGAGCGCGTCGAGGTGCACGAGCTGCCGCGGCTGATCGAGCTCGGGCGGGCGGTCAAGGCCGAGCTCGAGGCCGCCCACGAGATCGTCCATCCGCTCGAGCCGGAGCTCCGCGACGTGTACGGCGTGATCTTCTGGCAGGCCGAGGGGACGGAGCCGCTCGCCCAGCGGAACGTGACGGTCTTCGCGGATGGCGAGGTCGACCGCTCGCCCTGCGGCTCGGGCACCTCGGCGCGGCTTGCGCTGCTGCACGCGCGCGGCGTGCTGGCGGCCGGCGACGAGCTTCGGCACCTCTCGATCGTCGGCTCGGAGTTCGCGGGGCGCGTCGTCGGGGAGACGGAGGTCGCCGGCCGCCCGGCCGTCCTCACGGAGGTCGAGGGCTCGGCCTACCGGACGGGCCGCGCCGCGTTCGAGCTCGATCCCGACGACCCGCTCGGCGAGGGGTTCCTGCTCCGCTAGCCCGCGGCGAGCGCGGCCACGATCTCGTCCTCCTCGGGGAAGCGGCCCTCGCGCTGCTTCGAGAAGACGAGCGTGCCGTCGGCGACGACGTCGTACTGGCTGTGCTCGCCCTCCGTCGCCGACGCATCGTGGCCTTCCCCGTTCAGCACGGCCGCGAGACTCGCGGCCCGGCGGTCGTAGCCGCTTCAGACGGGGCAGTAGAAGATCTCGACGCGCACGACCCGGACGCTACCCGAGCACCCCAGGGCTACGTCGACGGGTCCCTGCAGCTCGCTGCGGACGTAGCGTGTGGGCTCGATGGGCAGCGAGCAGACAGGGTCGGCAGAGCCGCAGACGTGGCACCACGGGCTCGTCGCGACGTGGTGGGCCGAGTTCAACGACGACTTCCGGCCGCACGAGATCCCGTACTTCCGGCGTCACGTCGAGCGGGGCGAGCCTGCGCTGGACGTCGCCTGCGGCACGGGACGCGTGCTGATCCCATGCCTTCGAGCCGGTCTCGACGTGGACGGCTGCGACGTCTCCGACGACATGATCGAGCGCTGTGGCGAGAAGGCGGCGCGCGAGGGGCTGACGCCGACGCTCTTCGTGCAGCCCATGCACGAGCTCACGCCGCCACGGCGATACGGGACGATCTTCGTCTGCGGCGCGTTCGGGCTCGGGAGCACGCGGGAGCAGGATGCCGTGGCGCTCCGCCGCCTCCACGAGGTGCTGGAGCCCGGCGGAACGCTGCTGATCGACATCGAGGCGCCCTATGCCGACGCGAAGCAATGGCGGTACTGGACGAGCGACGGCCGCCGTGCCTTACCCGAGGCGCTACCGCCGCCGCGAGAGCGCCGTCTCGCGTCCGACGGGGCCGAGTACACGTTGCGCGGGCGGGTCGTCGACCTCGATCCACTCGAGCAGCGCGTCACGCTCGTGATGCACGCGGAGCGCTGGCGCGACGGTGCACTGGACGCCGCGGAAGACCGCACGTTGACCATCAACCTGTACTTCCGGAACGAGCTGATGCTGATGCTCGAACGGGCAGGGTTCGCGGACGCGCGCGTCGAGGGCGACCACAACGGCCGGCCGGCGACGCCGGACGACGAGTTCCTCGTCTTCGTCGCGCGGAAAGAGTCCTAGAGCGGCACGAGGACGACATTCGCCTCGCCGTCGCGCAACTCGGCATGGGCGACGGAGACGGGGTCGCGGAAGCGGCGCCTGCCGGCGCTCCCGGGATTGACGACGACCGTGCCGCCGATCTTCGAGAGAGCCGGACGATGGGAGTGGCCGTAGACGACGAGGTCGGCGTCCGGGTAGCGCTCGGCGACCTTCTCCGGCGTCGGGGAGCCGAGGCGATCGCCGTGTACGACGAGGACGCGGACGCCGGCGAGCTCGCAACGTGCCAGCTCCGGCAGGCCGAGTCCCGCGTCGACGTTCCCGCGAACCGCGGTCACCGGCGCGATTGCCCCGAGGCCGTCGAGGACGCCGATCGAGCCGACGTCTCCTGCGTGGAGGATGTGGTCGACGCCCGCCAACGCGTCGATCACCTCGGGTTGCAGAAGACCGTGCGTGTCGGCGATCAGCCCGACCTGCAACTGCCGATTGCCCTCGTCGTCGTCGTCATCATCAGATGGTCTTGAACTGCTCGAACGGCTGGCGGCACGCGTTGCAGTAGCGCAGCGACCGGCACGGAGTCGGCCCGAAGACGTTGTCGAGCCGCGTGTCGGTCGAGCCGCACCAGGGACAGCGGAACGGGCCGCGCTCGAGCTGGACGAGCGTCGGCGTTCCCTCGCTCCGAGGCGCCGGCGGCGCGAAGCCTGCCGCGCGGAGCTTCTCGCGCCCCTCGGCCGAGATGCGGTCGGTCGACCACGAGTCGTCGAGCACGACCTCGACCTCGGGATCGGCGCCGAGCGCGCGGATCGCCTCCTCCATCTGCCGGCGCATGGCATCGAGCGCGGGGCAGCCTATGAACGTCGGCGTGAAGTCGACGTGGACGCGCCCCTCGTCCACGCGGACGCTCTTGACGACGCCGAGGTCGACGATCGAGATCACCGGGATCTCCGGGTCGGGGATCTCCGTGAGCGCGCGCCACACGTCTTCCGGAGCAAGGCGCGACTTGGAACCAGCGCCGCTCACCAGCGGGCTCCGGCCGGGGCCGAGCGGCGCACGATCGTCATCTCCTCGAGCAGCTCAGCGAGCTCGGCCTCGTGGCTGCCGCGAGAGACCGGCTCGGCGTCCGGCATCCCCCGACCGAGCTTCGCCTCGACCCGGCGGACGAGCTCCGGTCGCAGCTCGTCGTCGAGGACGCCGAGGGCGTACGGCCAGAGCTCCTCGAGCGCCTCATCGAGCCGCGGGCGCGCCTCCTCGGAGACGAGCAGCCGGTCGATCCACATCTCGGCGTGGATGCGGTGATAGACCTCTTCGCGGTCGATCTTTGCCGCGATCCCCGCGATCTCCGGGTCGTCGGACCCCTTGAGCGCCTCGAGCCGGATCGCGTCGGCCGTCTCGTAGAGCCAGTGGCGGGCAATCGTCCGCGCCCACTCGAGCCGGCGGAGCTCGACGAGGGGGGCCGAGCGGTACTCCTCGAGCGGACGGTCGAAGGCGAGCGCGTCGGCGTCGGTGCCGAGCTCGCGCGCCGCGAGCTCGTAGAGCGCTCGTGCGTGGCCGATCTCGTTCTGGGCGATCGACGAGAACGCGACGTCCTCCTCGAGGAACGGCGCGATGCCCGTCCACTCGGAGTCGCGCCAGCCCAGGATCAGCTCATCGTCCGCCAGCGAGAGGAGTAGATCGAGGTCAGTGGGTTTCATGGTTCAGCGCGAAACTCGTCGTCAGCGAGCTCGAGCAGGAGCCGTGCCCGCTCGCTCACGTGCCTCCTTGAGGCGTTCCTTGATCGAGTAGCCGTCCACGCGGCGGTACTTGAGGTCGAACTCGTCGACGAACTCGTCGATCTCATGGACCGCATCGCGGGGGACGAGCCACAGCGCCTCTGACTCACCGCGGCGGCCGTACTGCTCGCGCGCGTAGATCTCGGCGAAGCGCTCGTCCGGAGCGGAGATGGAGCCCGCGTGCTGCATCGCGGCGCCCTCTCGCTCGCGCCGGAAGACCTCGAAGACGACGACCACTACGCTGCCTCGGCCAGCACCGCGCGCGAGACCCAGTCGACCTCGGCGCGCGAGAGCCGGCGGAACGCGAGCCGCTCGGCGGACGCGGGCCCGTGCCCGGAGACGACCGCCATCAGCCTCTCCCAGTCGGGCTCGGTGTACTCCCAGACCCCGTCGTCGCGGCGCCCGAGCTTCGCGTCGGGGAGCGTCAGGCCGAGCTCCCACACCTGCGGCACATAGCCCTCGAGGAACTGCTGGCGCGCGTCCTCGTTCGCCTGGCTCTTGATCCGCCAGTGGACCATCGGGTCCTCGTCGGCGGGGATCGGGTTCCCGTGGAACATCATCAGCGGCTCCCACCAGCGGTCGAGCGCCTCCTGGACGAGCTCGCGCTGGGCGTCGGTGCCGGTGACGAGCGTCAGGACGACGTCCCGGCCGTGGAGGATGTGGAAGGACTCCTCCCAGCAGATCTTCCGCATGATTCGGCCGTACGGCGCGTACGAGCACTTGAGGAGCGCCTTCTGCGAGATGATCGCGGCCGCGTCGACGAGCCATGCGATCACGCCGACGTCGCCCCACGTGCGCGTCGGGTAGTGGAAGACGTTGTGGAACTTCGAGCGTCCGGCGATCAGGTCGTCGAGGCACGCCTCGCGGGGCTTGCCGAGGTCCTCCACGACCCGGTAGAGGAGCTGCGCGTGGCCGACCTCGTCCTGGATCTTCGCCGTGAGCGCGAGCTTCCGCTGGAGCGTCGGTGCGCGGAGGATCCAGTCACGCTCGGGGAGCACGCCCATCAGCTCGGAGTTGGCGTGCATCTCGACGAACTTCGTGAGGCGCGCGCGGTACTCGTCGGGCATCCAGTCGCCTGTCTCGACGAGCCCGCCCGACTGGACGTGCTCGAGGAACTCCGCCGTGCGGGCGTCCATGCCCCGATGCTACCGAACGACCGGTAGGATCGCGCGCATGGCCACAAGGCGCGACGAGCTCGTCGCCGTCGCCACCCGCCTGTTCGCCGAGCGGGGCTACCACGGCACGTCGATGGCCGACCTCGCGGACGCGATGGGTGTGCAGAAGGGCTCGCTCTACTCGTTGACCGAGTCGAAGCACGAGCTATTGGTCTCGGTCACGCGCGACGGCGCGGCCGCGTTCCACCGCGCGCTCGACGGCGTGCCGGAGTCCGAGCCGCAGCTCGAGCGAATCCGCCTCGCGCTCCGCGCCCATCTCGCGGTCGTCGCCGCGCAGGTCGACGCGGCGACGGTCTTCACCCGCGAGTGGCGTTTCCTCGAGGAGCCCGAGCGGACCTCCTTCCGGGCCGAGCGGCGCCGGTACGAGGAGCGCTGGCGCGACCTCTGCCGCGAGGCTGCCGAGCGTGGCGCGCTGCGTGCCGACCTCGACGTCGAGGCGGCGGTGCTGCTCGTCCTCTCCGCGGCCAACTGGGCGTACACGTGGATCCGTCCCGACGCCGACACCGTCGCGCTCGCCGACCGGTTCTTCACGATCATCGCGGACGGGGTGCGCGGCTACGCGTCGCCCCGTCATGGATGATCAACCATCCAGCCGCGATGGCGAGCATCCTGATCGTCAACCCGCAGGCGAGCGGCGTCTCGGACGAGATCGTCGAGCGCGTGCGGGCGGCGCTTCCGCCGGGCCTCGAGGTGCTCGAGACGACCGGCCCGGGCGACGCGAGCGAGCTCGCCCGCGACCACGAGGCCGAGGCGGCGGCGATCTACATCCTCTCGGGCGACGGGACGTACAACGAGGTCGTCAACGGAATCACCGGGACGGTGCCGCTCGGGTTCCTTCCCGGCGGCGGCACGAGCGTCCTCCCGCGCGCGCTCGGGCTCGGCCGCGACCCGGTCGCGGCCGCAAGGGCGCTCTCCTCGGCCGGCCGGAGGCCGCTCGGCCTCGGCCGCGTCAACGGGCGGCGGTTCACGTTCAACGCGGGCGTCGGGCTCGACGCCGAGCTCGTCCGGCGGATCGACCGCCGCGGCCGCCGCGACGACGGCCGTCGTCCCGGCGACCTCGCCTTCGCGCGCGAGGCGCTGGGGCTCCTCGTGGAGCGCCGCGGCCGCTTCCCCGACGTGCTGGAGGTCGAGGGCGCGGGTCGCGCCGCGTTCGCGCTCGTCGCGAACTGCGCGCCGTACACGTACCTCGGGCGGCTCGGCCTGCCGGTCGCACCGGAGGCGTCGTTCGACGCAGGGCTCGACCTCGTTGCCCCCTCCAACGTGCGCGGCCGCGACCTCCCGCGGCTCGCGCTCGCCGCCGCGCGCGGTGCGAGGCCCCGCCGGGACATGCTCGTGCTGCACGACCGCGATCGACTCGTCCTACGCTGCGACCGCCCCCTCCCCTTGCAGGTCGACGGGGAGGACCTCGGCGACGTCATGGAGGCGGTCTTCGAGGCCGAGCCGGCCGCGGTGACCGCGCTCGTGCCGCGCTAGCGCCCGTCGCGGCGCGCGCGGGCGCCGAAGAGATCAGACCAGCGGCGGCCGATTCCCTTCGCGAACTGCGTCTCGAGCATCCGGAAGTGCTCGTCGAGGATTGCCTCCAGGGCCTCCTCGTCGCGGCGGCGCATCGCCTCGAGCTGCCGGCGGTGGACGTCGAGCGTGTGCCGGTCGGTCGTGACGCCGCCGGAGTACGCGTCGCGGATCGGCGCGAGCCCGCGGGCGACACCCTGCATGGCCGCCTGGATCGTGTCGTTGTGGCAGGAGCGGACGAGCGCGCGATGGAACATCGCGTCCGCGCGCATCACGCTCGGGCGCTCGCCGAGGTGTCGCTCGAGCAGCTCGATCGTCCGTTCGATCGCGGCGAAGTCGGCGGTGGTGGCACTGCGGACGGTCTCGATGACGACCGCTCGCTCGAGGACGCGACGTGCGCGCAGGACGTCGACGGCGGATCGCTCCTCGAGCTTCACCGCCGAATAGAGGGCGACCGCGGGCACCAGGTCGGTCGCGACGAAGATCCCGCCCGTCTTGCCGCGACGGACGTCGACGAGCCCCGACAGCTCGAGCACCCGCAGCGCCTGGCGGAGCGTCGGCTTCGAGATGCCGAGCTGCGCGGCAAGGTCGCTCTCGTTCGGCAGCCGGTCGCCCGTGCGCAGGCCCGCCCGCTCGACGGCCTCGGTCAGGTGCTCGATCGCGGCCTCGAAGGTGCGCGTCGCGCGGATCGGCTCGATCTCGAACGTCGTCGGAGGAGCCATCGCGCCGCAGTGTCGCAGGATCGCGCGCGTGAGACGACGATGCGATTTGACAGGAAAAGAGCAACGCTGTTTCACTTCCGAGGTGCAGGGTCTGCCGGTGGAGCAGGGTCTGGCGCGCGCGATCGGGATCGACGGTGAGCCCGACCGCCGCGTCGAGGGTCTCGACGACGAGGCGCTCCTCGCGATCCACCGGTCGCTCGTCCTGCTGCGCACCTACGACGAGCGGTCGGTCGTGTACCACAGTCAGGGCAGGATCGGCACCTACGCGATCTACCGCGGCCACGAGGCGATCCACGCGGGCCTCGTGCACGCGCTCGAGGAGCGCGACTGGATCTTCCCGAGCTACCGCGATTCCGCGATCGGCCTCCTGCGCGGGCTCCCGGCGCAGACCGTGCTGCAGTGGTGGCGCGGCCATCCGTCGGGCTGGTGGAACCCGCGGGACGTGAACGTCGCGTCGATCTGCGTCCCGATCGCCTCGCAGGTGCCGCACGCCGCCGGTATGGCGTGGGGACTGCGCCTCAAGGGGACCGACTCCGCGGCGGCGGTGCTCTTCGGCGACGGCGCGACCTCGGAGGGCGCGTTCCACGAGGGCGCCAATATCGCGGCGGTCGTGAAGGCACCGCTCGTGCTCGTCTGCAACAACAACCAGTGGGCGATCTCGACGCCCTTCGAGGAGCAGACCGCCGCCGCGACGCTCGCGGACAAGGCCGTCGGCTACGGGATGCCCGCGCTGCGCGTCGACGGGCACGACGTGCTCGCCGTCTTCGAGGCGGTGCGCGAGGGGATCGCGCGCGCCCGCGCGGGCGGCGGCCCGACGTTCGTCGAGGCGGTGACGTATCGCTCGGCGCCCCATGCGACCGCGGACGATCCCGGCCTCTACGTCGACCCGGACCGGGTGGCCGAGGACCGCGAGCGCGACTGCCTGCCCGCTTTCGAGGGGTATCTCCGCCGCCTCGGGCTGCTCGACGACGAGCGCGCCGCCGCAGTGCGCGAGGAGGCGCTCGAGGCCATGCGCGAGGGCATCGCAGCCGCCGAGGCGGAGCCGCCGGGCGATCCGGAGCTCGTCTTCGCGCACGCGTATGCCGACCCGCCGCAGGCGCTCGCCCGCGACCATGACGACCTGAGGCGGGTGCACGGGCGATGAGCGCCACCGCGGTGAGGACGCGCGAGCTCCTGCTCGTCGAGGCGGTGAACGACGCGCTCCACGTCGAGCTCGCGCGCGACGACTCGGTGATGGTGCTCGGTGAGGACGTCGGCCGGCTCGGAGGCGTCTTCCGCGCGACCGCGGGGCTGCGCGACCGCTTCGGGCCGGACCGCTGCGTCGACACGCCGCTCGCCGAGGCGGGGATCCTCGGCGCCGCCGTCGGCCTCTGCATGGCCGGCTGGCGCCCCGTCGTCGAAATGCAGTACGACGCGTTCTCGTACCCGTGCCTCGACCAGCTGATCACGCACGTGGGCCGCTATCGCTGGCGCACCGGCGGGACGATGGGCTTCCCGCTCGTGATCCGGATGCCCTACGGCGGCGGCGTGCGGGCGCCCGAGCTCCACGACGACTCGCCGGAGACGTACTACGTCCACACCCCCGGCGTGAAGCTCGCCGTCCCCGCGACGCCCGCGGACGCGAAGGGTCTGCTCGCCGCGGCGATCCGCGACCCGGATCCCGTCGTCGTCCTCGAGCCGAAGCTCGTCTACCGGACGGCGAGAGGGCCCGTGCCCGAGGGCGAGCACGTCGTCGAGCTCGGCCGGGCGAGGACCGCGCGCGCCGGCAGTGACCTGACGCTCGTCGCGTGGGGCGCGATGGTGGCGGTCTGCGAGCGGGCCGCGGACGCGCTCGCGGGCGAGGCGTCGGTCGAGGTGCTCGACCTGCGGACGCTGAAGCCCCTCGACGAGGAGGCGCTGCTCGCCTCCGTCGCGCGGACGGGCCGCTGCGTCGTCGTCCAGGAGGCGCCGCGCACGTGCGGCTTCGCCTCGGAGGTCGCCGCCCTGCTCGCGGAGCGCGCGATCCTCGACCTCCATGGGCCGGTGCTGCGCGTCACGGGCTACGACGTCCCCTATCCGTACTGGCAGCTCGAGGACTGGTACATGCCGTCCGTCGAGCGGGTCGTCGACGCGGCACGTCGCGTGCTCGCGTTCTAGGGACGGGGCCCTAGGGCGCGAGGCGTCCGGCGGGTTACCCTCCGCGCGTGGCGTACGAGTTCCGCCTCCCCGACCTCGGCGAGGGCCTCACCGAGGCCGAGATCGCCCGCTGGCTCGTCCAGGAGGGTGAGGAGGTACGGGAAGACCAGCCGCTCGTCGAGGTGCAGACGGACAAGACCACCGTCGAGATCCCCTCGCCGCGCGGCGGCACCGTGCTCAAGGTGCTCGTCGGAGAGGGAGATGTCGCGCCGGTCGGCGCGGTCCTCGTGGTGATCGGCGAGGAGGGCGAGCAGCTGCTTCGCGCGGTCGAGGACCCGGACACCGGCGCGACCGACGCCGAGCCCGGGGAGCCCCTCGTGTCGGTCGTGCCCCCCGATCCCGCCGACGCGGTGCGCGCGACGCCCGCAGTTCGGCGGCTCGCGAAGGAGCTCGGCGTCGCGCTCGGGGGCGTGACGGGCACCGGTCCGGACGGGAGGATCGTCGAAGGGGACGTACGGGCCGCAGCCGCGGGGGCAGGGGTCGCCCAGCGAATCCCCGTGAGAGGCGTCCGCCGCGCGATCGTCGAGCAGGTCACGCGCGCGCACAACGAGGTTCCGGCCGTGACGTTCGTCGAGGAGTGCGACTTCGGCGGCGTCGACCTCGCCCGCCTCGTCGCGTTCTCGATCCACGCGTCGGCCGCGGCGATCGCCGAGTACCCGGAGCTGAACGCGCGACTGGTCGGCGACGAGATCGTGATCTTCGAGCGGGTCGACGTCGGCGTCGCGGTGCAGACCGACGAGGGGCTGATCGTCCCCGTCGTGCGCGGCTGCGAGGGCCTCTCCGTCGACGAGATCGACGCGGAGGTTCGCCGGCTCGCGGACGGCGCGCGAGCGGGGAGCCTCTCGGCCGACGAGCTCCGCGACTCGACCTTCACCGTGACGAGCGCGGGCAAGCTCGGCGGGCTCTTCGTGACGCCGCTCGTGAACCACCCCGAGGTGGCGATCCTCGGCCTCCACCGCGTCGCCGAGCGGCCCGTCGCCCGCGACGGCGAGATCGTGATCCGCCCCGTCGGCAACGTCTCCGTCAGCTTCGACCACCGGGTGGTCGACGGCATGCGTGCGGCCGCCTTCTGCCTCGACGTGATCGACCGGCTGCAATCCGTCGGGCGCTCCGGCGCGTAGTACCGGTCGTACCGCCGTACTCCGACGGAAGGGGAGACCATGAGAGGGAGGCTTCTGCTTGGGCTGTTCGTGCTCGGGCTGGCGGTGGTGACCGCCGCGGTCGCAGGCGTGAACGCGAACTGGAGCGTCCACGCGAACGGGTCGCAGGAGGTGCCGCCGCGTGACTCGCAGGGTCAGGCGCAGGCGATCTTCCATCTGGCGCCCGACGGCCAGTCCATCGACTACAAGCTGAACGCCGCGAACATCGAGAACGTGTTCATGGCGCACATCCACATGGTCCCGACCGGCCCCGCGCCGGGCGTGAACGGGCCGATCGTCGTCTGGCTCTACCCGTCGACCGAGGTCGGCGTGCAGGCGCCCCTCGGCGGCGGCCGGATCCAGGGCGTGATCGCCCAGGGCACGGTCACCGCGGCCGACCTCACGGGCCCGCTCGCGGGTCACTCACTCGCGGACCTGCTCGCGGCCATGCGCGGCGGCCAGGCCTACGTGAACCTCCATACCAACGACGGTGTCGGCGTGACCAACACCGGCCCGGGCGACTTCCCGGGCGGCGAGATCAGGGCCGACATCTCGACCACCGACTGATCACCCTCGGCCCCGCGTACGGGGCGGCCTCCCGCCGCCCCGTACAATCCCGCGCGTGGACGACGCGGTCGACATCGGGTTCACCCTCGGCCTCGGCCTCGCCGCGGGCCTGCTCCTCGCCGGGGTCTTCGCGGCTTGGCGCTACGGCTTCGTCGCCTCGGCGCTCGGCGCGCTCGTCGTCGGGATTCTCGCTGGTCTGCTGATCCGCGGCTGGATCGGCCTTCCGGGCGCGTTCGCCGGGGCGCTGATCGGCGCCGTGTCGGCCTGGATCATCGCCCGGGGCACGCTGCGCCGCGGCGGGACGCCCGGCGGCACGGCGTTCCTGTTCGTGCTCGCGGCGATCCTCGTCGCGATGGTCGCGCTGATCCCCTTCGTCGGCTATCTGCTCGCCGTGCTCGTCCCCGTCGCCGCGGTGCGGAGGGCACGGCAGGAGCCGGCGCGCCACGCCGGGCTCCGCTCGCTCGCGAAGTGACCGCGCCGCCGAGGACGAAGCTCGTCCTCGTCGTCATCGACGGGCTCACGCCGCAGATGCTCGAGGCGTCGCTCGCCGACCGTTCGCTGCCGACGCTGGCGGCGCTGGCCGAGCGGGGACGCCTCGGGCGCGCGACGACGACGTTCCCCTCGCTGACCCCCGTCTGCCTCTCCTCGATCGCGACGGGGGCGCATCCCGACGTCCACGAGATCCCCCACCTCGTGTGGTGGCACCGCGGCGAGCGCCGCCTCGTGGAGTACGGCTCGTCGTTCGGCGCCGCACGCGCCGCCGGTCTCGGCCGGACGCTGCGCGACACGCTGGTGGGCATGAACGCGGAGCATCTCGGCGCGCGCGCCGTGACCCTGTTCGAGGCCCTCGCGGACGCCGGGCTCCGGACGGCGGCGGTGAACTTCACCGCGTACCGCGGGCGCACGCTCCACCGCCCCTCCGTCCCGTTTCTCGGCCCGGTGCGCGGCCCCGAGCAGTTCTTCTTCTACAACCTCTTCCGCGCCGAGCGGACCGGCGCGCCGCTGTCGTTCCGCAACCGCGCAGGGGGCTCGGTCGACGCCTACGCCGCCGCGGTCGGGCGCTGGCTCGTGACGCGCGACGGCTTCGACTTCCTGCTCTTCTACCTCTCGGACTACGACTACGCGTCCCACGCCGAAGGACCGGACGCGGCCGCGGCCGTGCTGCTGCGTTGCGACGACGCGGTCGGCGGCCTCGTCGCGGCGGCGGGCGGCCTCGACGGCTTCCTCGAGCGGTACGCGGTGATCGTGATGTCCGACCACGGCCAGACCGCCGTGCGGAACGTCGCCCGTGTCGCCGAGCCGTTCCGGCACGAGCCCGACACACTGGTCGCCGCCTCGAACCGCGCCGCCCACGTGTTCCGCACCGGCGGCGCGGCGCCGAGCGCGCGGCAGCTCGCCGAGCGGCTCGACGGCGAGCCGTCGGCCGAGGTCGTCCTCTTCCGCGACGGCGACGCCGCCGTCGCGCGACGGGACGGCGCCGACCTCGTGCTGCGTATGACGGCGGACGGGGTCGAGCTGGACGGCGACGCCGGCGTCCTCGACCAGCCCGACGCGGTCGCGCGGGCACTCGGTGCGCTCGACTGCCCGAACGCGGGGGACGTCGTCGTCTCCGCCGCAGCGGGCTGGGAGTTCGCGGACCTCGGCGGAAAGCATCACCTCGGCGGCGGCTCACACGGCTCGCTCGACGAGGGCGACTCGATCGTCCCCGTGCTGACGGTGGGGCTCGACGGGCCATCGCCCGGGAGCGTCGTCGACGTCGCCCCGCGGGTGCTCGCGCACTTCGGCGTCGAGGCACCGCCGTACGCGCTCCGTCGCGCCGCATGAACGGCGCCGAGCGGGCTCGGGCCAGGATGGTCGCGCGCCAGCTCCGCCGGCGCGGAATCGCCGACGAGCGCGTGCTCGACGCAATGGGGCGCGTCCCGCGCGAGGCGTTCGTCCCCGCCGAGCTCGCCGCGCACGCCTACGACGACGCCGCGCTCCCGATCGGTGACGGCCAGACGATCTCCCAGCCGTACATCGTCGCCGCGATGTGCGAGCTGCTCGAGCTCGACGGGTCCGAGCACGTCCTGGACGTCGGCACGGGCTCCGGCTATGCGGCCGCGGTGCTCGACGAGCTGGCCGGCAGCGTCGTGTCGATCGAGGTCGTGCCGCAGCTGGCCGAGCGCGCGCGGGCCGTGCTCGGAGCGACCGGCCACGGTCGCGTGGAGGTGCGCGTGGGGGACGGCCGCCTCGGGGTGCCCGACCGCGCGCCGTTCGACGCGATCGCCGTCGCAGCCGCGACCGACGCCGTCCCGGCGCCGCTCGTCGCGCAGCTCGTGACCGGCGGGCGGCTCGTCGCCCCCGTCGGAGGGAGCGGAGGGCAGCGGCTCGTGCGCCTCCGGAAGACAGAGCAGGGGGTCGAGGAGACCCGGTCGGTCGCGTGCCGATTCGTGCCCCTCGTCCGGGGCTGAAGCCCCTGCCCGCCGCGAAGGTCGCTACGCTCGCGCGACGCGGATGGACGAGCAGTCAGCGATCACGGGAGCGCCGGTGCCTCGAAGACGGGTCGACGCGGCGCTCCGCAGGAGGGCGAACTGGGAGGAGCTCGTCAAGTTCTGCGTCGTCGGGGCGTCGGGCTACGTCGTCAACCTCGCCGTCTACACGCTGCTCCTCCGCGGCGCGGACCTGCACTACGTCCTCGCGGCGATCGGCTCGTTCCTCGTCGCGGTGACGAACAACTACGCGTGGAACCGCGCCTGGACGTTCCGGCACCAGCGCGGACACGTCGTGCTCCAGGGCCTGCGGTTCTTCGTCGTCTCGGCGCTCGCGCTCGGGGCGAACCTCGTCGTCCTGCACCTGCTCGTGTCGGCCGGCGTCGGCGAGGTGACGGCGCAGGCGATCGCGATCGTGCTCGTCACGCCCGTCAATTTCATCGGCAACAAGCTGTGGTCGTTCCGGCGCGGCTGAAGCTCACTCCTTTCGCCGCCGCGCTTCTGACGCTCGTTTCGGCCCTCGCGCTCGCGGGAACCGCCGTCGCCGCCTCGCCCACCCCGCCGGGCCCGCTCTACGACGCGAACGGGAAGCTGGTGACGGAGCCGTTCCCGCCCGGGCAGGGACCGC
>DASSJV010000021.1:0-2605 GCA_035691005.1 Gaiella sp. | reverse complement strand
GCAGGTCACGGACGAAGACGTCGCGCGCGTTGTTCGCGTCGCCCGGGACGAGGTTCGTCGCATCGGAGTAGAAGGCGGCGTACCGCCCGTCGGAGCTGACCGCGGGGACGAAGCTCCGCCCGTCGGCCTGTCCGCCGCCCGTGGCGACGCTCAGGCGTGTCGTCACGCCGGCGGCCGCGCCGGCTGCCTGGAGCACGAGCAGCGCTGCTCCCGCGCACGCCACACCGATGGCGCCCTTCCCCAACCGCACCTCTACGTTGTAACGCGATTCGGCCCCGCGGCCAAGCCGGAACGGTCCCTGGTCAGGCGACCTCTCGGCGCGCGCCGTTCTCGAGGGCGTCGCGGACGCCGACCGCGAGCGCTCAGTGAGGGCCGCGGACCTCTTGCGTGCGCCATTATCGATCCTGTAAGCGAACCTAACGGGAAACCTCTGCTGAGGAGGGCTCTTGATGATCCGCGTCGTGTGACACTGACCGGGGTGAAGGGATGAAGGTAGCTGTCATCGGCGGCGGCTCGACGTACACGCCCGAGCTCGTGTCCGGGCTCGCGGGTGAGCGGCTGGACGTGAGAGAGCTCGTGCTCCAGGACATCGACCCGGAGCGGCTCGAGGTCGTCGGCGGGCTTGCGGGCCGGATGCTGGCGCGGGACGGGTTTTCGGGCGAGCTGACGCTGACGGACGATCTCGACCTCGCGCTCGACGACGCCGACTTCGTGCTCGTCCAGATCCGCGTCGGTGGCCAAACGGCGCGGCTCTCCGACGAGACCATTCCGCTGGCCTGCGGCTGCGTCGGCCAGGAGACGACCGGTGCCGGCGGTCTGGCGAAGGCGCTGCGCACGGTTCCCGTCGTCCTCTCGATCGCAGAGCGGGCGCGGGAGCTCGCGGCCAACGGCGCCTGGATCGTCGACTTCACGAACCCGGTCGGCATCGTCACGCGGGCGCTGCTCGACGCGGGTCACCAGGCCGTCGGGCTCTGCAACGTGGCGATCGGGTTCCAGCGCTCGGCCGCGCGAATGCTCGAGGTCGAGCCGGCGCGGCTCGTGGTCGACCAGGTCGGGCTCAACCACCTGACCTGGGTGCGCGCCCTGCTGCTCGACGGCGAGGACGTCCTGCCTGAGCTGATCGCGAGCCATGGGGACGAGCTCGCAGGTTCCTCACATCTGCCCCGCGAGGCGCTCGAGGAGCTCGGCGCCGTGCCTTCGTATTACCTCCGCTTCTTCTACGCGCACGACGCTGTCCTCGCAGAGCAGCGCCGGGGCGTGCCGCGCGCCGCGGAGGTCGCGGAGATCGAGCGCGGGCTCCTAGAGCTCTACCGCGACCCCGAGCTCGCCGAGAAGCCGGCGCTCCTCGAGCAGCGGGGCGGCGCCTACTACAGCGAGGCCGCCGTCGGCCTGATCGCGTCGCTCGTGGCCGGGAACGGCGAGGTGCACGAGGTCGACGTCCGAAACGACGGCACGCTGGACGGGCTCGCCGACGACGACGTCGTCGAGGTTCCCGCGCGCGTCTCACCCGATCTGATCGAGCCCCTCACCCAGAAGCCGCTCGCACCCGAGCTGCTCGGTCTCGTCCAGCACGTCGCCGCCTACGAGCGCCTCGCGGTGCGAGCGGCGCTTTCGCGCGACCCTGTCGACGCGCGCAAGGCGCTGCTCGCGCATCCGTTGATCGGCCAGTGGGACATCGCGAGCGAGCTGGTCGAGCTGCTGCGCGCTGCGACCGAGGCGCCGGTATGAGCGACGCGGTTCTCCTGGCCGTGGACGGCGGCGCCACGAAGACCGACCTGGCGCTCGTCGACGCGGACGGATCGCTGCTCGCACTCCAGCGCGGACCGCTCAGCTCGCCTGACTACCTCGGGCTCGAAGGCTCACTGGACGTGCTCGCGGACCTGCTAGAACGCGCAGCCGGCGAGGCCGGAGTGGCGACGAACGACGGGCCTGTCACCGATCTCGGCGAGCTGCTCATGGCAGGCGTAGACCTCCCTTCGGAGGTACGGGACTTCCACGATGCGGTCGGCGCGCGCGGGTGGTCGACGAGAACGGTCGTCGACAACGACACGTTCGCGATCCTGCGCGCCGGAACGGAGCAGGGCTGGGGCGTCGCCGTCGTCTGCGGAACGGGGATCAACTGCGTGGGCATCGCGCCCGACGGGAGGCATGCGCGCTTCCCCGCGCTCGGCACGATCACGGGTGACTGGGGCGGCGGCTACGACGTAGGTGCCGCGGCGGTCTCCGCGGCAGCTCGCAGCGAGGATGGCCGCGGCGACAAGACGACCCTCGAACAGGCCGTACCCGCTTACTTCGGGCTCACAACGCCGATGGAGCTCGCGGAAGCGATCCACCACGACCGGATCGCTCACGGGCGGATCGGAGAGCTGCCGCCGGTCGTCTTCGCCGAGTCTGCGCGCGACGCCGTGGCCGCGGAGATCGTCCAGCGCCTCGTCGACGAGGTCGTCGCACTCGCACGGGTCGCGCTCCAGCGGCTGGACCTGACGCACGACCCCGTCGAAGTCCTCCTTGGCGGCGGCCTCATCCGTGGCAACGGCACGCTCGAAGCTGCGATCGAAACCGGGCTGCGCGAAGTGGGAGACGCGATCACCGTTCGCAACACCGA
>DASSJV010000020.1:0-2322 GCA_035691005.1 Gaiella sp. | reverse complement strand
GGAGGGGCTTCGCGTCGAGGAGGTCGCGGTGCACATGCGCGAGCGCGCCCACGGCGAGTCGAAGCTCCAGGGCAAGAAGGCCGTGAAGCTCGTGCTCACGGTCGTCGCGACGCTCCTCTTCTTCCGCTGGCTGAGACACCGTCGCGCGTGACCACGCGCGTGGTCGTCGTGCTCGGCTACTCGGGCGACGGCCGCGCCGGGCTCCATCCGGTGTGCGCGGCCCGCCTCGAGCGTGCGGCCGAGATCGCGTCGCCCGAAGACGTCGTCGTCCTCTCGGGGTGGGCACGCCACCCGGGGACGCGCTCCGAGGCGGAGTTGATGCGCGCCGCGTGGCGTGGAGCCGCTCGCGAGCTCGTCGTCGACCCGGACGCGCAGACGACGGTCGAGAACCTCGCGAACGCACTGAACGACATCCTTCGCGTCGGCGCGCACCAGGTGGTCGTCGTCACCTCGTCGTGGCACGCCCTACGCGCCGCGGCGGCGATGCGCTGGCTCCTGCGCAGCACCGGCACCCGCGTGCGGACGGAGTCGCCCGCCGGCCGGTCCACCCGCGCGACGCTTCGCGAGCTGACGCTCTGGCCGCTCTTGCCCTTTCAGCTGTGGTGGGTCTCCCGCCGCAGCTGGAAGCCCTGACCGGCCGGAGCTGGACGCGGCTGAAGCCACGTCCGATCCACGCAAAGGTGCCTACAGCACCTCTGCGTGGATCCGCTGCTTCGCGAGGCGGAGCGGCCCTCCGTCACGACCGGCGCGCACGGCGAGCGCCTCCGCGAGGATCGACAGCGCGGTCTCCGCCTGGCTCTCGGCGCCGACGTCGAGGCCGCACGGCCCGCTGATCCGCGCGAGCGCGTCCTCGGCCGCGCCCGCCTCGAGCAGGCGCTCGCGGCGACGCTCCTGGTTCCGCCGCGAGCCGAGCGCACCGATGTAGAAGGCCTCCGTGCGCAACGCGGCGAGGAGCGCCGGCTCGTCGAACTTGTCGTCGTGGGTCAGCACGACGATCGCCGTCTGGTGGTCGGGCGCGACCTCGGCGATCGCCTCCTCGGGCCACTCCGCGATCAGGCGGTCGGCCGAGGGGATCCGCTCAGGAGTCAGGAACGTCGCGCGCGCGTCCGCCACGATCGCCGTCCAGCCGAGGAGCTTCGCGCCGCGCGCGAGCGCCTCCGCGGTGTCGACCGCGCCGTAGACGAGCAGGCGCGGCGGCGGGCCGTACCACTCGGAGAAGACCTTCACCCCGTCCGACTCGAGCAACCGGTTGCGGCCGCGCCGGATCAGCTCGTCGAACTGGCCGAGCGCCCAGGCGGGAACGCCGTCACCGACCGTCTCGGCGTCCTCCACCACGAGCGCCTTCGCGCCGACCCCCTCGCCCTCGACCACCGTGAAGAGGACGGCGCGCCCTCCCTCGTCGTCGAGCCGCGAAAGGCGCTCGAGCAGGGTCACTCGACCGGCTCCACGAACACGTCGATCTCGCCGCCGCACGGGAGGCCGACGTCCCACGCCATCTCGTCGGTGATGCCGTAGTGCAGAAGGCGAGGCTCGCCCTCCCGCATCACCGCCATCGCGTTGTCGAACACGTCGCTCTCGACGCAGCCGCCGGACACGGAGCCGCACATCTTCCCGGACTCCGAGACGGCGAGGCTCGTCCCGACGGGACGTGGCGCCGAACGCCGGGTTGCGACGACCGTCGCGACGACGACCTTCTCGCCCGCCTGGCGCCAGGCTTCGACCTCGGACAGGATCTCCTTCACGCAGCATGCCTCCTTTCGACGCCGGCGAGCACCGTCGCCAGCTCCTCGGGACTTCTCAGATTATGACCGGCGAGGAACCTGTCGACGAAAGGCAAGGCGGCGCGAATCCCGCCCGCGAGCGGCTGGTAGTCCGGGTTCCCCTTGAGCGGGTTCACCCAGATCACCGCGTACGCGGCGCGCGCGAGTCGCGCCGTCTCGCGGCCGACGAGCGCGGTCGTGAGACCCTGGTCGGGCAGGTAATCCGCCTCGCGGAGGGCTGCTTCGAGCTCCTCGATCGACCCTGGCGCCACTCCCGCAGCGTACCCGGGTCGCCCTCTGTGCCCATTGCCGGTGCTACGCGGCGTCGAGGTCGAGGAGGTCGGAGGCCAGGTCGGCAGAGCGAGTCAGCGAGCCGTTCTCGAACAGCTCCCCGATCGCGGTCGAGGGGTCGATCAGCTCTGCGACGCACACCTCGAGCACCCGCATCACGACGAACGTGAGCGGATCGAGCTCGATCCCCGTGCCGCGGAGCGCCGTCCCCACCTGGGCTGCCTCGCGCGCGAGCGAGTCCTCCATCGCGGCGAGCGCGTACGCCACCTGG
>DASSJV010000019.1:0-8492 GCA_035691005.1 Gaiella sp. | reverse complement strand
GCCTTGCCGGGGCGCAACGGTGCTTGCGGCGTCCGTTCCGCGCCCGCGGAACGGACGCTCGCAGGCTGGTTGGGCGCCGGCCGGGCCGGGCCCGCGTAAGGAATCGGCATGTCACGGGTTCTCCTCGTGAACGGCGGCATGGTGCCGCCCGACACCAAGGAGAACCGGGATGACCCGCATCGCGCAGACCCTTCTCGCCTCGATCGCCGCGGCGCTCGCCCTGTGCGCGGCCGCGACCGCCGGAGGCCCCGTCCTCGCCGCCCCCGGCGGATGCGCCCTCGCGTGCATCGAGCAGGCGCTCGTCACGCCGACCGCGTCGTCGGCGAGCGTCGAGCTCAGGACGAGCGTTCCCGCCTCGGTCACCGTCGAGACGGCGCCCGTCGGCGCGGAGCTCGGCCTCGCGGCGGGACCGGCGCAACGAGACATCGTGCTGCCGCCCTTCGTGACGAGCCGCACCGTCCTGATCCCGGGTCTCCAGCCCGAGACGACGTATCGCATCGTCGTGCACGCCCGTGACCTGCAGGGGCACGTCCAGACCCGCTCCGGGACATTCACGACCCGGAAGGTGAAGGTCGCCGTCGACCTGCCGGATCTCGGTCTCTCCGCCGGGCTCGGCTGCAAGGTCGACTGCCTCGAGCGGGGAACGCTGACGGGCGATCCGCAGGTGCCCGGCCGCGCCCGGGTCGAGCTGCGCGCGACCGTGCCCGTGACGTTCCAGGTGCTCCTCGTCGCGCGCGACTCCTCCGGCCGGCTGCTCGACCAGCGCGGCGTCTCCACCGGCGCGGGGCGGACGAGCTACGCGACGACCCTCGACGGCCTGTTGACGGGGACCCGCTACACGGTCACGGCGAAGGCGACGGACGCCGACGGGCACGTCCGCAGCGAGCACGGGACGATCCGCACCCGCTCGGCCAAGGCGCTCGTCACCGTGCACGCGATCCGGATCGTCGACGACGCCGACGAGGGAGGGAACGCCGGCGAGATCGACCTCGACCTCGTCGCGCGGGGCGATCTCTTCTGGACGATGGACTTCCGGCGGATCGACTCCGGCACGACGTTCACCCCCCACATGCCCGGCACGAGCCGCCCCGGCGTCTGGACGAGCGTCTCCGTGGACGGCCTGATGCGGCTGCGGCTGCAGGCGGGCGGCGTCGAGTGCGACTGGAGCATCCTCTCGCATTGCGACCGCGAGGCCGGGACCGTCGGCGCCGACTGGGAGGCGTCGGCCACGACCGACGTCGACCTCGGCGACGCGTTCGTCTCCGACGGCGGACTGCCGCCCGGCTACGGCACGGGCCTGCCCGCGGGTCACGACGCGTACGCGATCTTCGAGACGACCGACCACGACCTGAAGTTCCGGGTCTACGCGACCGTGGACGTCGAGGTCGCGTGACGATGGCCGAGCGACGCGACACCAGCGCCGTCTCGGTCGACGACGCGTGGCTCCGCGAGTGGGCTGCCGAGGGCATCGCCGCGCTCGAGCGGCTCCTCGCCGCCCACGCCGCGTTCGACGAGTTCCTCCGCGCCCGTCAGGATGAGGACGATGGCCGTCGCGCCGACGCGGACTGACGCCGAGCTCGTCCGGCGTCTGCAGGCGCGCGACCGCACGGCCTGGGAGGAGCTCTACGCCGAGTACCAGCCACGCCTGCGGGCGTTCGGCTACCGGCTCGCCGGGAACGCGCACGACGCCGACGACCTCGTCCAGGAGACGTTCGTGCGGGCCCTCCCCGCGCTCGACCGGCTCGACGCCGACCGCGTCGACCTCGCCGCGTACCTCTTCGCGACCGAGAAGAACCTCTTTCTCAAGCAGGTCGAGCGCGCGAAGCGGGCCGAGCCGACGGCCGAGGTGCCGGAGCCGGACCTGCCGACGGCGATCGAGGACGACCCCGAGCGGAGCGCGCTGCTCCACCGGCAGCAGGAGGAGGTGCGCGTCGCGAACGCGCGGCTCGACCCGCGCCAGCGCCTCGTGCTCGCCCTCTGCGAGCTCGAGGACCGCTCGTACGCCGAGATCGGCGAGCTCGTCGGGCTGAACGAGAACGCCGTCGCGCAGCTCGTCTTCCGCGCGCGCGAGCGCCTCCGCACGGAGCTCCGGCTCGTCCAGGTCGACCCGGAGAGCCTGCCCGAGGAGTGCCGCGCGTTCCTGCCGCTCCTCGCGCAGCACCTCGACGGCAAGCTCCGCGGGACGAAGCTCGAGACGACGCTCGCGCACCTCGGGGGCTGCGAGCGGTGCCAGGCGGCGCTCGCCGACATGCGCGAGGCGAAGCGCCGCTACCGCGCACTGCTCCTCCCGCCGCTCGGCGTGTCGGGCGAGCAGGCGCGCGCGGCGACCGAGGCCGACCTCGATCGCGTCGGCTACTGGCGCGGCCCGCCGCGGTGGGCCGCGCTCCGGCGCCCGCGCGGCGTGACCGCGGTCGTAGTCGCGACGGGCGCAGCGGTGCTCCTCGTCGCGAGCGGGGTGGGCGCCGCAACGCTTCTCGGGCGAACCACGCAGGAGACGGCTCCGAGCCCGACGACGGCGGCCCGGTCGGCTCCCGCTCCCCCGTCGGGGCCGACGACGAATGCCCCGACGACGACGCGCGCCGTCTCCCCCTCGACAGGGTCGCAGCCTCCGACCAGCGCCGTCACGCAGGCTTCGACGAGCCCTGCATCGCGCGCCCCGAGTACTCCCCGCATCACCGTGGCCGCGGCCTCGCCGGGCACGCTCACGCCGACCGTGGCGTCGCCGCCGCGCCGGCGGCCGACGACACCGAAGCAGCCGAAGCGAGTCGTCCCGCCGGTCACGACCGTCGTGACGGCGACCCTCACCTCCGCCCCGCCGCCGACCACCGTGGAGACCCCGACGACGCCGCCCGACACCGTGGCGCCGAGCGTGACGTTCACGGTCGTGCCTCCGGCGTCGTCGACGTCCCGCGCGGCGCGGTTCGAGTTCGTCGCGAGCGAGCCGTCCGTGACGTTCGCCTGCTCGTACGACGGCGACCCCTTCTTGTCGTGCACGAGCCCCTTCGCGATCGACGACGCCGGAGTGGACGACCACTCGCTCGCGGTGCGCGCAACCGACGCCGCCGGGAACACCGGCGCGCCTGCAGTCGCCCGCTGGACGGTCGTCGCGCCGCTCCCCGACCTCGTCGCCGCGCTCACGGACACGACCGTCACGGTGCGGAACGCGGGTCAGGCGCCGGCAGGCAGATCCGTGGCGACGGTCGCAGGCATCGGGACGTTCACCGTGCCTGGGCTCGGCCCCGGGCAGTCGTGGACGCAGACATTCGCCTGCAAGGACGGGACGCTGACCGCGAGCGCGGACGCGACGAAGCTCGTGACGGAGTCCGACGAGGGCAACAACACGGCAACGCGGACGGTCACCTGCCTCGGCTTCGGCACGTAGTCACGGCAACGCCGGCGCCCACAGGCGCGCGAGGCACATCGCCGCGGCGAGCGCGGCCGCGGCCGCTGCGACGACGAGGAACGTCACCTCGGTCCGCTGCGGCGCGCGTCCGAGCCGCGAGCCGAGCTCGTCGTACGCCGAGGCGAGCGCCTTGGCGGAGCGCGCGGCGAAGTACTCCCCGCCCGTCCTCTTCGCGATCGCGCGCAGCGTGTCGCGGTCGGGGGTCTGCGCGAACCCGAAGACCCCGTCCTGGCCGCCCGGGTCGTCGGTGCCGAGCGCCACCGTGTAGACGGGGATCCCGGCCTGCGCGGCGAGCGCCGCGCCCGCCGCCGGCGGCAGGATCCCGCGGTACTGCCGGCCGTCGGAGAGGAACAGGATCGTGACACCCGGCACGGCGCCCTGGCCTCCGCTCGTCGGCGCAGGCGCCCCGTCCCCGCGGAACGAGTCCTGCGCGAGCTCGACCGAGCGGGCGAGGGCGTCGCCGATCGCCGTGCCGCCGCCGCCCGACTGGAACGGGTCGATCGCCGCGACGGAGCGGTGGAGCAGCTTCCGGTCGTGCGTCGGGAACGCCGCCACGGTCGCGTCGCCGGCGAACGTGACGACCCCCACCCGCAGCCGGTCGGGCACGCGGTCGAGGAACGCGCTCGCGGCGGCCTTCGCCGCCTCGAGCCGGGACGGCGCGATGTCGCTCGTGAGCATCGAGCGCGACGTGTCGACGACGAGGACGACGGTCGCGTTCTCGACGGGCCGGACGCGCGTCACGTGGGGACGGGCGAACGCGATGCAGAGCAGAGCGAGGACGAGCATGAGCAGCGCGGCGACCCCCCACTCCCGCGTCGCCGGAAGGCGCGGCGCGACGCTCCGGACGACCTCGACGTTCGTGAACCGCACCGCGTAGCGCGCTCGCCGTCTCCGGGCGAGCACGAACGCCGCGAGAACCGCCGGCAGCAGGGTCAGCGAGAGGAGCGCCAGCGGACGGTCGAAGCCCATTCGATCCTCCGGTCGGGACTCGATCGTAGCGCCGCGCTGCGGGCGCTCCCGCACCCGCCGAGCCTCTACGCTGGCGCCCGTGATCCTCACGAACGGCGTGATCAGGACGATGGACCCGTCGCTGCCGACGACCGCGGCGCTCGCGATCGCCGGCGACCGGATCGTCGGCGGCGTCGGAACCCACGAGCAGGCCCTGCCGAGCCCCGAGCGTGTCGACCTGCGCGGCCGCTGCGTGCTGCCCGCGTTCACCGACGCGCACGTCCATTTCCCGACATGGTCGCTCGCCCGCCGCGACGTGCAGCTCGACGGCGTCGCCTCGCTCGAGGAGGCCCTCGCGCGCGTGGCGTCGCATCCACGGCACGGCGAGTGGCTGCGCGGCACCGGGTGGCGGGACGCGCTGTGGGCGGCGCAGCCGACCCGTGCCGCGCTCGACGAGGTCACCGGCGACACGCCGGCTGCGCTCTGGTCGAAGGACTACCACTCCCTGTGGCTCAACAGCGCCGCGCTCGCCCGGGCGAACGGCGACCTCGACGTGCCGGGAGGCGTCGTCGAGCGCGACGAAGCGGGGGCACCCACCGGGATTCTCCGCGAGGAGTCCGCGTGGACGTTCCGGGAGCGGTTCGTCACGGTCTCGGAGGACGAGTGGGTCGCGGCGACGCGCGACGGGCTCAAGGCCGCGAACGCGCGCGGCGTCGGCGCGATCCACGACAAGGACGGCTGGCTCGGCGCGCACGCGATCTTCGCGCGGATCCACGAGCGCGACGGGCTGACGCTCCGCGTCTGGCAGTCGCTGCCGCACGAGCGGGTCGGCGAGCTCGCCGAGCTGCGCCTGCGCTCGCGCCTCGGCGACGACTACCTGCGGCTCGGGTACCTGAAGGCGTTCATGGACGGGACGCTCGGCTCGCAGACGGCGTGGATGCTCGACGGGAGCGGCGTCGTGATCACGAGCGGCGCGGAGCTCGCGGAGATCGTTCGCGCAGGTGCGGCGGCAGGCTGGCCCGTTGCAGTGCACGCGATCGGCGACCGCGCGAACCGCGAGGCGCTCGATGCCTTCGCGGCGACGCGTGACGTCTGGGCGCCGCTCGGCTTGCGCCAGCGGATCGAGCACACCCAGTGCCTCGACCCGGCCGACCTCCCGCGCTTTGCGGAGCTCGGCGTCGCCTGCTCGGTGCAGTTCAGCCACGCGCCGTCCGACCGCGACCTCGCGGAGCGGTTCTGGGGCGACCGGCTCGACGGCACGTATGCGTTCGGCTCGCTCCTCGAGACCGGTGCGGTCGTCGCGAACGGCTCGGACGCCCCCGTCGAGGAGCTCGACCCGCTCGCCGGGATCGCCGCCGGGGTGCGGCGGACGATCGACGACCGCCCCGCGTGGCGGGCAGGGGACGCAGTCACGATCGAGCAGGCCCTCCATGCGACGACGGTCGCGCCCGCATGGCTCGCGGGCGACGAGCGGCGGCGCGGCACGCTGCTGCCCGGACGCCTCGCCGACGTCGTCGTGCTCGACCGCGACCCCGTCGCGTGTACGCCGGACGAGCTCCCGGAGCTCGAGGTCGTCGCGACGATGGTCGGCGGGCGCTGGGTGCACAACCCGCCGCCGTGGGACTGAGCCGGCCTACGGAAATCCGTACACCATCCGACCTCGTTGCTCCTTACACTTTGTGGCATGGCCACCGAGGCCGCGACGAATCGCACGATGCTCCCCGTCCACGAGGCGGGCGAGTGCTCGGTCGCGGCCGCGAGCGAGATCGTCGGCTCGAAGTGGACGGTGCTGATCGTCCACGACCTCTCGGAGGGGCCGCGGCGCTTCACGGAGCTCGAGCACGCGTGTGCGGGGATCAGCCCACGGACGCTCGCGGAGCGCCTCCGCTGGCTCGAGGCGGAGGGGATCGTCGTCCGCCGGAGCTACGCCGAGTCTCCGCCCCGCGTCGAGTACGAGCTGACCGGCAAGGGCGCCGGCCTCCAGCCCGTGATCGACGAGATGCGCAAGTTCGGGCACGAGTGGCTCGGCTGCCCGGTTCATTCCCACTGACGTAAGGTCGGACGCGGGCAGAGCCCACGTCCGGTGCTAGCGCGTTCGCTCGCCCCAGACGCGGACGAGCTCCACCGCGGTCGCCGCAGCGGCGGCCATGTCCTGGACGGAGGCCCACTCGCGCAGCGAGTGGTAGTCCTGGCCGCCCGTGAAGAGGTTCGGCGTGGGCAGCCCGCGCTCGGTGAGGCGCGCGCCGTCGGTGCCGCCGCGGATGATGCTGTGCACCGGCTCGACGCCCGCGCGCCTGATGGCCGCCTCCGCCGCGGCGACGATCTCGGGATGGCGGTCGAGCGTCCCGCGCATGTTCCGGTACTGCTCCTCGACCTCGAGCTCGAAAGACGCCTGCGGCTCGCGGGAGACGACGTCCTCCGCGAGGCGTCGCACCAGCGCGACGTGCTCCTCGAGCTTCGCGTCGTCGTGGTCGCGCGCAATCAGCACGAGCGTCGCCGCCGAGGCACTCCCCGTGATGCGGCCCGGGTGCACGAACCCCTCGCGCCCCTCCGTCGTCTCGGGCGACAGCGTGTCGCGGGGCAGGGCCGCGACGACGTCGGAGAGGAGCTTGATCGCGTTGACCAGGCGGCCCTTCGCCGTGCCCGGATGGACGCCGACGCCACGGATCGTCAGCCGCAGCTGGTCGGCCGAGAACGTCTCGATCTCGAGCTCGCCGAGGCCGGAGCCGTCGAACGTGTACGCGAAGTCCGCGCCGAACCGGTCGAGGTCGAAGTGGTCCGTGCCTCGGCCCACCTCCTCGTCGACCGTGAAGGCGACCCGCAGGGTGGCGCGTGGCGAGGTGTCCCGGGCGAGGTACGCCGCTGCCGCGACGATCTCGGCGACGCCCGCCTTGTCGTCCGCGCCGAGCAGCGTCGTGCCGTCGCTCGTGACGATGTCGTGCCCGACGCGCGAGGCGAGGTGCGGCAGTTCCGCGGGATCGAGGACCTGCGTCGGGTCGCCCGGAAGGCGGATCTGGCCGCCGGCGTACTCGTGGTGGACGATCGGCCGGACTCCGGTGCCCGGCGCGTCGGGCGAGGTGTCGACGTGCGCGATCAGGCCGACCGTCGGCGCGTCCTCGACGGTGCCCGGCAGCGTCGCGAACACGTAGCCGTGCTCTGTCAGCTCCGCGTCGGCGAGCCCGATCGCGCACAGCTCGTCGACGAGCAGGCGCGAGAGGTCGAGCTGCTTCGCCGAGGACGGATAGCCGGTGCTCTCGACGGAGGCCTCGGTGTCGATCACGACGTAGCGCAGGAACCGCGCGAGGACGTCGTCGGCGAGCATCGCCGCCAGCGGGCTCGCGTAGCCCGCGCCGTGGTTACGGGATGCCGCCTCAGCCAAGCGCCGCGAACCTCCGCAGGAGCTCGACGATCGTCGCGAGCCCTTCGCCGAGGGCCGCCGCAGGGAGGTTCTCGTTGGGCGAGTGCATCTGCGCGGTCGGGCGCGCGAAGCCGGTGACGATCGAGGGCACCCCACGCGCGGCGAGCGTCGCCACGACCGGGATCGAGCCGCCGCTCCGGGTGAGGATCGGGCGCGTACCGAGGACCTGCTCGAAGGCGTCGAGCCCGAGCTGCACGGCCGGGGCGCCGGGATCGACGTGTGCCGGCTCGCCGGTCGACCAGAGCAGGATCTCGAGCGCGGTGCCCTCCGGCGCCGCGTCGTGGAGCAGCCGCTCGAACGCCGGGGCGATCTCCGCGGTCGACTGGCCCGGCGCGAGGCGGATCGAGACGTTGGCCTGCGCCTCGACGGGGAGCACCGTCTTCTGCAGGCGCGGCGACCCGGACTCGAAGCCGTTCACGCTGACCGACGGCTCCGAGGTCGTGCGAAGCATAAACTCCTCCGCGGCGGCCGCGTCCGCCGCGCGCGCGCCCTGGTTCGCGAGCTCCTCTGCCCCCGAGGGAAGCGCCGACCACCCCGCGATCTCGCTCTCCGTCGGCGGGATGATCCCGGCGCGGAGCGGCTCCGGCAGCCGCCCGTCCGAGCCGGGCAGCACGGCGGAGAGGCTTCGGAGCAGCGCCTCGCCGGCGTTCAGCGCGGCGCCGCCGACCATGCCCGAGTGAAGGTCGCGCTCGCCGGTGCGCGCGGTGACGTGGAAGTAGCAGA
>DASSJV010000018.1:0-5879 GCA_035691005.1 Gaiella sp. | reverse complement strand
CCTCGGAGCGCGGCGCGGCTGGCCCCGTGTCGAGGGAGTGCCCGGACGTGGGATCGCGCTCTTCTGGGGCGGAATCGTCGGCGTGATCATCTGGGTGTCCGCGCCGATGGTGCAGGGCGACGGCCTGTTCCACCTGGCTCGTGTCCGGAAGCTCCTCGAGCTCGACGGGTTGTCGCTCGACCGCGTCTCGGAGTTCGCGGACGGCAGCCTGCATCCGGGCTACGCGTTCCCGCTCTGGCACGGCTTCATCGCACTCGTGGCCAAGGTCGCGCACGAGGACCCGGAGCGAGTCGTCACGCACCTGCCGTCGATCCTCGCTCCCCTCGCAGTGGTCGTCGCGTTCGAGGCCGGCTGGGCGCTCTTCCGGCGGACATGGGCTGCTGGTGCGACGGCCGGGGCGCAGGTCGCGATGATCTGCTTCGCGCCTGGCATGGGCGGGGCGTACGTCTTCCTCGCGCTGCCTGCGACCGCGTCGCGCCAGCTGCTCGTCCCCGCCGCGCTCGCGCTCGCGCTCGAGTCGGTGCGCTCGCCGCGGCTCGGTGTGGTCCTCTCCACGGCCGCAGCGGGCTTCGCGCTCGCCGTCGTCCATCCGACCTACGCGATCTTCCTGTGGATCCCCTTCGTCGGCTTCATCGCGGTGCGCGCTCTCTGGGAGCGAGCGGACGTGGCGACCGGCTCGCTGGCGCTCGCTGCGCTCGCCGTGCCGGCGGGGCTGTTCCTCGTCTGGCTGCGCCCCATCGTCAACGACACGCGCTCGGTGTCACCCGACGCCGCCGAGCTGCATCGTGCATTCGAGCAGTACGGCTCCCAACTCGTCGTCCACTCAGACACCTCGTACAACCTCGCCCCGGAGGTGTTCACGCGCTCGGGTGCGGTCGCCATCGCGGCGCTCCTCATGATCCCCCTCGCCGGCCTGGCAGCCCGGCGCCGGTGGGCCGCCTACGTCGCGGGAGGTTCGCTCGCCGTGTTCGCGGTCATGCTCGTGCCGGGCCTCTTCCCGTCGCTGGCGGATCTCGTCTCGATCTCGCAGGCGCGCCGCGCCGCGGGCTTCCTTCCCTTCGCGTTCGCCTTCGCCGGCGGAATGGGCGTGCTCACGCGCCTCGTCGGGCCGCTGCTCATCCCGCTCGCGCTCGGCGCCGGGATGCTCCTGCAGATCATCTATCCCGGTGACTTCGAGTACGTCCTGCGCGACCCCGCTCCCGCCTGGATCACCTGGTTCGGGGTCGTCGGGGCCGTCGTCGCGCTCGGCGTCGGCGTCTATCGGCGACGCCCGGCCCTGGAGATCGGGGCAGCGCTCGCCTCGGCGGCGTTCCTCCTCCCGGTCATCGGGGGCGGACTGCTGCACCTGCGGCCGACGCCGCTGCCCGAGATCGCCACACTCACGGGCGGCCTCGTCTCCGCCGTGCGTGCGGACGTGCCCGCGGGAGCCGTCGTCTTCTCCGATCCGGAGACGAGCTTCCGACTCGCGGCGTTCGCACCGGTCTACATCGCGTCCGCGCCGCCGGGTCACGTGGCGGACACGGAGAAGAACCGGCCGTACCAACGCGCGCGCGATGCGCGGCGTTTCCTGCGCACCGGCGACCTCTCGATCCCCCGTAGCTACGACGCCGAGTACGTCGTTCTCGATCGACTGCGGACGAAGCTCGAGCTGGACCTCCCGGTCGTCTACCAGGACGATCGCTTCGTCGTCTACCGACTCTAGGCGGGAGCGGCGCCCCAGCCTCCACCGCCGGGGGTCTCGACGCGGAGGAGGTCGCCCGGCTCGAGGTCGAGGCTCGCGATCGCGGGGAGCTCCTCGCCGTTCAGGAACGTCCGCCCGGGCAGGCCGTCTGCGCCGCCGTTCGCGCCGCGCGGGGCGACCGAACGGCGCTGGGTGAGGAGCGAGAGCCGGCACGGCTCGAGGATGCGCAGCTCGCGGACGATCCCGTCGCCGCCGCGGTGCAATCCGGCACCGCCGGAGCCGGGGCGGAGCTCGTAGCGCTCGACCCGGAGCGGGTAGGAGAGCTCCAGCGCTTCCGCTGGCGTGTTGAACGTGTTCGACATGGCCACGTGGACGCCCGAAGGCCCGTCGGCGTCCGGGCACGCCCCCTGGCCGCCGCCGACCGTCTCGTAGTAGGCGAACCCTTCGTTCCCGACGACGACGTTGTTCATCGTCCCCTGTCCCTGCGCCGGGACCGCGATCGCCTTGGAGAAGGCGTCGAAGACGACGTCCGTGATGCGGCTCGACGTCTCCGTGTTCCCTGCCGCGACGGCTGCGGGAGAGCGTGCGTTGACGAGGCAGCCCTCGGGTGCGCGTACCGACACGGGCGCGAACGCGCCTCCGGACGCCGGCAGGTCCGGCGCCGTGAGGCAGCGCACGACGTAGAAGCACGCCGAGCGCGTCACCGCGAGCGGGCAGTTGAGGTTCCCGTCGTACTGCGCTGCGGTCCCGGCGAAGTCGATGTCCACCGAGTCGCCGTCGATCGTCACCGCCGCGCGGATGTCGAACGGCCCGGCTCGGGTCTCGAGCACGTCCGCTCCCTCGAAGCGGCCGTCCGGCAGCGCACGGAGAGCGGCGCGGACGACCCGCTCCGAGTACGCGAGCAGCTCGTCCATCGCCGCGGCGACGCGGTCGCGTCCGCGGCGCGCGCAGAGCTCTGCCACCCGGGCCTCGGCGAGACGGTGCGCCGCGAGCTGCGCCCGGAGGTCGCCGCGCCGCTCGTCCGGGTTTCGCATGCGCGCCACGAGCGATTCGAGCGTCGCGGCATCGAGGTGCGTCGGGGGGATGACGACCCCCTCCTCGGCGAGAGTCCGTGACGCGGGAGGCAGGCTCCCGGGCTCGGAGCCGCCGACATCGGCGTGATGGGCGCGTGTCACCGCGAAGCCGAGCTCGGTCCGCGTCACGATCGTGAGGTCGGGGAGGTGCGTGCCGCCCGCGTACGGGTCGTTGAGGATCCACGGCTCGCCGGGCTGCGGATCGTGAGCCATCACGGCCGCGACCGCCTCGGGCATCGCACCGAGGTGGACGGGGATGTGCTCGGCCTGCGTGATCATCCGACCCCGCTCGTCGAAGAGCGCCGTCGAGCAGTCGCGCCGCTCCTTGATGTTCGCGGAGAACGCGGAACGGATGAGCGCGGCGCCCATCTCCTCGGCGATCGCGCGGAGCGACGCTCCGATCACCTGCAGCTCGACGGGTATCACTGCGACCTCCGGAGGATGAGCGTCCCGTGCGGGTCGGTCGCGCCCGCCCATCCGTCCGGGATCCACGCCGTCGCACCGTCGAGCTCGAGGACCTCCGGGCCACGGGCGACGAGCGCGGGCCCTTCGACGGAGACGGGAGGCGCGGGTGCGATCTCGGCCCTCCGGACGGCCACGAGCTCGATCGCGCGTGTCGGGTCCGCATAGCCGTAGCGGGCGTCGTGGGCCTCGTGGAAGCGCTCCTCGAGCCGTGGCCCGAGGGGGACGGTCAGCTCGAAGGACTGCCCCGCGTAGCGCAGGTCGGCCTCCCCGTCCGCAGGGAGATCCCCGGCCCCTTCCAGCGGGAGGACGTAACTGCGCACGAAGTCGCGCCGCCCGTCGGCTGCGACCAGCCCGAGTGCGGACAGGACACCCGCGGCCGCCGGGACGAGAACGGTCGTCATGCCGAGCTCCTCGGCGAGCGCGCACGCGTGGAGCGGGCCGGCACCACCGAAGGCGACGAGCGCGAAGTCGCGGGGATCGAGGCCCTGCTCGACGGAGACGACGCGGAGAGCGCGGACCATCTCCGCGTTCACGACGTCGATCACCGCTGCCGGATCGATGCCGCTGAGCGCACGCTCGGCCGCCGTCCGGTCGAGCTCGATGCCGCCGGGGAGAACGGCCGGCAGCCGACCGAGGAGGAGGTTGGCGTCCGTGACCGTCGCCCGCGTGCCGCCGCGGCCGTAGGACGCCGGCCCGGGCTCCGCTCCGGCGCTCTCGGGCCCCACGCGGAGCGCTCCGCCCTCGTCGAGCCAGACGATGGATCCGCCTCCTGCTCCGACCGTGTGCACGGCCAGCGTCGGCAGGCGCACGGGCAGGCCGCCGACGAGCCGCTCGTGCTCGCGCTGCGCGACGCCGTCGACGATCGCGCACACGTCCGTCGACGTTCCGCCCATGTCGAAGGACAGCGCGCCACGAAAGCCGGCCAGCTCCGCGACCCGCGCCGCGCCGACGACGCCGGCCGCCGGCCCGGAGAGGAGCGCGAACGCCGCATGGGCAGCGGCCTCGTCGAGCGTCGCGAGCCCCCCCGACGAGCGCATCACGAGCGGCTCGGGGAGACCTGCGCCCTCGCAGGCTTCGGCAAGGGCGCCGAGGTAACGGGAGAGCACCGGGCCGAGATACGCGTCGACGGCCGTCGTGGAGGCGCGCTCGTACTCGCGGAACTCGGGCGCGACCTCGTGCGAGGCGACGACGTGTGCGTCCGGGTAGCGGCGCCGGAGCTCGGCGGCGACCGCGCGCTCCGGCCCGCTGTCGCGGAACGAGAAGAGGAGCGACACGGCGATCGCCTCCGCGTCGATGTCGGGAAGGGTGTCGAGGTCGAGCGGCACGAGCTCGCCGTCCGTGCCGGTCCGTCCGCGCACGCCCACGCAGCGGTCGAGCGGGACGAGCGCCGGTGGGTGCGCGGCGCACGGCCGATACAGGTGCGCCCGGGTCTGTCGCCGCAGGTGCAGAACGTGCTCGAACCCCTCGTTGGTGACGAGCGCCGTGCGCGCGCCGCGCCGCTCGAGCAGCGCGTTCGTCGCGATCGTCGTGCCGTGCGTGAAGCGCTCGACGTCGGCGGCGCCTGCCGCCTGCGCGGCGGCGACCACCGACTCGTGCTGGTGGGAGCTCGTCGGCACCTTCGCCACGTGCACCCGGCCGTCGGACAGGAAGACGGCGTCGGTGAAGGTCCCGCCGACGTCGATTCCCAGCGCGCGCATGGGTGCATTCGAACACGAACGGCGCCGATCGGGTGCCGCTGACGCAGCGGTCGCGACTGCGACCGCCTTCAGGGTTCTGGCACGCTCGAATCTGCCGCCGAGGCAGATTCGAGCTGTGCACGAGCGGGGTAGAGTCCTCTTCGACGTGCACCGTCTCGTCTGTCTCGGGTTGAGTCACCGCACCGCGCCCGTCGAGCTGCGCGAGCGCATCGGCACGCTCGGCCTCGGCGTCGAGCGCTGCCCGGCGGTCGTCGAGCACGCGGTGTTGCAGACCTGCTATCGCGTCGAGCTCTACGCCCATCTGACGATCGGCCTCGAGCACGCGCGCGACGAGCTCGTCGACGCGCTCGCGTCGGCTCACGACGTTCCCCGGGAGCTCTTGCTCGATCACCTCTACGTCCATGCGGGAGACGACGTCGCCCGCCACCTCTGCAGTGTCGCTGCCGGCCTGGACTCGCTCGTCCTCGGAGAGGCGGAGATCCTCGGGCAGGTCGGCGACGCGTTCGACGCGGCGCGCACGGAGAGCTCGACCGGACCGGTGCTCGACCTGCTCGCCCGGACGGCCGTCTCGGCCGGCAGGCGAGCCCGCTCGGAGACCGCCATCGGCACGAATCCCGCGACGGCCAGCTCGATGGCGCTCGCCCTGGCCGAGGGCGTGCTCGGCGAGCTGGCACACAGGCGACTCCTCGTCGTCGGAGCCGGGCGCGTGGGGGTGCAGACGCTCGCGGTCGCCGAGAGTCGCGGGCTGGGGGATCTGACGGTCGCCAACCGCACGACGGAGGCCGCAGTCGAGGTCGCCGGGCGATTCGGGGCGCAGGCGCGCTCGCTGGGCGAGCTCGAGCAGGCGCTCGCCGACGCCGACGTCGTCGTCGCTGCGACCGCCTCCGAGGCGCCGGTCGTGTCGGCGGGTGTCGTCGCAGCGGCGATGCGAGGACGCGCGGAGCGACCGCTCGTCGTCGTCGA
>DASSJV010000017.1:0-5304 GCA_035691005.1 Gaiella sp. | reverse complement strand
AGGCCACCTACGACCGATCGGTCGCTGCGCAGAGGAAGGGGGGTTGGTGGGGGGGAAACGTCGTTTCCCCCCACCAATAGAGCGGCCGCCGAGGGGGCGGCGGCCGCTGCGTCAGGGGGAGAGGAGAAGGGGGTGGATCTCTCCGACGTCAGGTGTTCGCCGGGTCGGCGGCAATTCCTTTCCGCGTACAGTGCGCTGCGTGGAGACCGTCGCACTCACGTCGCTCGCAACCTCCGGCGGCTGCGCGGCGAAGTACTCGGCCGGACGCCTCGAGACGCTCCTCGCAGGCCTCGTTCCCGCCGCTGCCGAGGATCTTCTCGTCGGCCTCGATCCCGCGGACGACGCGGCCGTCTACCGGCTCGACGACGAACGCGCGATCGTCTTCACCGTCGACTTCTTTCCGCCGCTCGTGGACGATCCGCGCACGTTCGGTGCCATCGCGGCGACGAACGCGCTGAACGACGTCTTCGCGATGGGCGGCCTCCCGCTGCTCGCGCTGTCCGTCGCCGCGTTCCCCGAGGAGCTTCCGGTGGAGGTCCTCGGTGAGGTCCTCGGCGGCGCAGACGAGAAGGTTCGCGAGGCCGGCGCGATCCTGGCGGGCGGCCACACCATTCGCGACTCCGAGCCGAAGTACGGGCTCGCCGTCGTCGGCACGGTCCACCCGAAGCGGATCTGGCCGAAGGCAGGCGCTCAGCCCGAGGACGTGCTCCTGCTCACCAAGCGCCTCGGAACCGGAATCGTGTTGCAGGGTCAGCGTGACGGCGTGGCGCCCGAGGGCACGCTCGAGTCGGCGATCGAGTCGATGCTCGAGCTGAACCTCCGGGCCGCCGACGTGGTTCGGGGGTTCGAGCCGAACGCGGTCACCGACGTCACCGGCTTCGGTCTCTTGGGGCACGCGCACGAGCTCGCGTCGCGCAGCGGCGTGCGTGTCGTTCTCGATCCGGAGGCTCTGCCTGCGCTTCCGGGCGCGCTCGAGCTCGCCTCGCGAGGGGTGCGGACCGGGGGCGACCGGCGGAACAGGGAGTTCGTCGGCGCGCACGTCGAGAGCAGTGCAGGCGAGGTCGAGGAAGCGCTCGCCTTCGATCCGCAGACCGCAGGCGGGCTGCTCGTGTCGATCCCGGGCGACCGCGCGGCCGTCCTCGAGGCGACGCTCCGCGCCGCCGGGCTCGTCGGAGCGAGGATCGGCCATGTCGAGCTCGGTTCGGGAGTCGTCTTCGGCTAGTGGCCGTCGCGATCCCACGCGCGCGGACCGTCTCGGCGCGCACGTTCCTCCGCATCGCCGCAGCGTCGACCGTCGCGCTCTTCCTCGTGATCACGTCGGGCGCGTTCGTCCGACTCACCGGATCGGGACTGGGCTGCGAGAACTGGCCGAGCTGCGGCGACAGGCCGTATCCGGAGCAGGGCTTCCACGCGTTCGTCGAGTTCGGAAACCGGATGGTCGCGCTCGCGGGCATCGTCCTGACACTCCTCACGCTCCTCGCGTCGCGCCGCACCGAGGCGCTCTCGGCGTGGGGGCGCTGGGCGGCACTCGGGGCTTTCCTCGTCGCCGTGGCGAAGATCCCGATGGGCGGGATCACGATCGCGCTGGATCTCCACCCGCTGGCGGTCATGACGCACTTCCTGCTCGGCCTCGCGGCATTCGGCCTGGCGTTGATCGCGGCGCTCGAGGCGTGGAGCCTCCGCGACGGTCGTGCGCCGGCGGCGGATCCGCGTTGGTTCCGGCTGTTCGTCACCTGCGTGGGTCTTCCGGCCTGCGTCGTGCTCATCGTCACGGGCGCGGTCGTGACGGCGTCCGGGCCTCATCCGGGGTCGAGCGCCGACGTTCATCGCCTTTCCTACTGGAGCGACAGCATCTACGTGCACGTCCGGGTCGCGGCAGCGTTCGGCATCGGCGTGCTCGTCGTCGGGTGGCTCCTCTGGCGCATCCGCGAGAGATACCCGGGGCTGATTCGGATCTGGGCCGGTCTGCTCGCCGTGGTCGTGGCCCAGGCGATCGTCGGCGAGGTTCAGTACCGGAACGGCCTGCCCTGGGGGATCGTCCTCGTCCACGTCGCGCTTGCCGCGTCGATCTGGGCGTTCAGCCTCGGGCTCGCGTACGCGCTGTGGCGCCCACCCGTGCCGTTGACCCGGAAGTAGGCTAGGAACGGATGGCTCGAGAGCTTCGGATCTACGAGCGCCCCTCGACGCTCGAGCGGCCGGTCCTGATCGGCGCCTTCCGCGGATGGAACGACGGCGGTCAGGCGGCGACCCTGGCGGCCGGCTACCTCGCGCGGCTCTGGGGCGCGCGGACGTTCGCCGACATCGATCCGGAGCTGTTCGTCGACTTCCAGGCGACGCGCCCCATGGTGTCCCTCGAGGAAGGTCGGACGCGAAAGATCGAGTGGCCCGAGAACACGTTCTTCCGCGCGCGCATCCCGGGCGCGGGCCGCGATGCGATCATCCTCGTCGGGGTCGAGCCGAACTACCGATGGCGGAGCTTCTCCGAGATCGTCACGGATCTCGCCGCCGAGCTCGGGGTCGAGCTGGCGGTGACACTCGGCGCACTCGTCGCCGACGTGCCGCACACGCGGCCGGCGCCGGTCACCGGGGCGGCGACCGATCCACAGCTGGTCGACGAGCTCGGGCTCCAGCTCTCGCGGTACGAAGGGCCGACGGGGATCGTCGGCGTGCTCCTCGACTCCTGTCGCCGTGCCGGGATCCCGTCCGTGAGCCTGTGGGCAGCCGTGCCGCACTACGTCCAGCTCGCCCCGAGCCCGCCCGCGGCGAAGGCACTCTGCGAGCGCCTCGGGGGCGTCCTCGGTACCGACATCGAGGTCGGCGAGCTCGAAGAGGCCGCGGAGGAGTACGTCGACCAGGTGTCGCAGGCGGTGGCGACGGACGCCGACACCGCGACCTACGTCGAGGAGCTCGAACGGCGCGCGGACTCGCTCGACTGGCTCGAGGAGTCGGAGGACCTGCCGTCGGGCGACGCGCTCGCGGCAGAGATCACGCGCTTCTTGCGCGAGCGCGAGGCGAACGGCGACTCGCCCGAGTCGGGCGGCGCCGGCTAGGCGGCGTCCTCGACGTCCGCCGGGGCGTCGGTCTCGACCAGTTCGCCTTGGACGGCAGGCCCGTCACCGTCGGCGCTCGCTTCCGTCGCCTCGGCCACGGGAGCCGTGTCCGCCGGCGCGGCCGACTTGCGCTTGCGCCGCCGCCGCCGTGACTTCCGTGCCGTCAGCTTCGGGAGCGGGAGGTTGTCCGCGAGCGCGTTCGCGATCTCGGTGATGGTGCCGAGCTCCTCGCGAGCGTGGTCGAGCGCCGAGTTCGCGCGAGGCGTGTAGCCGTCGGCGGAGGCGAGCAGCGCCGCGCCGACCGGCAGCGGCATCTCGCGCGCGACCTGCACGAGGCGGTTGACGTTCTCCTCGTGCCGGTACCCACGCGAGTTGGCAGCGGCTCCGAGGAGCCGCTTCGCCTCGGGGAACTCCGTGGAGACGCGGCGGTCCTGCACCTTTCGGGTGGCCCGGGCGAGACGCCACGTCCAGCGGGCGAGGATCTGCTCGGGTGCGACGGGCTTCCCTTCCCCGATCGCCCGCAGCAGGATGCGGACACCTGCGGCGCGATCTTTCTCCCACGGCGGCGCCTGCGTCACGAGCGTGACGAGGTCGTCGAAGTCGGCACGGTCGACAGGGGTCGCCACGCGGTCCATGAGGGCGGTCATGCGGAGCCGCCGGTTCGGGTTCTCGGCCGCGCAGGTCGAGAGGAACTGCTCCAGCGCGCCCTTCCCCGCCCGGCCTTCCGCGAACTTCTTCGCGAACTCGGCGCGCTGGTCGAACCGGATCTGGCGCCCTGCGATGGTCGCCCAGAAGCGCTGCTCGTCGTCGTCGAGGTACTTCGGGTCGATGCGCTGCCACTCGCGCTGGATGACGGCAAGCCTCCGCGCGACGTCAGGCGTGACCGGGACGAGCCACGGCACGGGTGAGAGCTTGCGGCGGGCACGGCGCTGCTGGCGCCGGCGCGGCGCCGGGGTGACGCGGGCGCCCTCGCGATAGAAGTCGGAGTCGAGCAGGGCGTGGAGCGAGACGACGCGCTCAGAGTGCGTCGCGCTCTTCGGGACGAAGTCGACGACGACGCCGGCCTCCTTGCGCGGGTGGATCCGCATGATGCGCCCGATGCGCTGCTGGTAGACGCGTCGCGACGCGGTGGGGGCGAGGTGCATGCAGACGGTCGCGCGAGGCGAGTTCCAGCCCTCCGCGAGGAGCATGGCGTTGATGAGCACGTTGATCTCGCCCCGCTCGTACGCCGCGAGCGTCTCCGCGAGACGAGCCGGCGGCGTGCGTCCCGAGACCGCCTCGGCCTTGAGGCCGGCGGCCCGGAACTCCTGCGCGAGGTTGTACGCGTGCTCGACGCCGGCGGCGTAGACGATGCCGGGGGTCGCGCCGAAGCGCTCGCGGTAGAGGCTCGCGGCCGCCTGGTTCAGAGCCTGGTGGTCGAGCGCGGCAGCGAGCGCGCGCTCCTCGAAGTCGCCGCCCACGATCGGAACCGAGTTGATCGCCGCCGCCGGCGGGACGCGGAGGCAGCGCAGGGGCGCGATGAGCCCGCGGCGCGCCGCGTCGCCGAGCGGGAGGTCGTCGACGGACGCCGGGAAGACGTCCGAGACCTGCTTCGCGATGAGCTGCTCCGTCGCGGTCATGCCGATGTAGAGCGGCTCCGAGAACGCGCGGATCGCACCGCTCGTCTTCTCGCCGAGCGCCGTGTGCGCCTCGTCGCAGATGACCAGGTGGTACGCCTTGCCGTCGAGCTCCCCGCCGTGGCGCGCGAACCAGGCGTACGTCTGGATCGTGATCGGATTTTCGCTCGGAGGCTTCGACCCGGTGAGGATCGGGTCCGTGAACCTGTCGCCGTAGCCCTCCGTCGTGAGGTCGCGCGTGAACTGGGAGACGAGCAGGCGGCGGTGCGTGAGGATCAGGATGCCGAGGTGTCGTGCCGCCTCGACGAAGCCTGCGGCTGCGATCGTCTTGCCCGACGCGGTCGGGTGCCGGAACCGGTACCTGCGGACCGCGCCCGGGTCGGCGCCGGTGAACTCCTCCTCCTCGCCGAGCGTGTCGTCGACGTAGCCGGCGTCGTCGTCGTCGTCCGCCTCCTCGTCGACCTCGACCTCGGCGACCGCGCCGTTGCCCGAGCCGTGGCCGTTCCCGTTGCCGTTCTCGTCCGCCGCGCGCTGTGTCGAGGCGATGAGCTCGGCGAGCATTCCGGCCAGCGCGTCGACCTGGTGCCGGCGGAGCTCCGTGCCTGCAGCCGTATGCGCCGGATCCTCCGTGAGGACGC
>DASSJV010000016.1:0-7744 GCA_035691005.1 Gaiella sp. | reverse complement strand
GTCGAGACGAGCATCTGCGGGACCTTGCGCGCGTTGAGGTACGGCCGGATCCCGAGGTTCACCTCGGTGCCGAGCGACCCCACCACGGCGAACACCTTGTCCTCCTCGACGAGCTTCCGCGTGAGCTGGATCGAGTTCGCGGGGTTGTACCCGTCGTCGTAGTACTTGAAGACGATCTGCCGGCCGTAGATCCCTCGGCGGCCGTCAGGGCCCTTCCGCGAATTGATGTACGAGAAGTAGGCCTTCATCGCGCCGGGGATGATCCCGTAGGGCGATGCCGGCCCCGTAAGCGGGAACGTCCCGCCGATCGTGATCGTCCGGTTCGTGATGCCTGTCTCGGACGCCGCCGACGTTGCGCTGGACGCCGTGACGCCGAGCGCGACGACGAGCGCCGCGGCCAAGAGCGCGACTTTCTTCATGCGGCTCCCTCCTGGGAGGTGTCGGTGTGACGCGGCGAGCGTAACGCCCCTCCCCGCGTTTGCCAACACTCAGACGCCCGGCGCTCCGGGCGGGTTAGCTCGCTAGAGGGCGAGCTCGTCGGCGAGCCGCTCGGCCTCGTCCAGTTCCTCGCCGAGGGCGTCGAGGCCGCTCGCCCAGATGGACGGGTCGGTGAGGTCGAGCCCGACCAGCCGCGCGAGCTCCTCCGGGGTGCGCGAGCCGCCGGCCCGGAGGAGGTCGAGGTACGGCTCGACCATCGCCTCGCCCTCGACCACGTAGCGCCGGTAGATCGCGAGCGAGAAGAGGTAGCCGAACGCGTACGCGTACACGTAGCCGGGCGCGCCGGTGAAGTGCGGGATGTAGCTCCACCACGGCGTGTAACCCTCGAGGCCGACGGCGTCGCCGAACAGCGCCTGCTGGCACTCGACCCACAGCTCGCCGACCCGTTCGGGAGCGAGCTCGCCGCGCTCGCGGCGCTCGGTGTGCACCGCGTTCTCGAAGCGGTTCATCGCGATCTGGCGGAACGTCGTCGCGATCGCGTCCTCGATCCGGCCGGCGAGGAGGTCGAGCCTGCGGTGCGGGTCGTCCTCCTGGCCGAGCAGGCGCTCGAAGGTGAGCGCTTCGCCGAAGACCGATGCGGTCTCGGCCGTCGTCAGCGGCGTGGACGAGTTGATGTACCCGAGCGGCTGCGAGAGGACGCCGTGGAGCCCGTGGCCGAGCTCGTGCGCGAGCGTGAGGATCGCGCGCCGGTCGCCCGTGTAGTTCATCAGCACGTAGGGGTGGACGCCCGGAACCGTCATCGCGCAGAACGCGCCGGTGCGCTTGTCCGGCCGGACGGGCCCGTCGATCCAGCTGTCGTCGAAGAAGCGTGCGACGATCGCGCCCGCCTCCTCGGAGAAGTCGGTGTACGCCTCGACGACGGTGGAGCGCGCGTCCTCCCACGCCACCTTTGCCGCGTCGGACGAGATCGGCGCGAAGCGGTCGTAGTGCTCGAGTCGGTCGAGCCCGAGCAGCCGGGCCTTGAGGCGGTAGTAGCGCTGCGGCAGGTCGTAGCGGGACGTGGTCGCGTGCACGAGCGCCTCGACTGCCTCGTCAGTCGTCTCGTTCGCGAGGTTCCGCGAGGAGATCCACGTCGGGTAGCCGCGCAGCCGGTCCTCGATCGACTTGTCGAGGAGGATCGTGTTGAAGACGAAGGTCCGGGTGCGCAGGCCGGGCCCGAGCGCCTCGCCGATCGCGGCTGCTGCCGTGCGGCGCACCTCGCGGTCGGGGTCGTACAGCTTCGCCATCGCCGGCTCGAGCGCAACCTCCTTGCCGTCGAGGTCGACGCGGAGCGCGCCGAGCAGCTCCTCGTAGAGCCGCGACCACGCCGTCGTCCCGGAGACCGTCTTCTCCGTGACGATCCGCTCCTCCGGCTCGCTCAGGAGGTACGGACGGAACTTGCGCAGCGAGCGGAGGTGGTGGCGCCAGCGGTCGAGCGCAGGATCAGCCAGGAGCGCCTCCGCCGTGTCGTCCTCGACGGCCGCCCACTCGAGCCCGAGGAACAGGAGCTGCGTGTCGAGGGCGGCGGCCTTCTCGCCGAGGCGCGCGACGAGCGCGCCGCGGGCCGGGTCGGCCATGTTCGTCGCGAAGTTGAGGTGCGCGAACGTGAGCGGGCGGACGAGCGTGGACTCGATACGCTCGAACTCCGCGACCGCCTCGGCGAGCGCGGCGGCGTCGAGACCCGCGACGACGCCGTGGTAGCGCTCGCGGAACGCGGCGGCGTCGGCCTCGGCCTGCACGACCTCCTCGTCGATCCGGGGATCGTCGACGCCGGCGAACAGGTCGGTGAGGTCCCACGCGACGTCCTCGGCTCCGGTCAGCTCGGTCGTCGCCACGGCGGCAGACTAGCTGTCCAGATCTTCCGGTCGTGTCACCGGCGCCCGGCACGCGAAGCGCTCGCAGACGTACACCGCGGTGTGCCCGTCGACGCGCCCCTTGCCCGCGAGGAGGGGCACGTCGTCGGCGGGGCCGATCGCGACGACCGTCGCCGGGTCGAAGCGGGAGAGAGCGGCGCGGGCGACGTCTGCCCGCACGTCGCCGACGATCGCGAGCTCCCGCGGCGGGGAGAGGTGGAGGTCGAGCGTGCAGAGCGCCCACGAGAGCGCCCGCGGCACCCGCTCCATCGCGGGCGCGAGGAGCCGCAGAACACCTTCCCCGCGGGCGATCAGCGCGTCGTCGCCCCAGATCCGGCCGAGCCGGATCAGCACCGACGCGAGCATCGAGTTGCCCGACGGCAGCGGGTCGTCGTCGACGTCCTTCGCCCGTGTCGCGAGCGCCTCGCCGTCGCGCGGCGCGAGGAAGAACCCGCCGCGCTCGTCGTCGGAGAAAAGGCCGACCGCGACGTCGGCGATACGGCGCGCCTCGTGCAGCCAGCGCGGATCGCCCGTTGCCACGTGGAGCTCCAACAGCCCGTGCGCCACGTTCGCGTGGTCGTCGAGGAACCCCGTCCCGCTCACCCGCCCGTCGCGGACGCTGCGCAGCACGCGCCCGTCCTCCCCGCGGAGCGGGCCGAGAAGGAATGCGCCGAGCCGCTCGGCCGCGGCGAGCCAGTCCTCTCGGTCGAGGCGCCGGGCCGCCTCCGCGAGGGCGGCGAGCGCGAGGCCGTTCCACGACGCGATCGCCTTGTCGTCGCGGAACGGCTGCGGCCGCTCGTCCCTGATCGCGAGGAGCCTCTCGCGCTCGGAGAGCGCGAGCCTGCCGCGCACGATCGCGCGGCCGTGCTCGAACTGCTCGAGCAGGCCGGGGTCGAGGGCGAGTGCCTCCCATTCGGCCGGCTCCCACGTGTACGTGAGCCCCTCGACGCCCTCCGTGTCCGCGTCCTGCGCGGAGGCGAGCCCGCCGTCCGGCAGCGCAAGCTCGCGAAGCACGTACTCGAGCGTCTGCTCGACGACCTCCCGGTCCCGCGGCTCGCCGAGGACGACCCAGGCGTGGAGGTACGCGGACGCGAGGAGCGCGTTGTCGTAGAGCATCTTCTCGAAGTGCGGCACGAGCCACCGCGCGTCGACGGAGTAGCGGTGAAACCCGCCGCCGACCACGTCGTAGAGGCCCCCCGCCGCCATCCCGTCGAGGGTGCCGCGCACCATCCCGAGCGCCTCCGGGCCGCCACGGCGAAGCAGCAGCTCGATCGCCGAGGAGGGCGGGAACTTCGGTGCGGTGCCGAATCCGCCGAACGCCGGCTCGTAGGCGCGCGCGAGCCCCTGCTCGGCCGCGTCGAGGAGCGCGCCGGAGAGCTCCTCGTCGCCCGCCTCGAGCCGAGCGGCGCCGCCGAGCGCGGAGACGAGACGCGTCGCCTGCTCCTCGAGGTCGGAGCGACGGTCGCGCCAGGCCTCCGCGATCGCGCGCAGCACCTGCGCGAACGCCGGCAGGCCGTGCCGCGGCTCGGGCGGGAAGTACGTGCCGGCGTAGAACGGGCGGCCCGCAGGCGTCAGGAAGACCGTCGTCGGCCAGCCGCCCTGCCCCGTCAACGTGACGCAGGCGTCCATCGTCAGCGCGTCGACGTCGGGGCGCTCCTCGCGATCGACCTTCACGTTCACGAACAGGTCGTTCATGAGGGCCGCCACACCCGCATCGGAGAACGACTCGTGCTCCATCACGTGGCACCAGTGGCACGAGCTGTACCCGACCGAGACGAGGAGCGGCCGGTCCTCGTCCCGTGCGCGGGCGAACGCGTCCTCACCCCACGGATACCAGTCGACGGGGTTCTCGGCGTGCTGGAGGAGGTACGGGCTCGAGGACTCGGAGAGGCGGTTCACTCCGACGACGGTACGTCCTCGGTGCCGACCTGCGCGGCAGCGTCGTCCTCGACCGGCGAGCGTCGCCGCTCGCGGCGGTGACGGACGAACTCGACGGTCGCGGCAAGGCCGACGGCGACCACGAACGCCACGATCAGGCCCTTCCACGGCTGCTCCTCGAACGTCTTGCCGCCGAAGTACCCGAGGCAGGAGGCGTATGTGCCCCAGATGAAGCCCGCGAGGATGTCGGCGGCGAGGAACCGCCGATACGGGAACGTCTGGACGTAGCCGGCCGAGAAGGTCGTCGCGGTGCGCCCGCCGGGGATGAAGCGCGCGACGACGATCAGGTACGTCCCGCGCTGCATCAGCTGCCGCTCCGCCCAGGCGAACGCCGCGTGGCTCTTCTCGCCGCGGAACACGCGCTTCACGGTGTGCTCGCCGAACCAGTGGCCGAGGCCGTACGAGATGTTGTCACCGGCGATCGCACCTGTCGAAGCGCAGAGGATCACGAGGGGCAGGCTCAGGTCGCCCGTGCCCGCGAGCACGCCGGCGGTGATCACGACGGTCTCACTCGGCACGAGCGGGAAGAACGCGTCGATCATCGCGACGGAGAAGATCGCGAGGTACGCCCAGTCGCTCGAGACCCACTGCTCGAACTGACCGAAGGCGGCGAGCACGTCCGGCAGGAAGGCGAGGACGGCCACACGCCCATCCTCGCAGAGACCGCTTTCGGCGTCGCCCGCGCGCTGCGATGATGCCCGCCGTGAGCCACCGCCCGCTCGACGGCGTCCGGGTCCTCGACGTGACGACGTCGATCGCCGGCCCCTACTGCGCACAGGCCCTCGCTGCCCTCGGGGCGGACGTGGTCAAGGTCGAACGCCCCGACACGGGGGACGACGGGCGCGCCTGGGGGCCCCCTTTCTGGGACGGCGAGGGCACGATGTTCCTCTCGGCGAACGCCGGCAAGCGCTCGCTCGCTCTCTCGCTGCGCGACCCGCGCGGACGCGACGCACTGCTGCGTCTGGCCGACCGCGCGGACGTGTTCCTCCAGAGTCTCCGCCCCGGCCTCGCCGAGGAGCTCGGGCTCGGCGCCGACGAGTTGCGGGGGAGAAACCCGCGGCTCGTCTACTGCTCGGTCGGGGCGTACGGTCGCACCGGCCCGCTCGCGCACGAGCCGGGCTACGACGCGCTCATGCAGGCGGCCGGCGGCCTGATCTCCGTCACCGGCGAGCCTGGGCACCCGGGCGTCCGCGTGGGGACGTCGACCATCGACCAGGGGACCGGTGCCTGGGCGACGATCGGGATTCTCGCCGCGCTGCTCGAGCGCGAGCGGACGGGCGCGGGCTGCGTCGTCGACGTGTCGCTCTACGAGACCGCGATCGGCTACCTCGGCTACCACCTCGCCGGGTTCCTCGCCGACGGGACCGTGCCGTCGGGCGAGGGCACGCGCTTCCCGATGGTCGCGCCGTACGAGGTCCTGCCGACCCGGGACGGTGGGCTGATGGTCGCGGCGGGGAACGACCGGCTCTACCGCGCGCTCTGCGCGGTGCTCGACGCGCCGGAGCTCGTCGACGACCCGCGCTTCCGCACGAACGCCGATCGCGTCACGAACCGCGACGTCCTTGCGGAGCTCCTCACCGCCCGGCTCGCGAGCGACGACACGGCGGCGTGGCACGCGCGGCTGACCGCCGCCGGCATCCCCGCCGCGCCGGTCGCCGACGTGCGGGACGTCGCGCTCTCCCCCCAGACCGAGGCGCTCGGGATCCTGCAGCCCCTCGACCATCCGCGGATCGACGGCCTCGTGCTCCCCGCTCTCCCACTCTCGCTCGACGGCGAGCGAGCGCTCCATCCGTGCGCGCCGCCGGACGTCGGAGCGCACTCAGCGGAGATCCTCCGCGAGGCGGGCTTCGGCGAAGACGAGATCGCCGAGCTCGTCGACGGAACGGTGGTGCGGGCGTGAGCGGGCACCTCTCCCCCTCGTTCAGCGCGACGCTGCGCGTACACCTGTCGGACAGCCCCGGCTCCTTCGCCCGGCTCGCGCAGGCGATCGGCGAGGCGGGCGGGCTGCTCGGCGCGATCGACATCGTCCGGGTCGAGCCCGGCGTCAAGGTGCGCGACGTGACGGTCGAGGCGACGGGCGCGGAGCACCTCGACGCGATCGCGGCGGCGGTGCGCGAGCTCGAGGGCGTCGAGGTCGAGCGCGTCTCCGACCGGACGTTCCTCCTCCACCTCGGCGGCAAGATCGAGGTCCGCTCGAAGGTGCCGCTGAAGACGCGCGACGACCTCTCGATGGCCTACACCCCTGGCGTCGCGCGCATCTCGACCGCGATCGCCGCCGACCCCTCGGCGGTGTGGACGCTGACCACGAAGCAGAACGCGGTCGCGGTCGTCACGGACGGCACCGCGGTGCTCGGGCTCGGGGACGTCGGCCCGGAGGCCGCCCTCCCCGTGATGGAGGGTAAGGCCGCGCTGTTCAAGGAGTTCGCGGACGTCGACGCCTGGCCGATCTGCCTCGCCACGACCGACGTGGACGAGATCGTCATGGCGGTGAGGGCGATCGCGCCCGGCTTCGGCGGGATCAACCTCGAGGACATCGCCTCCCCGCGCTGCTTCGAGGTCGAGCGGAAGCTCCGCGCGACGCTCGACATCCCCGTCTTCCACGACGACCAGCACGGGACGGCGATCGTCGTCCTCGCCGCGCTGCTCAACGCGCTCCGCGTCGTCGGCAAGGAGCTTCCGGACGTGCGGATCGTGACGACCGGGGTCGGGGCGGCCGGGATCGCCGTCACGAACATCCTGCTCGCGGCCGGGGCGCGCGAGATCGTCGGCTGCGACGAGCACGGCGCGATCCGGCGCGGCCGCGCGAACCTCTCGAGCGCGAAGGCGGCGTATGCCGAGCGGACGAACCCGGCCGACGAGGAGGGCATGGCCGACGACCTGCTCGAGGGCGCCGACGTGTTCCTCGGCCTGTCGGTCCCCGGCGCGGTCACGGCGGAGGGGATCGCGCGGATGGCGCCTGACGCGATCATGTTCGCGCTCGCCAACCCGACGCCGGAGATCGCGCCCGAGGACCTCCCTCCCGGCGTGGGGGTCGTCGCGACCGGTCGCTCGGACTACCCGAACCAGATCAACAACGTGCTCGCCTTCCCCGGGGTCTTCCGCGGCGCACTCGACGTCCGCGCCTCCGCGATCACCGAGGGGATGAAGCTCGCAGCGAGCGTCGCGATCGCGGGCTCGATCCCGCCCGACGAGCTCGGCCCGGAGTACGTCGTGCCGAGCGTCTTCAACCGAGACGTCGCGCCGCTCGTCGCCGCCGCGGTCGCCGAGGCGGCCGAGCGTGACGGCGTCGCCCGCAAGACCCGCGCCTGAGGACGAGCGAAGCGAGGGCGGCGGTCCGTATTCGCGAACGTCCTGCGGGCAGCCGACCGACGCGGCCGGAGGCCGGCTTCGCCGGCCGGGAGGCCAACCGCGAGCCCGACATGGCGTGCGCAGAAGGAGGGGGCCGGTGGGGGAACCATTGGTTCCCCCACCCCCTC
>DASSJV010000015.1:0-17884 GCA_035691005.1 Gaiella sp. | reverse complement strand
GAGCAACGTCAGCGTCGCGGCGAGCACGAAGGCGACGCTCAGCATGATCCCGAGCGCCATCGACCGGAAGGCCGGGCTCGGCACGAGCATCACGGCGGAGAGCGAGACGAAGACGGTCAGGCCGGAGAAGAGGACGGCCTTCCCGGCGGTGTCCATCGCGATCGCCACCGCGTCGCGCGCGGGCAGCGCGGAGCCGAAGTAGGCCCCGCGGAAGCGATGCACGACGAACAGCGCGTAGTCGATCCCGAGCGCGAGCGCGAACATCAACGCGAAGTTCATCGCCCAGATCGAGATCTCGAAGCCGTGGGTCAGCAGCGTGAGCAGTCCGGCCGACGCGAGTAGCCCCAGGATCGTCAGCAGCAACGGCAGTCCGGCGGCGACCAGGGAGCCGAACGCGAGCACGAGGATCGCGAGCGTCACCGGCCACGAGAAGAGCTCGGACTTCATCATCGCCTTGCGGTTCGCTTCGTTGAAGTCGGACCACATCCCCGAGGCACCGGTCACGCTGACCGCGACCTGCGATGTCGCGAGTTCGCCCAGCTTGCCCTTGAGCTCGTCGGCGGCGGCGACCATCTCCGTCGGGTCGCCCTTGGCGCCCGCGACGACGAGCGCCGTGTGGCCGTCCTGCGAGATCGAGACGCCCGGTCGCGGCGGGACCACCGTCGAGATCCGCGAGTCGCTGCGCAGGATCGCCTCCGCCTCGGCGAGGGTGTCGCGGAACTCCGGCGAGCTCGTCGTCAGCGTCGGGGAATGGACGACCACGATCGGCGCGGAGCTCGACAGGCCGCCGAAGTTCTCCTGGATCAGCGTGCGGGCCTTCACCGACTCCGATCCGTTCGCCTGCCACCCTGCGCCCGAAAGCGCGGTCTCGACCTTCGGGGCGAACACGGCCAGCGCGATCGCGACGACCGCCCAGGCGATCGAGACGGCCCGAATGTGGTCGGCCGCCCAGCGGCCGAGCCGCCCGATCGGACCGACGGCCTCCGGATGCTCGGCCGGGAGAGCGGTGGCGACGGATGCTTCGGCGACAGGCAACGGGACTTCCTCCTTCGGCGAATGACAGTCGGAGTATACACAACTTCACTACTACATAGTTTTGTAGTAGGATGCAGTCATGACGCTTCCCCATCCACTCCCCGAGGAGCTCGCCGAGCTGATCGCCCGCCGCTTCCGCGCGTTGAGCGATCCGCTCCGCGTCCGCATGCTCGACCTGCTCCGCGACCAGGAGCTGAGCGTGACCGCGCTTGCCGACCGGCTGGACGCGGGCCAGCAGAACGTCTCAAAGCACCTGGCCGTCCTCGTCGACGCCGGAATGCTCGCCCGCCGCAAGGACGGCACACACGCCTACTACCGCATCGCCGACGAGGGCGTGTTCACCCTCTGCGAACAGGTCTGCGGCTCGCTGCAGTCGCAGCTCGCGGCCCTGAACGCGCTCGTCACCGGCGCCGCAACCCCGTGAACGACAAGGAGGACCCGATGGACGTCACAACCGCCACGTTCCGGCACGACGTGATCGAACGCTCGCACGAGCTTCCCGTCGTCGTCGACTTCTGGGCCGCGTGGTGCGGCCCGTGCCTCGCGCTCGGCCCCGCGATCGAGGCCGAGATCGCGAAGCGGGAGGGCATGGTCGAGCTGGTCAAGGTCGACGTCGACGCCGAGCAGCTGCTCGCCGCCCGGTACGGCATCCAGAGCATCCCCACCGTCGCCGTCTTCCGCGACGGGAACCCCGTCACCGGCTTCGTCGGCGCTCACCCGGCCGCCGCGATCGGGCGCTTCCTCGACGAGGCGATCGGCGCGCACGGAAACGACGTGCAGGCCGCTTCGGCCTGATCCGAGCTCAGCGCGAGCCGATGGCCAAGAGCTTGTAGCCGCCCTCGAGCATCGCGGGCGCGCGGGCGGTCAGGCGCTCCCAGCTCGGCACGTCCCAGCCGAACGAGTCGGCGAGGCGCACGATCATGTTGAAGAGCGCGCAGACGGTGGCGGCGTCGCGCAGCGCCTGGGTCGAGACACCGGCGTCGCGCACCGCGTCGACGTCCGCCGGGACGAGCTCGTCGGGCCTGAGCGTCAGCTTCTCGAGGAAGCCGAGCGTCGCCCGAAGCTCCGGGCGAAGCGGTGCGGTGCGCCAGTCGGCGACGACCGCCTCCCACACCTCCTCACCGAGCGCATACGACGCGACCGCGCCGTGGGAGCCCGCTCAGAAGGGACACTGGTTGAGCAACGACGTGAAGCCGGCGAACAGCTCACGCTCCCCCGGCGTCCAGTCGGACTCGCCGCGCATGTGAACCTCGAGCGCGTCCGAGAACGGCCGGCCGAAGAGCTCGGGCCGGTACAGGAGCGTCTTGACGACGCCGGACGCCTCGTGACCCGAGCGCTCGCGGATCGCAGCGAGCACCGCCGCCTCCTCGGGCGCATGGCCGTTGTCGACGACGGAGAGCCTCATCCGATCACCCGCTCGGCCGCGTCGAGGCGCCTGAGCCCCTCGGCGATGGCGGTCGCGACGGTCGCCTCGAAGATCTCGTCCTCGGTGAGACCTGCCCGCTTGAGCTCCGCGACGTCGTCGTCGGTGACCGCATACGCGCCCGACCGGACCTTGGCGAGGTACGGCGCAAGCTCCTCCCGGGGCGTCTCGGCGCCCGCGACGCGCGCCCGGAGATCGTCGATCGGGTCGGCCACGGCTCGCCAGTCTAGCCCTCCGCGCGCCGACCGAGGCGTGCGTGCCGGTGGCCGTCGATCCGGCCACCGGCACAGGACAGCTCTCAACGGTGGGGCGGCAGGAACGTCTCCGTCTCGTAGCTGTGCAGCACGGCCGACACGTGCAGCCCCGCATGGGCGATCGGGGCCCCGATCGGGTTGAGCGTGACGAGCGTCGGCACGCTCCACACGACGTCGCCGGCGATCGGCTTCCGGAGCTTCTCCGAGCGGAAGTCGCTGTAGCCCGCGTGGTACACGGCCGTCATCGACAGCGAGGCCACGAGCGCGACCGCCCCGATCACGAGCTTTCCGCGCAGCTGCCGGTCCAGCCTGCTCCCGGCGAACGCCGCGAACACGACGAGGATCGGGAACACGGACAGGAACAGCCCGTCCGTCACGCCGTACACGAGCCCGCGCCACCCCACGGCGAGGACGAGCTCCATGCCGTCCGGCCGGGGCGTCGCAGCCTCGGTGCGGACGACCATCGCCGTCAGCACGGCGGCGGTGCCCAGGCCGAGAACCGTGGCGAGCACCCAGCGGCGCCGGACGGCTGCACCGAGGTCGTAGCGCGTCGCGTGCGCCCACGACGCGAAGAGCCCCAGCACCGCCAGGGCGTAGATCCCGTAGAAGAGATCACGGTCGACCTCGAGGACGTCCGTCAACAGAAACGGCAGCGCGAACGCGAGCAGGAGGCCGCCGGCGAGCCACCACCAGTGGGGCGAGATCGCAAATCGCGCGGCAACGTGACGCTCGGCTCGCGGGCCAAACGCATGCGTGCTCATCTCTCCTCCTTTCCGCGCCCAGCCTTCCACAGGTGCGCCCGAACGTCATCGGGGACGGAACGAACGTCGACACGTAGAAAGCCGCACGCCTCGGGCGCCGAGTCGACCGGCTCGCCGCGTTGTCCTACGGGTTGACGCTGCGGACGCTCTCGAACCTCCGCAGTCGCAGGCTGTTGCCGACCACGAAGAGCGACGAGAACGCCATTGCTGCGGCGGCGACGATCGGGTTCAGCACCCCCGCGATCGCGAGGGGGATTGCGGCGACGTTGTACGCGAACGCCCAGAAGAGGTTCCCCTCGATCGTGCGCAGCGTGCGGCGCGCGAGGCGGATCGCGTCGACCGCGGCACGGAGATCCCCCGAGACGAGTGTGAGGTCGGACGCCTCGATCGCGACGTCGGTGCCCGTGCCGAGCGCGAGCCCGAGGTCGGCCTGCGCGAGTGCGGGCGCGTCGTTGATCCCGTCGCCGACCATCGCCACGACGTGCCCATCGTGCTGGAGGCGCTCCACCTCGGCGACCTTGCCGTCCGGCAGCACGCCCGCGAGGACACGGTCGATCCCGACCTCGCCGGCGACCTGCGCCGCAGCGTCCTCCGTGTCGCCGGTCACCAGAACGGGCGTCAGGCCGAGCGCCCGGAGCTCCGCGACGGCTTCCGCGCTCGACGGCTTGACGACGTCACGGACGACGAGGCGGGCGGTCTCGATCCCGTCCACCCGGACGGCGACGCCGCCGGGTGCGCGGCCGACCGTGACACGGCGCTGCTCCACGAGTCCGGTGACGCCGACACCCGGCTCGTTCCGAAACTCCGACACGGATGGGAGCTCGCCGACCTCGGCGCGCGCTGCCCGGGCGACCGCCTGCGCGATCGGGTGCTCCGAAGCCGCCTCGACCGCACCCGCCAGGCGCAGCACCTCCGCACGGCTCGCACCGTTCGCGAGGCGGAGCTCGGCGAGCTCCATCGCGCCCTCGGTGACCGTGCCCGTCTTGTCCAGGACGACCGTGTCGATCCTCCGCGTGCGCTCGAGCACCTCCGGCCCCTTGATCAGCACCCCGAGCTGTGCGCCGCGGCCGGTGCCGACCATCAGCGCGGTCGGGGTGGCCAGGCCGAGGGCGCACGGGCAGGCGATGATCAGGACCGAAACGGCTGCCGTGAACGACGACGCGACGGAGGCGCCGGCGAGCAGCCAGCCGACGAGCGTCACGAGCGCGAGGACGATCACGACCGGCACGAAGACCGCCGAGATCCGGTCGGCGAGGCGCTGGACGGGCGCCTTCCCGCTCTGCGCCTCCTCGACGAGACGGGCAATCTGGGCCAGCGCGGTGTCCGCTCCGACCCGCGTCGCGCGGACGACGAGCCGTCCGTCCGTGTTGAGCGTCGCGCCCGCGACGACCGCGCCCGGGGTGACCTCGACGGGCACGCTCTCTCCGGTCAGCAACGACTCGTCGACCGCGGACGCGCCGTCCTCGACCACGCCGTCCGTTGCGATCTTCTCTCCCGGCCGGACGACGAACCGCTCGCCGACGCGGAGCTCCGCCGCGGGAACGAGGAGCTCGTCGCCGTCCCGCAGGACACGTGCCTCGGTGGCGCCGAGCGCCGCGAGCGCAGAGATCGCCTCCGAGGAGCGGCGCTTCGCACGGGCCTCGAGGACGCGGCCGAGGAGGACGAGCGTGGTGACGACGGCCGCGACCTCGAAGTAGACGTCGGTGTCGATCCCGCCGACGAGGACGACGACCGACCACGTCCAGGCAGCGATCGTGCCGAGGGAGATCAGCGTGTCCATCGTGGACGCGCGATGGCGGGCGGCCCCGAGCGCCGCCCGATGGAAGCCCAGACCGGAGAAGAAGACGACAGGCGTCGCGAGGATCCCGGCGACCCACTCCCACCCGTCGAACCGGAGCGCGGAGACCATCGCAAGGAGCGCCGTCGGGACGGTGAGGACGACGGCCACGACGAGCCGTCGCATCAGCACACGGAGCGGCTCGTCGTCGTGGTGGTGCGCGTGCTCGCCGGTGAGGGGCCTCGCCTCGTAGCCGGCCGCCTCGACGGCGGCGACGAGGGTCTCGAGGGCGACGTCCGGCGGGCGGGAGCCGCTCGCCTGCTCGGTCGCGAGGTTGACGGTCGCGCGCACGCCGTCGATCCCGTTGAGCGACTTCTCGACGTGGGCCACGCAGGAGGCGCACGACATGCCCACGACGGCGAGACGGAACAGCTCGGCCTCCTCGCGCGCCGCGGTTCCGGTCTCGGTCGTCGACGCCGACGTCATCACGTCCTCCTCGCGTCGAAGGATACCCGGCTAGGGTATCTCGCCGCGACACCTCGTGCCGTGCGTAGTTGCCCGCACACCGCTCCGCGCGGCCACCGATGGCGAAGCCGCGTCACGCCGCGAGGCTTGCAGTGGACGCCATGAGCCTCACCGCCACCGCACGCTCGATCGCCGGCACCCTCCGACAGGAGGTTGTGATCGACGGTCGGCACCGCCTGGTCACGGACGAGCCGGAGCGACTCGGGGGCGAGGGGAGCGGGCCGGCCCCCCACGAGCTCTTCCCGGCGGCGCTCGCCGCGTGCATCTCGACCACGCTCGTGATGTACGCGCGCACGAAGGGCTGGGACCTCGCCGACATCCGCGTCGCGGTCGACTACGACAACCGCTCGACGCCGCGCCGCTTCGAGATCGCGATCGAGGTCGCCGGCGACCTCGACGACGCGCAGGTCGACCGTCTCGAGCGCGTCGCCCGCTCCTGCCCGCTGCGGCGCTCGATCGAGGCCGGCATCGAGTTCGAGGAGACGATCGCACGGCGCGGCGTGTCGACGCCGCCGCGTGTTCCGGTGAGGCAGGGCGCATGAGCGCGTCGCGGATCGTGATCCTCGGAGCCGGCACCGGCGGCACGATGGTCGCCAACCGGCTGCGCCGCCGGCTCGAGCCGGACGAGGCCGAGATCCACGTCGTCGACCGCGACGACCGGCACGTCTACCAGCCGGGTCTCCTGTTCGTGCCCTTCGGGCTCGCGCATCTCGAGGAGATCGTCCGCCCTCGACGTCGGCAGCTCCATGCCGGGATCACGTTCCACGAGGGCGCGATCGACTCGGTCTCGCTCGACCGCCAGTCCGTCCGGCTCGAGGACGGCAGCGACCTGCCGTACGACGTGCTCGTCGTCGCGACGGGCGCCCGCCTTCAGCCCGAGGAGACCGAGGGGCTGACCGGGCCCGGGTGGAACGAGCGGGCGTTCACGTTCTACACGGCTCCCGGCGCCGAGGCGCTTCGCGAGGCGCTCGAGTGGTTCGACGGCGGCCGGTTGGTCGTGAACCTCGTCGACATGCCGATCAAGTGCCCGGTCGCGCCGCTCGAGTTCGTGTTCCTCGTCGACTGGCACCTGCGGGAGCGCGGGATCCGCGGCGAGACGGAGCTCGTGTTCGCCACGCCGCTCGACGGCGCCTTCACCAAGCCGGTGGCATCCGAACAGCTCGGCGCGCTGCTCGACGGGAAGGGAATCGAGCTCGTCACCGAGTTCAACACCGGCGAGGTCGACGGGGCCGGCGGCGTGCTCGCCTCGTACGACGGGCGCGCCCTCGACTTCGACCTGCTGGTGACGGTGCCGCTGCACGGCGGCGCGCCGTTCGTCGAGCGGTCGCCGGGGCTCGGCGACGCCCTCGGATTCGTCCCGACCGACCCGCATACCCTGCAGACCCCCGCCGCGACGAACGTCTTCGCGCTGGGGGACGCCACCGACCTGCCGACGTCGAAGGCGGGCTCCGTCACCCACTTCGAGGCGGAGATCCTGTCGGACAACGTGGTCCGCCTGCTCCGCGGCGACGAGCTCGCGGCGGGCTACGACGGTCACGCGAACTGCTTCGTCGAGACGGGGTTCCACCGGGCGCTCCTGATCGACTTCAACTACGACACGGAGCCGTTGCCGGGGCGCTTCCCGAACGCATTCGGGCTTCCGCTCCTGCGCGAGTCGCGGCTCAACCACCTCGGCAAGCTCGCGTTCCAGTGGCTCTACTGGCACGCCCTCCTGCCGGGACGGGAGATCCCCGGCATCGGTCCGACGATGCCGGAGGCCGGCAAGCAGCGACCCGCCCACGTGTGAGAGGAGGAACGAGATGACCACCACCTTGATCGACGGCACTCCGGTCGACGTGGACGCGGAAGGGTTCCTCACGGATCCGGCGCAGTGGAACGAGGATCTCGCCCGGTCGATCGCCGAGGAGAACGGCGTGACCGCACTGACCGAGCGGCACTGGCTCGTCGTCCGCTTCATGCGCAACCGGTACCTGGCGACCGGCACGGCCCCGTCGATCCGTGCGCTCGGCAAGGAGTCCGGCGTCCCCGTCAAGGAGCTGTACCAGCTCTTCCCCAAGGGCCCCGCCAAGCTCGCCGCCAAGATCGGCGGCATCCCGAAGCCCACGGGCTGCATCTAGAAGGAGGCCACGATGACCGAACTGCTGGAGCACCCGCTCGTCTCGCGCTCCGAGCCCGCCACGATCGAGAAGGTCGCGATCGTCGTCTCCAAGGGCTCGCTGGAAGGCGTCTACCCCGCCCTGATCATGGCGAACGGCGCCCGCATGGAGGGCATCGAGGCGGATCTGTTCTTCACGTTCTTCGGCCTCGACGCGATCCGCCGAGACCGCAACGCAAAGCTGAAGGTCGCGACGGTCGGCAACCCCGGCATGCACATCCCTACCTGGATCGGCGCGATCCCCGGGTTCTCGGCGCTCGCCACGCGGATGATGGCGCGGCAGATGGAGAAGATCGACATTCCTCCGGTGCCCGAGTTCGTCGAGCTCGTCGCCGACTCCGGCGTCCGGCTCTACGCCTGCAAGGCGACCGTCGACATGTTCGGGCTGACGATGGAGAACTTCGTCCCGCAGGTCGAGGGGATTATCAGCGTCGGCGAGTTCTACGAGAAGGCAGCTGGCGGGCAGATCGTGTTCACGTAACGAGGTGAGGTCCTCGGTCGCGGCTGAGCCCGACGCCGGGGTGCAGGGCTATGGTGGCCCCATGCTCACGAACCGGTCGGCGCCGCCCGTCACCGTCACGCCGGTGCTCGTCTATCCGGACGTGCGCGAGGCGGTCGCGTGGCTCGAGGCAGCGCTCGGCTTCGAGGAGAAGGTCCGAATCGGCGACGCCCATCGCGCCCAGCTGCGCGTCGGCACGGACGGCGCGGTCGTCGTCACCGACGCGGGCGCCGACCGCGTGACGCCGACCGGCGGCCTCGTCTCCTCGCTCGTCAAGGTTCGCGTCCCGGACGTCGACACGGCGTTCGCCCGGGCGCGGGAGCACGGGGCGCGTGCGGTCGAGGGCCCGCAGACCTGGGAGTACGGCGAGCGCTCGGCCGTCCTCGAGGATCCCGGCGGTCACCGGTGGGAGCTGACGCAGACCGTCCGCGACGTCGCGCCCGAGGAGTGGGGCGGCGTGACGGTCGCTCCGTGGTAGCCGCGTAGACTCGCGGGATGAAGACCGAGCGGCTGACCTGGCTCCGCGTCCCGGACGAGGACGACCTGCCGGCCGAGGTGGCGGCGCTGTACGAGGCGCCGCGCGAGAAGCTCGGCTTCGTCCCGAACGTCCTGCGGCTGTTCGCCCTCCGCCCCTCCCACCTGTTGCGCTGGAACGAGCACTACGAGGAGCTGATGAAGGGCGACTCAGGCCTGTCGAAGGCCGAGCGCGAGATGATCGCCGTCGTCGTCTCGGTGGCGAACGAGTGCCGCTACTGCATCGCCGCGCACTCCGCGGCGCTCCGCAAGCTGACGAAGGACGTCGCGCTCGCCGACGCGATCGCCGACGACCACACGTCGGCGCCGGTCGAGCCGCGCGTCGGGGCGATGCTCGACTACGCCCTCAAGTTGACCGTCCACCCCACCGAGATGAGCGAGGCGGACGTCGACCGGCTCCGCGCCGCGGGCTGGACGGACGAGGACGTGATGGACATCGCCGAGGTCACCGGCATGTTCAACCTCACCAACCGCATGGCGTCGGGCCTCGGCTGGGAGCCGAACCCCGAGTACGAGACGCTCGGCCGCTAGCGGGATTCGAGCTCGCGCTCGGTCCAGGCGACGAGTCCGCCTGCCTCGGCGAGCTCCGTGAGAAGCGCCGGCGCGGCCGGGACGGGGAAGCGCCGGCCGTCCACCACCACCACGCCGGACGGGTCGATCGCGATCGCCGACCCGTCGCGCGCAGCGTCGACCGCGTCCGGGCACGCGACCGCGGCGAGGCCCAGGTTCATGCAGTTGCGGAAGAAGATCCGCGCGAAGCTGCGGCCGACGACGCCACGGACACCGTTCGCCTTCATCGCGATGGGCACGTGCTCGCGCGACGAGCCGATCCCGAAGTTCTCCCCCACCACGAGGATCGTCTCGCCGGTCAGGCGCTCGCGGAGCGACGGGTCGAAGCCCTCGAACAGGTGCGGGGCCATCGCCTCGGGATCCTCGATGTTGAGGAAGGCCCCGGGATACATGACGTCCGTGTCGACGTTGTCCCCGGGGACGACGAGCGCGATGCCCTCGACGGTCACCCGAGCGTCCTCGGATGGACGAGCTCGCCCGCGACCGCCGCGGCTGCGGCGACCCAGGCGTTCGCCAGATAGACGGACGCCTCCGGCGAGCCCATCCGGCCGCGGAAGTTGCGGTTCGTCGTCGTGACCGCGTTCTCGCCCGGCGCGAGGGCGCCGTTCGAGCCGCCGAAGCACGCACCGCACGTGGGCGTCGAGACCATCGCGCCCGCCTCCGCGAACACGTCGAGCAGCCCCTCCGCCGCGGCGGCGCGCCAGATCGCCTGCGTCGCCGGGACGACGATCGCGCGGGTGTCCGGATGCACCTGCCGCCCACGCAGGATCGACGCCGCCTGGCGAAGGTCGGTGAGCGTCCCATTCGCGCAGTTCCCGATGTAGACCTGGTCGACGCGCACGCCCGCCGCCTCCGAGACCGGCGCGACGTTCCCCGGCAGATGCGGCAGCGCGACCAGCGGCTCGAGGGCGGCGAGGTCGATCGCGAGACGCTCGCGCACCTCTGCGTCCTCGTCGGTGCGGTCGGCCGCCCAGGGGAAGCGCGCCCGATCGCGGACGTACTCCTCCGTCGTCGCGTCCGCCGCGAACAGCCCCGTCTCCGAGCCGGCCTCGACCGCCATGTTCGCGACCGCGAGCCGCTCGTCGATCGTGAGCGCCTCCGCGCCGGGCCCCGCGAACTCGAGGACGGCGTTCGTCCCGCCGCCGACGCCGATCCGCCCGAGCACCGCGAGGATCACGTCCTTCCCCGCGACGAACGGCCCGAGCGAGCCGGTCAACTCGACCACGATCGTCTCGGGGACCCGCTGCCAGAAGCGGCCGAGCGCGAGGCACGACGCAATGTCGGTCGAGCCGAGGCCGGTGCCGAACGCCCCGAGCGCGCCGTACGTGCAGGTGTGTGAGTCGCCGCCCGCGACGACCGCGCCCGGCACGATCCAGCCCTCCTCGCAGAGCAGCGTGTGCTCGATCCCACCCCTGCCCTGGCCGTAGAACGCCACGCCGTGGGCGCGCGACCAGTCCTTGAGGCGCGCCTGCAGCTCGGCCGACTTCGCGTCCTTCGCGGGGACGAAGTGGTCGGCGACCATCACCACGCGGGACGGGTCGAACACGGCGGTCGCGCCCATCTTCTCCATCGCCCGGAACGCAACCGGGCCCGATACGTCGTTGGCCATCACGACGTCGCAGCGCACCGTGACGACGTCGCCCGGGCGCACGTCGTCGGCGTCCACGTGCGCGAGGAGGATCTTCTCAGCGAGCGTGTGCGGCAGCGAGCTCCTCCAGGGCCTCGAGACACTCGCCGAGCGACACGACGTCGCCGTACTTGAGGTCGATGTCGTAGAGCGTCGCGTCGTGCGCGGCCGGGTTCCGATCGCCCACCGCCTCGCGCGGCACGATCGGGCGATAGCCGTTCTGGAGCGCGTCCACGGCGGTCGCGCGGACGCACCCCGACGTCGACGCCCCCGTTACGATCACGCTGTCGCAGCCGTGCGAGGCGAGCAGGCTCCCGAGCGCCGTGCCGAAGAACGCCGACGCGAAGAGCTTGTTCAGCACGGGCTCGGTCGGGCGAGGCGCGAGCCGGTCGTCGATCTCGACCCAGCGGCTCCCCGCCTCGAGCGTCAGGAGCACGGGGACCTTGTCGATGAACGCCTTGGCGGTGACCTTGTCGCCCTCGCCGTACGACACCGTCGTGAAGACGACAGGGAGGTCGGCGCGTCGCATGGCGTCGAGCAGCCGTGCGATCGCGGCGATCGTGTCGTCGAGCTCGCACACGAGCGGCGACTCCGGGTCCGTGAACCCGTAGTTCATGTCGACGACCACGAGCGCGGGCCGGCGGCCCACGCCGCCCGCCCGCTGCCCGAACCCCTCGAAGTGCATCTCGCTCATGCTCAGACTCCTTCCCGCTCGCGCACCCGCGCGAGCACCTCGGCCCCGTCCTCGAGCGGCGACCACCGCAGCGGCACGGCGGGCTTGGGCGGCTCGAGGCCCGTCTCCTCCTTGCAACGGGCGATCACCTCGTCGAGCGGAGGGCCGAAGTCGAAGGCCAGCGGCTCGCCGCGCTCCGACCGCTGCCGCTCGCGCTCCCGCTCCGTCGCGTCGGCGTCGGCGCTGCCGTCGTCGCCGATCACGACGCCGTAGCTCGCGAGCGCCTTCTCCCGCGAGACGAGCCCGAAGGCCACATCGCGCGCGACGGCCTCGACCGGCCGCTCGAGGCGGTCCTTCCAGCCCCCGCCGCCTGCGGTCCGGTAGACGAGCATGTCGCCCGGCTGCACCTCGACGTTGTCGCACTTCGAGGGCAGGCGCTCCTCGCTGCCGTCGGCGCGGACGAGGATCTTCTCCGAGCGCTCGCCGGGCTCGCCGCCGAGCACGCCCCACGGGCGGGTCAGCCACCGGTCGTCGTGGATCGAGACCTCGCCGGGCTCGAGATAGACGTAGCGCTTCTCGACGGCGTTGCCGCCGCGGTGCATGCCCGCCCCGCCCGAGTCGGTGACGGTCGTGTACCCGTCGATCCGCAGCGGGTAGTACGCCTCGAGGTACTCGGTCGGGATGTTCTCGAAGAGCGGCCACCACGAGTGGCCGTCCATCCCGTCCCCGATCGGCCGCCCCGGGATCCCCCCGTAGAGGATCTCCATCGAGTAGAAGAAGTCGCCGTTCCCGTCCCAGCCGGAATAGAGCATGTACGGCGAGGTGCCGTACCCGGCGGCGGTGTTCAGCTCAGGCGCCTGCTTGCAGAGGGCGCCGCCCAGCACGTCGAACTGCCGCGCGAGCCCGTGCGTCCGGCAGCCGAGCGCGGCGGGATAACGCGGCTTCAGCAGCGACCCCTCCGGCAGGACGACGTGGAGCAGCGGGTAGAAGCCGTCGTTGAAGAGGATCTGGGGATCGTTGACCATGATCAGGTAGATCCCGATGAACATCTTGAACATGCCCTCTGAGAGGTAGAAGTTGATCGGGCCGAGGGCCTGGGGGTCGGTGCCCGTCCAGTCGAAGAAGGCGTGGTCTCCCTCCCGCCAGATCGTCAGCTTCAACTTGTACGGACCGTTGCCGAGCCCGTCGTCGTCGACGTAGTCCTCGAAGCTCTGCGGCTCCTCGGGGATCGCGACGAGGATCAGCTTCCGCATCGCCTCGTACGTACGGTCGAGCAGCGCCTGCAGCGCGGCGAGGTATGTCTCCTTGCCGAAGCGCTCGCAGAGGTCGAGCACGCGCCGCTCACCGGCGCGGCAGCCGGCGATGATCGCGAAGAGGTCGGCCCGGTTCATCTCCGGGAGCCGGACGTTGTTGAAGATCAGCCGGAGGACGTCCTCCTGCACTTCGCCCCGCTCGATGATCTTGATCGGCGGGATGATCAGCCCCTCCTCGAAGATCGTGCGGGCCCCGGTCGGCAGGGAGCCCGGGAGCGGCCCACCGGCATCCATCTGGTGGCCGAACTGGCTCGACCAGCCGACGAGCTCGTCCTCGTAGAAGATCGGCAGGAGCACGAGCCAGTCGTTCGTGTGCGAGATCGAGGCGGAGCATTTGAACGGGTCGGACGTGAGGATCACGTCGCCCGGGTAGACGCCCCGGTCCCACTCGGCCATCATCTCGTTGATGTAGGCCCCGAACTGGCCGACGACCATGCGGCCGCGCGGGTCGGTGAGCATCGGGAACTCGTCGTGCTGCTCCCGGATCACGGGGCTCATGGCGGAGCGGAACAGCACCGCGTCCATCTCGAAGCGGGCGTTCTTGAGCGCGCCCTCGATGATGTCGAGCGTGACCGGGTCGATCTTCACGCCGGTGGGGATCTCGGCGATCCGCAGCGGCTCTGATTCGGTGGTTGCCATCGCTGCCGCCTCTCAGTCGTTCGGGGTGATCAGCATGTTGAAGTTCACGTCGACGGTCGCCGAGTAGCCGGGGAGGACGACCGTCGTCGAGTCGAACTCGGTGACGATCGCGGGGCCCGCGAAGGCCATGCCCGGCCGCAGCCCGGCGCGGTCGTACACCCGCGTCGCGTGCTGCGAGCCGGCGAACCAGACCTGGTGCTCGTCGACGATCGCTCCCGACGCGTCGGGGTCGCCTTCCTCGCCCACCGGGAGCTCCGGCTTCGGCACCGTCCCGAACCCGACCGCGCGCAGGTTGACGATCTCGGCCGCGGTGCCGTGCATCCGGAAGCCGTACAGCTGCTCGTGGAGCCCGTTGAACCGCTCCTCGAGGCCGCCGACCCCCGCGGCGCGGATCTCGGCCGGGTCGAGCGCGACCGGGATCTCGTAGCCCTGCCCGCGGTAGCGCATGTCGGCGGTGTAGGTCACCGTGCGGGTCTCGGCCGGGATCCCCTCGCTCTCGAGCCACGTGTTCGCGCGCCCGCCGAGGTCGTCGAGGATTCCCGCCACCTCGTCGGGCGTCGCCTCGCCGAGCAGCCGGATATACGTCTGCGCGAACTCGTCGCGGAAGTCGGCGACGAGGTCGCCGATCGCGCAGAGAAGCCCGGGAGCGGGCGGCACGATCACCGGGAAGGAGCCCATCAGCTCGGCCACGGCGTTCGCGTGGAGCGGGCCGGCGCCGCCGTAGGCGACGAGCGCGAAGTCGCGCGGGTCGTGCCCGCGCTGCACCGAGACGAGCCGGAGCGCGCCGGCCATGTTCTCGTTGACGATCGCGAGGATCCCCTCCGCCGCCTCCTCGACGGAGCCGAGCCCCATCGCGTCGGCGACGGTCTGCACCGCGGTGCGCGCCGCGTCGGCGTCGAGCCCCATCTCGCCGCCGAGCAGCTGCGGCGGCAGGTGGCCGAGGACGACGTTCGCGTCGGTCACGGTCGGCTGCGTGCCGCCCTTGCCGTACGCCGCAGGCCCCGGGTCGGCGCCCGCGGACTCGGGACCGACGCGCAGCGCCTTCGTCAGCTCGGGCACATGGGCGATCGAGCCGCCGCCGGCGCCGACCGTGTGCACGTCGACCGACGGGACGCGGATGCGGAAGTGCGAGATCGCGGTCTCGCGCCCGATCGTCGGCTGCCCGTTCTGGCAGAGCGAGACGTCCGTCGACGTGCCGCCCATGTCGAACGTGAGGATGTCGTCGAAGCCCGCCTTACGGGCGACGTAGAGCGCGCCCGCGACCCCGCCCGACGGGCCGGAGAGCACGCCGTAGATCGGGTTCCGCGCGGCCTCGCCCGTCGTCATCAGGCCGGCGTCGGAGCGGAGGATGTTGACGTCGGCCTTCGCGCCGATCCCCTGCAGCTCGGTCTGGAGCCGGTCGACGTAGTCGGCCACCTTCGGCCGCACGTACGAGTTCATGCACGCGGTGAGCGCACGCTCGTACTCCCGGAACTCCGGCAGGACGTGCGCGCTGAGCGTGACCGGGAAGCCCGGGTACAGGCGCTCGACCACGGCCCCGATCCGCTCCTCGTGGGCCGGGTTCACGTACGAGTTCACGAGCGCGACGGTCAGCGTCTCGACTCCCGACTCGACGAGGTCGCGCACGATCGACTCGACCTGCTGCTCGTCGACGGCGGTGACCGTCTCGCCCTTCGCGTCCATCCGCTCGACGGCCTCGCGCGTGTCGGCGAGCGAGGCCGGCGGATCCGGCTTGATCATGATGATCCAGCCCGCGAGCGGACCCGGCGTCTGCGACCGCGCGAGGTGGAGGATCTGTCCGAACCCCTGCGTCGTGATCAGGCCGACCCGCGCGCCCTTCGATTCGAGCACGGCGTTCGTCGCAACCGTCGTGCCGTGAAGGATGTTCTGCAGGTCGCCGACCCCGATCCCCGCCTCCTCGCAGATGCGGCGGACGCCCGTCAGCACGCCCTCGGACGGATCGTGCGGAGTCGACGGCGTCTTCACGCGGAACCGTGCGCCGCCGTTTCCCTGTGAGACGAGGAAGAGGTCGGTGAACGTGCCCCCGACGTCGACCCCAAGCCTGTACGCCATCGTCCCGTCCTTTCGTCTCTCTAGCTGGCCACCGGAGCGAACGTCCCTGCCTTGTAGACCTGCCCCTCGAGCTCGCGCCCGAGCTGCGTCTCGAGCCACTTCGCGACCTCGATCAGCGCCTCGAGCTCGATCCCCGTCTCGGCGCCCTCGCCGTGGAGGAGGTACACGAGGTCCTCGGTTGCGATGTTCCCCGTCGCGCGCGGCGCGAATGGGCAGCCGCCGATCCCGCCCACCGAGGCGTCGAAGATCGTGACCCCGGCCTCGACCGCTGCGTACGCGTTCGCGAAGCCGTTGTTGCGGGTGTTGTGGAGGTGGATCCCGAGCGGCACGTCGAGGTGGTCGAGCCGGCCGACCAGGTCGCGCACCTGCCGCGGCACGCCGACGCCGACCGTGTCCGCGAGGACGATCTCGTCCGCGCCGAAAGCGGCGGCGCGCCCGGCGAGCTCGGCCACGCGGCCCGGGTCGACTGCGCCCTCGAAGGGGCAGCCGAAGGCGGTTCCGATCGTCACCGTTGCGCGGATTCCGTCCTCCTTCGCGCGCGCGACGATCCGCTCGCCCGCGGCCATCCCGTCTTCGACGGAGGCGCCCGCGTTGCGGCGGTTGAACTCCTCCGACGCGGCGAGCGCGAAGTGCACCTCGCCGAGGCCGCTCTCGTGGAGCCGGTCGTAGCCGCGCTCGTTCAGCGCGAGGCCCGCGTAGACGACGCCGTCGCGCCGGTGAATCGCCGCGACGACCTCCTCCGCGCCGGCCATCTGCGGCACGTGCTTCGGGCTGACGAAGCTCACCGCCTCTACGCGCGGCACTCCTGTCGCCGCGATCCGGCCGACGAGTTCCGCGCGCACCTCGGGCGCGAGCGTGACGGGCTGGTTCTGCAGCCCGTCGCGGGGCCCCACGTCGCAGACCGTGACCTTCATACGATCCCATCCTCGCGCAAGCCTTCGAGCTCCGACGGAGAGAGGCCGAGCAGCCCGCAGTAGATCTCCTCGTTGTGGCTGCCCTCCTCCCAGGTCCCCGACCAGCGCACGGCGCCGGGCGTCTCGGAGAACTTCGGGACGATGCCCGGCCCGACGTACGGGCCGAAGTCCGGGTCGACGTGCTCGACGAGCATCTCGCGCGCCCGGAACTGGGGATCCTCGAAGATCTCGGCGATGCTGTAGATCGGCCCGCAGACGACGCCGGCCTCGTTGAGGATGCGGTCGATCTCGTGCGCGTCGTGCCGCGCGGCCCACTCGGCGACGAGCCCGTCGACCTCCTCCTGGTTCTCGCCCCGCGCGAGGTGCGTCGCGTAGCACGGGTCGTCCGCCAGCTCCGGCCGGCCCATCGCCCCGCAGAGGCGCCGGAACACCGCGTCCTGGTTCGCGGCGATCACGACCCACATGTCGTCGCGGGACTTGAAGATGTTGGACGGCGCGACCCCCTTCAGCCCGGTGCCCGACGGCTGCCGGACGATCCCCAGCCGGTCGTACTCCGGCACCGCGCTCTCGAGGAGCGCGAACGACGCCTCCATCAGCGAGACGTCGACGACCTGCCCGCGCCCTTCTCCGCCGAGCACGTCGCGCCGGTAGAGCGCCGCGAGGATGCCCTGAACGGCGAACATCGCCGCGAGCGAGTCGCCGAGTGAGATCCCGGTGCGCGGAGGCGCCTCGCCGGGGAAGCCGTTGATGTACCTGAGCCCGCCCATCGCCTCGGCGACCGACGCGAACCCCGCGCGCTCGGCGTACGGGCCCGTCTGGCCGTAGCCGGAGATACGGGCGAGCACGACACCGGGGTTTGCCTCCGAGAGCCGCTCGTAGCCCAGGTTCCAGCGCTCGAGCGTGCCCGGGCGGAAGTTCTCCGTCACCACGTCGGCGACGCGCACGAGCTCGAGCAGGAGCTCCTGGCCCCGCCGCTCGCGGAGGTTGAGCGTGATGCACTTCTTGTTCCTGGACTGCACGGGCCACCAGAGCGACCGCCCCTCGTAGCGCGCATGACCCCAGTCGCGCAGCGGATCGGGCTTGCCCGGGGCCTCGACCTTGACGACCTCCGC
>DASSJV010000014.1:0-3571 GCA_035691005.1 Gaiella sp. | reverse complement strand
GGTGACGCTGCCGGACGGCACGACTGTGTCGGACGAAGTCGCGCCCGGCGAGCCGACCGTCGTGGAGGTGTACCGGCGGCCGCTCCGCGGCCGGGTCGTCGTCGGCCCGTGGCCGGACGCGCTCTCGGACCTCGTCGGGCGGTCGCTCACGCTCGTCGAGCGGGACGACGGGGCCTGGGCAACCGACGACCGGCCCGCGTCCCTCGTCTCGCGGGCCTCGCTCGGGACGATCGACGGCGACGGGAGGCGGTTCCGGATGCTGCTCGAGCTCGACGACCTCGCCCCGCACGCCGAGGACGCGTGGCGCAGCCGCCGGGTGAGGATCGGGGAGGCGACGCTCCTCGTGGGCGAGCCGACCCCGCGCTGCGCGGTCCCCTCGGGCAATCCGGACACCGGCATCCGCGACCGCGACGTGCTCCGCGAGCTTCTCGAGAAGCGGGGACCGATCGAGGGCGAGCCGTGCATGGGGGTGTACGCCGAGGTGCTCGAGCCGGGCGTCGTGCGGGTCGGCGACGCAGTCGAGCTCGTCTAGCTCGTCGCGCGCGGGGGACGGCAGACCCAGATCATGTCCTCGCCCCCGTCGAACGGGCGGCCGTCGAACCAGCCGTAGAGCGCCTCGACGACGAGGCCCGCGTCCTCGATCACGGCGTTCCACTCGGCGGCGGAGAGCCACTGCAGCGCCATGGTCGCCGACCGGTCGTCGCTCCGGACCGTGAGCACGAGGGAGCGGGTGCGGAGGTCCCAGTCGGCGCGCTCGAAGATGCCCGGCTCTCGCTCGATCCAGAGGCCGTCCGTTTCCTCGATGTCCTCGCGGCTCGGTGCGAAGACGTCGAAGACGAGCAGCCCGTCGGGCTCCAGCAGCGCCGCCGCGGCCGCGAGGGCGCGGGTCTTCTCCTCCTCGGACGGCATGTGCAGGAGCGAGCGGAACGGAACGGTGACGAGCGGCACGCGCTCGGTGACGGGCGGCCGACGCAAGTCTCCGACGCGCAGGTCGAGTCGCTCGGAGACGCCTTCCCGCTCGGCGTATTCCCGCGCGACGGCGAGCATGCCGGGTGACTCGTCGATCCCGATCACGTGGATCCCCGCCTTCGCGGTGGGGACGGCGATGCGCCCCGTGCCGACCGCCAGCTCGACCACCGGTCCTCCGGCGGCGAGCGCCTCGTCGACGTAGAACCCGACGTCCTCGGTCACCGAGACCGACCACGGGTCGTAGATCCGGGCGATCGAGTCGTACAGCGCGCTGCTCACGACGATCCGGGCCTCCGCGCGACGTAGACGAACTCGCGACTCTCGTCGTCGAACGGCCGGCGGTCGAACCACCCGTAGAGCGCCTCGACCTCGAGCCCGGCGACGTCCACGAGGCCGTCCCATTCCGAGCGCGTCACCCAGTGGAGGCTGACCGTCCCGCGGTCGGCGACGGTGATGTCGATCCGGGAGTCGGCGGGCACGTGGTCGACGCGGTGCCTGATCCCGTTCTGCTCCTGCCAGCCTCCGGCGTGCTTCGCCGCCACGAGCGGGTCGAACACGAAGCTGTTCCAGGCGAATCGTCCGCCCGGCACGAGCACCGACGCGACACGCTCGAACACCCGCCGCCGGTCGGCCCACGTCGGCAGGTGGAGCAGCGATCTGAACGGGCAGATCACGAGGTCGGTCGGCTCCTCGAGCGCGAAGTCGCGGATGTCGCCGTGGCGGAGATCGAGCTCGACCCCGGCGGCGTCGGCCCTCGCCCGGGCTCCGTCGAGCATCTCGAGAGACGCGTCGATCCCGATCACGCGTCGGCCGGCACGCTGTGCGACGGGCACTGCGACGCGGCCGTTCCCGACCGCGAGCTCGACGACGGGCCCCTCCGCCTCGGCCGCGAGCGAGACGTAGAAGTCCACGTCCTCGGTCATGTGCGCCGACCAGTCGTCGTAGACCGGGGCGAGGGCGTCGTAGCCGCTCACGCGCCCGATTCAAGCACCGGGCCCGGCTTGTGACACGGTGTCACTTGCTAGCCTCGGACGTCCCATGGACGTCGAGGCGCTCGAGCGTGCGGCCCTCGCGGCGGTCGCCGCCGCCGCGTCGACGGACGAGATCGAGGCCGTTCGTGTCGAGTTCCTGGGGCGAAAGAGCGCACTGCCGCTCGCGCTCCGCGAGGTGCGGGACGCCGAGACCGGCCGCGCGCTGAACGCGGCCCGCGAGCGGATCGAGGCGTCCGTGGCAGCGCGTGCCGCCGAGCTCGAGCGCGCCGAGCTCGACCGGCGGCTCGCCGAGGAGCGGGTCGACGTGACGCTTCCCGTGCGCGGTCACCCCCGAGGCCGGCTGCACCTCGTGACGCAGATCCGCCGCGAGGTCGAGGACGTCTTCCTCGGTCTCGGGTACCGCGTCGTCGACGGCCGCGAGGTCGAGACGACGCACTACAACTTCGACGGGCTCAACTTCCCGCCGGGTCATCCCGCGCGCTCGCCGCTCGCGACCTTCTTCCTCGACGACCACACCGTCCTCCGGACGGAGACCTCGCCGTCACAGATCCGCACGATGGAGGCACAGCCGCCGCCGGTGTACGTCGTCTCGCTCGGACGCTGCTACCGCCGCGACACGCCCGACGCGACGCACACGCCGATCTTCCACCAGGTCGAGGGGCTCGCCGTCGACGAGGGAATCACGCTCGCCGACCTGACCGGGACTCTCGACTTCCTCCTCAAGGCGCTCTTCGGCCAGGACCGGCGCACCGAGTTCCGCACGCACTACTTCCCCTTCACGGAGCCGTCCATCGAGGCGTACGTCTCCTGCCACGTGTGCGACGGCGCGGGCTGCCCCGTGTGCCGCCACTCCGGCTGGATCGAGGTGGGCGGCGCCGGAATGGTCGATCCGGCGCTGTTCGAGTTCGTCGGCTACGACGCCGAGCGCTTCACCGGTTTCGCCTTCGGCTGGGGCCTCGAGCGCATCGCGATGCTGCGGCACGAGTTCCCCGACCTCCGGGAGCTCTGGCGCGACGATCTTCGCTTCTCGGGGCAGTTCTAGTGAAGGCGCCGCTGTCCTGGCTGCGCGAGTACGTCGCGACGGACGCGAGCGACGAGGAGATCGCGCGCAGGCTCTCGATCTCCGCGCTCGAGGTCGACCGGCTCGTCGACGTCGGCGTCGCGGACCAGGCCGACAACCTCGCGCACTTCGTTGTCGGGCGCGTCGTCTCCGCCGACCCGCATCCGAACGCCGACCGGCTCCAGCTCTGCCAGGTCGACGTCGGCAGCCCCGAGCCGCAGCAGGTCGTGTGCGGCGCCTGGAACTTCGGCGCCGGCGCGACCGTCGCCGTCGGGCTTCCCGGCGCGCTCCTGCCGGGCTTTCCGGGACCGCTCGAGGAGCGCCCGCTTCGCGGGGAGATGTCGCGCGGGATGATCCTCGCCGAGGCCGAGATCGGGCTCGGCGCCGACCACTCGGGGATCATGCTGCTGCCCGACGGGATCGAGCCCGGCACACCGCTCGCGGACGTTCTCCCGCTCGTCGACCGAGTGCTCGACGTGACGCCGACGATGAACCGCCCCGACCTGCTCTCGATGGTCGGGATCGCGCGCGAGGTGGCGGCGCTCTGCGG
>DASSJV010000013.1:0-20676 GCA_035691005.1 Gaiella sp. | reverse complement strand
TGCATGACCCGCTGCTCAGTGTAGACACGGCCCTCCGCGGGCACGTGTCGTTCGCGGAAGGCGCTTCGCTACACTCGACGGCCGCGCGGGCGATTAGCTCAGTCGGTTAGAGCGCCGCTCTGATAAGGCGGAGGTCCCTGGTTCGAATCCAGGATCGCCCATCGTCGCGTGTCACAGCGACTCGAGCGTCTCGACGAGCTCGGCCAGCCGCGTCTCGTCACCGAAGTGGAGCTCGAGCTTCCCTGCGGAGACGCGTGCGGGGAGGCCCGTCAGCCGTTCTGCGGCGTGCCGAGCGCGTTCGGCGAGAGCCGGGTCGACCGGCGACGAGCGTGGGCGGCGACGGGCGCCGCTCTCCTGCGCAGCCTTCTCCGTCGCGCGAACCGTGAGGCCGTCGCGCGCCGCCCGGCGGGCGAGGCGGAGCCGTGCGTCGTCGTCGGGCACCGCGAGCACCGCCCGCGCGTGACCCTCGGTCAGCTCGCCACGCGCGAGCATCCAGAGCACCTCCTCGGGCAGCTCCAGCAGCCGGAGCCGGTTCGAGACGCCGGCCTTCGACCGGCCGACCCGCTCCGCGAGCTCGCCGAGCGAGAGCTCGAACTCGTCCACGAGCGCGGCGTACGCGCGCGCCTCCTCGACCGGGGAGAGATCCTCGCGGGCGACGTTCTCGACCAGCGAGAGCAGGAGCGTCTCGCGGTCGTCGGTCTCCCGCACGAGCGCGGGCAGGGTCTCGAGACCCGCCTCGCGCGCCGCCCGCCAGCGGCGCTCGCCGGCGATCAGCTCGTACCCGCCGGCGGCACGCGGTCGCACGACGACCGGCTGCAGCACGCCCTGGTGCTTGAGGGACGACGCGAGGCCCGTGGTCGCCTCCGGCTCGAACCGTCGCCGGGGCTGCCTCGGGTTGGGGTGGATCGCGTCCAGCGGGAGGCGGATCAGCTCCGCGTCGCCCGCCTGGCCGCCCCCGACCAGGACCTCGAGGCCGCGGCCCAGCCCGCGCCGCGGCGTGGGTGCCTCAGGCGCGCTCGACAAGCTCCATCGCCACCTTCCAGTAGGCCTCCGCGCCGGCGGAGCGCCGGTCGTAGGCGATCGCCGGGACACCGTGGCTCGGCGCCTCCGCCAGCCGCACCGAGCGCGGCACGGTCGTCGCGAAGACGAGCGGGCCGAAGTGCCGCCGCAGCTCGTCCTCGACCTCGGCCGCGAGACGCGTGCGCGCGTCGACCATCGTGAGCAGGATCCCCGCGACGCCGAGCGACGGATTGAGCCGCCGCTTCACGAGGTCGATCGAGCCGAGCAGCTGCGAGAGCCCCTCGAGGGCGTAGTACTCGGCCTGCACCGGGACGAGAACGCGGTCGGCGGCCGCGAGGGCGTTCACGGTGAGCGGGCCGAACGCCGGCGGGCAGTCGAGGAAGACGAAGCCGTACCCGTCGGTCGCACCGTCGGCGAGCGCCTCGGCGAGGTAGCGCTCGCCTCCCTCGAGCGCCGACAGCTGGACGCTCGTCGCGGCGAGCTCCGCCTTCGCGGGCACCAGATCGAGGTTCGCGAAGGAGCTCGGCCGCGTCAGCTCGCCGAGCGGGATGCCGTCGAGCAGGTCGAGGGTCGAGTGCCCGTTGGCACGGCGACCGAGGCCCGACGTCGCGTTCGCCTGCGGGTCGAGGTCGACGAGCAGGCACCGTTCGCCCGCCTCGGCGAGGCACGCGGCGAGGTTGATGGCGGTCGTCGTCTTGCCGACGCCGCCCTTCTGATTCGCAACCGCGACGATCCGGGCCGGCACGCGCTCAGGCTACTCCGCAGCCCGGACGCGCCCGTCCGCGCTCACCCCACCGCGTCGGGTGGTCGCCGGTGCTCGCGGGCCTGCGCGACGAGGACGTCCTCGCCGGTCCGGACGTAGCCGAGCGAGGCCCAGGCGTGCGACGTGGCCCGCGGCACGTCGCCCGCGCGGAACCGCTCCGCCGCCATGCGCGCGTGGGCGCCCGCGAGATCGAACTCGTCGGCCGCCGCGTCGAACAGCGAGGCTGCCGCCTCGAGGCGGATGTCCTGCTCGTCGCTCACGCTTGTCGTTTCTCGCCGCCGCCCGCCACTCCTCGCGGAGGGCCGGAACGGCCCTTGCAACAGACTGTTGCGAGCGTTGTCAGGCGAGCGGGCGCTTGCGGGCGACGCCGGTGCGTCGCGGGAAGCCCGGGGGCGTCGGCGCGAGCTTGCGCAGGACGAGGAGCCCTGCGTCCGCCCGCTCGACGCGCGCGGCGAGACGCTCGGCGACGGCGGACACACGGTCGTGCTCGGCGGTGGGTCCCACCCAGAGCACCGCGACGCCGCCCTCACGCACGAGCGGGAGACACCACTCGGCCGCCGTCGGCGGGTGGGCGAGCGCCTTCGCTACGGCGACGCCGTATCCCTCCACCGGCTGCTCTTCGGCGCGGCCCCAGACGACGCGGAGGTTCGGCAGAGCGGGCGTCCACCACTCGAGGAAGTCGCACTTGCGGCGCTCCGCCTCGAGGAGCGTCACCTCCCGGTCGGGCAGCGCCACGGCCAGCGGGATGCCCGGTGTGCCGCCGCCCGAGCCGACGTCGACGACGGGGCCCGTCTCGCCCGCCACGAGCGGGACGCCGCGGAGCGCGTCCTCGAGCAGGACGCGGCGCGCCTCGACGGGATCGCGCAGCGCGGTCAGGCCCGGCGTCTGGAGCACCGCCTCGAGCCAGCGGTCGAGGAGCGCTGCATCCACCGCGCGGGGCGGCTCAGTCGGCGGAACGGCGCGGAAGGACCACGACGAAGCGGTTCGGCTCGGCTCCCTCGCTCTCCGTCGTGACCTCGGGGTCGTCCTTCAGCACCTCGTGCACGATGCGGCGCTCGACCGCGCTCATCGGCTCGAGCTCGACGCGGCGGCCCGTCGCGGAGGCCTGCTCCGCCGTCCGGCGGGCGAGAGCCTCGAGCGTCGCGGCGCGGCGCGCGCGGTAGCCGGCCGCGTCGACGACGATCCTCCGTCGATCGTCTCCGAGCGCCCGGTGCGCGAGCGCGTTCGCGAGGTACTGCAGCGAATCGATCATCTGCCCGTGCCTGCCGATCAGCACGCCGAGGTCGGACCCGGTGACGGTCGCGCGCACCTCCTCCTCGTCGTCCTCGACCCGGACGCCGGCGTCGAGGCCGAGCGTTGCGACGACCCGCTCGAGCAGCTCGCGGGCGACTGCCTGCTCGCCCTCGCCGTAGTCGCCGACGGCGGCTGCGGACGCGGGCGCAGGCGGAGGCTCAGCCGGGCGGTCCGCGGTCGCAACCACACGCGCGGGCGTATAGCCCACGCCGAGCAGGCCGCGCTCGCCCTCGCTCACGACCTGGAAGCGGACCGCATCGCGGTCGAGCCCGGGGGCGATGCGCTCGAGCTCCCTGAGCGCGGCCCACTTCGCCTCGCCGACGGTCTCCCCCGTTGCCTCGACGGAGACCTCGTCGCTCATCGCCGCCGGCCTCCGCCGCTCCGCTTCCGCTTCACGCGCCTCGGGGGCCCGGCGACCGCACGGCTCGACCCGTCGGCCGTCCCGGAGTCCGCCGCGCCCTGTCCGCCACGTCTCGCGGCCTGGCTCGCCGGCTTGGGCTCGTCCTTCGGAGGCGTGCGCGAGCTCTTCTTCGCCGCGCCGGTGACGGGCCGCGGCATCAGCCGCCGCGTGACGAAGCCCTGGCCGGTCGTCCACAGGTTCGTCGTCATCCAGTAGATCATCAGCCCCGACGGGAAGCGGAGGATGAACGGGATGAACACGATCGGCAGCACGAGCATCAGGATCCGCTGCGCCTTCTGCATCGAGGCCGACATGTAGTAGGACGAGGTCAGCTGGCTCGCGACGTAGATCACGAGCAGGACCGGCCCCCAGCTCTCGATCGTCGGCGCCGTGATGTCCACGAGGCCGAGGAACTCGAGGCTCGAGCCCGGGTAGTTCGGGAAGATCTCCCGCTCGAAGTCCTTGAGGACGTAGAAGAGCGAGATGAAGATCGGGATCTGCAGGAGGATCGGCAGGCAGGAGGCCGCGGGGTTGATCTTGTTCTCGCGGTAGAACTTCATGAGCTCCTCGTTCTGCCGCTGCCGGTCGTGCTTCCAGCGCTGCTGGATCTCCTTCATCTCGGGCGCGTGCGCCTGGAGGTTCTGCATCGAGTGGATCTGCCGCACCATCACGGGCACGAGCACGATCCGCACGAGCACCACCAGCGCGACGATCGACCACGCCCAGCTCAGCCCGACCGAGCCGTGGAGCCACTCGAGGATCGAGGTGAGGACGTCCTCGAGCGGCTTGAGCGGGTTCGAGAAGCCGAGGATCACGCGCGGCTCCGGCCCTCACGACCCCGGAAGAGCGACCGGTCGCAGACCCGGTCGACGCCTCCGTGGCTCCAGGGGTTGCAGCGGAGGATGCGCCAGCCGGCGAGGATACCGCCGCGGACGAGGCCGAGCTCGCGGAACGCGTCGATCGCGTACTGCGAGCAGCTCGGGTGGTACTTGCACGTCCCGGGCGGCGTCAGCAGGCCGAGGGTGTACCGCCAGGCCTGCACCGCGCCGATCCCGAGCCACCTCATTCCTTCACCTTGCCGAGAACCTCGCGGACCTGCTCGACGAGCCACTCCTGCCCGCGCGTCGCCGCGGGCTCCGCGAGGCCGGGACGCGCGACGAGCACGTAGTCGCACCCGCGCGGAGCCTCCTCGGCGACCGCGGGCCACACGGCACGGAGCTGCCGCTTGAGCCGGTTGCGCACCACCGCGGAGCCGACCGCGCGCGGGATCGCCAGGCCGACGCGCGGCGACCCGTCCGCGTCGTCCTCCCGCGCGAACCAGTGCAGGGTGAGCGATCGGGTCGACGCGGATCGACCCTGCCTGTAGACCGCGTCGAAGTCGCGCGACCGGGAGAGGCGGTGGCGGCGCTCCACGGCCGCGGCTACGCGGAGAGCCGCTTCCGGCCCTTGGCGCGGCGGCGCTTGAGGATCGCGCGGCCGCCGCGGGTCGCCATGCGCGCGCGGAAGCCGTGCTTACGCTTCCGGCGACGGACGTTCGGCTGGTACGTGCGCTTCACGAGTGGAGAGAGGCCTTCGCGACGATGTGTGCCCGCACCCTGCGGGCACGGCGAAGCGGGGAGTATAGACGAGGCCCGACGGCCCGGGTTATCCACACCCGTCCGCGGCGGGAGCCGGCGAGAAACGGCTGCTCACGGGCTTGGCTGTCGCCCGACGAGGCGCGCCCGAACACGTTGTCCACAGCTGTGGAGATTCGTGTGGAGACCAGGGAAACACCTGCAAAATGCCTATTTTTTCGCCTCTTGGCGCGTGGCTCGCGGGGCCCTGGCGCCTCGCCGGGAGGGTGGTATGCTCGCGCCTCCCGCCACCCCGGAAGGAGCGTCGAGCACCGCGTTGGAGCACGCCGGCGATCGCACTGCCGAGCAACTTTGGGACGACGTCTCCCGGCGCCTTCGGGACACGCTCAACGAGACCACCCACGCGACGTGGTTCGGCGCCGCCGGCGGCGCGCACCTGAGCGACGAGGCGTTCGTCGTCGTCGTCCCGAACGACTTCACCCGCGAGTGGATCGAGAGCCACTTCCTCGGGCTCCTCCGCGCGGCGACGCGCGACGCGCTCGGGCGCGAGGTGCGCGTCTCGCTGACCGTGGCCGAGCAGGCCGAGCCCGCCGACGCGCTGCCGCACGCGGTGCCGCACGCGGTGCCGACCGCGGAGCCCCAACTCGGCGCGAACCCGAAGTACACGTTCGACAACTTCGTGATCGGGTCGTCGAACCGCTTCGCGCACGCCGCGGCGCTCGCGGTCGCGGAGGCGCCGGCGCAGGCGTACAACCCGCTCTTCATCTACGGGGGCACGGGCCTCGGCAAGACGCACCTGCTCCAGGCGATCGGCGCGTACGTCAGCGACCACTCGAAGGGCCTCACGCGGCGCTACGTTACGAGCGAGACGTTCACGAACGACTTCATCAACTCGCTGCGCGACAAGCGGATCGAGGGGTTCAAGCACCGCTACCGGGCGTACGACGTCCTCCTCGTCGACGACATCCAGTTCCTCGAGGGCAAGGAGCGCTTTCAGGAGGAGTTCTTCCACACGTTCAACTCGCTCTACGAGGCCGGGCGGCAGATCGTGATCTCGTCCGACCGGCCGCCGAAGGAGATCGCGACGCTCGAGGAGCGCCTGCGCTCGCGGTTCGAGTGGGGGCTGATCACGGACATCCAGCCGCCTGACCTCGAGACGCGTATCGCGATCCTTCGCAAGAAGGTGACGACCGACGGGATCGCGATGCACGACCCGGAGGTCCTGACGTTCATCGCCGGTCGCGTCTCGACCAACATCCGCGAGCTCGAGGGGGCGCTCACGCGTGTCGTGGCGTTCTCGTCGCTGACGGGCCTCCCGCTCGACGTCGACCTCGCCGAGCAGGTGCTCCGCGACCTGTTCCCCTCGAACGGCGGCGTGCCGGAGGTGACCATCGCCTTGATCCAGGAAGCGGTCTGCGACCGCTTCGCGCTCACGGTCGAGGAGCTCTGCAGCCAGCGGCGGTCGCAGGCGGTCGCCTACCCGCGCCAGGTCGCGATGTACCTCTCGCGCGAGCTCACCGACGCCTCGCTGCCGAAGATCGGCAAGGAGTTCGGCGGGCGGGACCATTCGACCGTCCTCCACGCAAACGCGAAGATCACGCGGATGATCTCTGAGGACAGAGCTGTGTACAACCTCGTGCAGGACCTCACCGCGCGGATCAAGCACCGTGGATGAGTTTCGCCCCGACCGGTGCAGCCGCGGCAGAGCTGTCGGACCCGTGGAGAACCTCCAGCGGGGACCAACACCCGCAACGCCGCATCACGACTGGGATTCCCTCCGTCTTCCCCGACGTCCACACTCTCTATGACTACGACGAAAGGTTTAGAAAAGACATGATGGAAACCGACACCGTGGTCGGCTCCAGCATCCGCGTCACCGTCGACCGGGACGAGCTCGCCGCAGGCCTGCAGCTCGTGTCGCGAGCGGCGTCGTCGCGCGGCACCGTCCAGGTGCTCGCCGGGGTGGGGATCCGCGCCGCGGAGGGGCTGCTCGAGCTCGAGGCGACCGACATGGAGCTCTCGCTCCGCACGACCGTCCCGGCGACCGTCGAGGGAGAGGGTGCCCTCGTCGTCCCCGCAAAGCTCCTCGGCGACATCGTCCGACTGCTCCCGTCGGGCGCGGTGACGCTCGCGCATCGGCCGGAAGACGGCGCCGCGACGATCGAGGCCGGGTCGTATTCGTCACGCCTCAACGTGTTCGCCGTAGAGGACTTCCCGCGGCTGCCCTCGGTGGACGTGCCGCTCCAGGAGGTCGATGCGACTGCGTTGCTCGACACCGTGCAGCGCGTCTCGCGGGCGGCGTCCCGCGACGAGTCGCGGCCCGTGCTGACCGGGATCCTCGCGCAGTTCGAGGGCGCCAAGCTGACGATGGCGGCGACCGACTCGTACCGCATGTCGGTGAAGGAGACCGCGCTCGACGGAGGCGGGCCCGAGCTCGAGGCGATCATCCCTGCACGGGCGCTGGACGAGCTGAGCCGCGTCGCGGCCGGCGCCGAGCGGATCCAGCTCGGGATCAACGACAACCACGTCATCTTCGGCACCGGCAACGCGTGGCTGACGACCCGCCGCATCGACGGGCAGTTCCCGAACGTGCAGCAGCTGCGGCCGGAGTCGTTCGAGGTCGAGCTCGAGCTGAACCGGGCGGCGGTCCTCGACGCGGTCCGCCGCGCAGCCGTGATGGCTCAGCGGAACACGCCGCTCCGGCTCCGCTTCGAGGAGGGCGAGCTGACGATCTCGGCTCAGAGCCAGGACGTGGGCGAGACGCGCGAGTCGCTCGCGGTGCGCTACACGGGCGAGCCGCTCGAGATCGGCTTCAACGCGGAGTTCCTCCGCGAGGGCCTCGAGTCGGTCACGGCGGACGAGGTGAAGCTGGAGCTCATCAACCCGCTCAGGCCCGGCCTGATCAGCGCGGAGGGGGACACCTTCTGGTACCTGATCATGCCGATCCGCCTGGCCGGCTGACAGGCGCGCGGGTCCCGCGCGGATCCGAGCGCGACAGGGTGATCGTCGGCGATGTGTCCCTTCGAGACGTTCGCTCGTACCCGTCGCTCGAGCTCGCGCTCGAGCCGGGCCTCGTGCTCGTGACCGGGCCGAACGGCGCCGGGAAGACGAACCTCCTCGAGGCCGTCCACCTCGCGACGCAGGGGCTCTCCTTCCGCACGCGCCACGACGCGCAGATCGTGCGGAACGGAGCAGTGGAGGGCCGCGTGTCCGCGCGCGGCGTGCGCGGGACGGTGGGCGTCCGCGCGGAGGTGACGCTCTCGCGCACCGCCCCGAAGCGGATCCGTCTCGACGGCGCCGCGGTCGGCTCGACCGAGGAGCTCCGCCGCAAGGTGCACGCCCTCGTCTTCACTCCCGACCGCCTCGCCGTCGTGAAGGGTGGTCCCGCCGCACGCCGCGCGTACTTCGACCGGGCGCTGGCCCGCGTCCTGCCGGCCCGCGCCGACCTTCCGTCCACCTACGCGGCCGCTCTCGGCCAGCGGAACGCGGCGCTCCGACGCGTCGCGACCGGGCTGTCGGCCGCGGACGCTCTCGAGCCGTGGACCGAGCAGGTCGTCGACCTCGCGAGACGACTCGTCGATGCGCGCGGACAGGTCGTCGAGCTGCTCTCGCCGCTTTTCGCGGAGCGCGCGGCCGAGCTCGGCCTTCGCGACGCGGCGCTCGGCTACGACGCCGAGCCTCCCACGCGCGAGGCGCTCGAGCAGCGGCTTCCCCGAGACCTCGAGCGCGGCACGACCGGCCTCGGCCCGCACCTCGACGACGTACGCCTCGTGGCCGGCGACCGCGACCTGCGCGCGTTCGGCTCGCAGGGCGAGCAGCGGCTTGCGGTGCTCTCGCTCCTGCTCGCGGAGGCAGGGGTGCTGACCGAGCAGGGTGGGATCCCGCCGCTCCTCCTCCTCGACGACGCGCTCTCCGAGCTCGACGCGGATCGCCGGCGACTGCTCTCGGCGCGGCTCGGCACCGCCGGCCAGACGCTCGTCACCGCAACCGGCGCCGAGGCGCTGCCTCTCGCGCCGGCGCAGCTCCTGGCCGTGACGCCCGGCCGCGTGGAGCCGGCCTGATGGAGCGGCTCGACGGCTCGGTCCGCCGCGCGCTGCGCTCGTCCGGCGTTCCCGACGCGGGGCTGCTGGCCGAGCTGACCCGCGCCTGGCCGGACGCCGTCGGTCCCGCGATCGCCCGCGCGGCCTGGCCGCAGCGGCTCGGCCGCGACGGGACGCTCCACGTGACGGCCGTCTCCTCGACCTGGGCGTTCGAGCTCGGCCGGATGGAGGCGGAGATCCGCGAGAAGCTCGAGGCGAGGCTGGGCGAGTCGACCCCGCCTGCGCTCCGGTTCGTGGCAGGCCCGGTCCCGGCCCCGCCGGCGGACGAGGAGGCACCCGAGCGGCCCCCAGCGCCGAGCCCCGAGGAGGCCTCGACGGCGGCCGCGCTCGCCGCCGGAATCGCCGATCCGGCCCTCCGTGAGGCGGTGCGCAGGGCCGCCGCCGCGAGCCTCGCCAGAGCCCGCGGCGACCGTCTTGTCTGATATACTTCCCCAGGCCCGCAAAACAGCCGTTTTGCAGGCATTTTTATGTCCAGGAGGGGCATGACCGAAACCGCGTACACCGCCAAGGACATCACCGTTCTCGAGGGCCTCGAGCCGGTCCGTCTACGCCCTGGGATGTACATCGGCTCGACGGGCTCGCGAGGCCTGCATCACCTCGTCTACGAGGTCGTCGACAACGCCGTCGACGAGGCGCTCGCGGGGCACAACGAGCTGATCGAGGTGACCATCCACCCCGACAACTCCGTCACGTGCCGCGACACCGGCCGCGGCATCCCGGTCGACGTGATGGCCGACGGCACGTCCGCGCTGACCACCGTGCTGACGAAGCTCCACGCCGGCGGGAAGTTCGGCGGCGAGGGCTACAAGGTCTCGGGCGGTCTCCACGGCGTGGGCGTCTCGGTCGTCAACGCGCTCTCCGAGTGGCTCGTCGCCGAGGTACGCCGTGACGGCAAGGTCTTCCGGCAGGAGTTCGCGCGCGGCGAGGCGCAGGGTGACGTCGAGACGATCGGGATCACGAAGGAGAGCGGCACGACGATCTCGTTCCTGCCGGACAAGGAGGTGTTCGAGGAGACGGAGTTCTTCGCGGACACCCTCACGCAGCGCCTGCGCGAGACAGCGTTCCTGACGAAGGCGCTGCGCATCCGGCTCACGGACGAGCGCGCGGACGGCAAGGCGATCGAGTTCCACTACGAGGGCGGCATCCGCGACTTCGTCGCGTACACGAACGAGTCGAAGGACCCGATCCACCGCCGGATCGTCTACTTCGACGGCGAGAACGACGCGGGGTACGTCGAGGTCGCGATGCAGTGGAACGGCTCCTACCAGGAGTCCGTCTTCTCGTTCGCCAACAACATCAACACCCACGAGGGCGGCACCCACACGCAGGGGTTCCGCTCCGCGCTGACGCGCACGATCAACAAGTACGCGCGCGACAAGGGCCTCCTCAAGGAGAAGGAGGAGAACCTCGAGGGCGAGGACATCCGCGAAGGTCTCGCCGCGGTGATCTCCGTCAAGCTCGTGAACCCGCAGTTCGAGGGGCAGACGAAGACGAAGCTCGGCAACCCGCAGGTCGCAGGCCTCGTGGAGTCGACCGTCAACGCGAAGCTCGCGGAGTTCCTCGAGGAGAACCCCCGCGACGCGAAGCAGATCGTGCTCAAGGCCGTCGCCGCGTCCCGCGCGCGCCAGGCGGCCCGCAAGGCACGCGACCTGACGCGCAAGAGCGCGCTGTCCGGCTCGTCCCTCCCCGGCAAGCTCGCCGACTGCCAGCTGAAGGACCCCGACTCGTGCGAGCTCTTCATCGTCGAGGGCGACTCCGCTGGCGGCTCCGCGAAGTCGGGCCGCGACCGCAGCTACCAGGCGATCCTGCCCCTGCGCGGGAAGATCATCAACAGCGAAAAGAACCGCATCAACAAGGTGCTCTCGAACAACGAGATCCAGGCGATGATCACCGCGATCGGCACGGGCTTCGCGGACGAGTTCGACCTCGAGAAGCTCCGCTACAACCGGATCATCGTGATGACGGACGCCGACGTCGACGGGTCCCACATCCGCACGCTGATCCTCACGTTCCTCTACCGCCAGATGACCGAGCTGATCGAGACCGGGCACGTGTACATCGCGGTGCCGCCGCTCTACAAGGTGAAGCTCGGGAACCAGGAGTTCTACTTCGAGAAGGACGCCCAGCTCGAGGAGCTCCTCGTCCGTGAGCGCGTGCACGAGATCGCCGTCACCGACCGGGACGGCGCGGACGTGAAGCTGACCGAGGCGAAGTGGCAGAAGCTCGCGGCCGCCCTGCACGACTTCGAGGGCTGGTCGTCGCGTCTCCGCTCCGACTTCGGCGCGAACGTCGCCGACTTCACGATCGAGCACCGCCTCGTCGAGGCCGACGCGGACGACCCGAAGGCCGCAGCGGCGGCGATCGCGTCCCTGCCGCCGAACGGGTACACGTTCGAGGTGCAGTCGACCTCCGCCGAGGGGGTCGGCGTCCGGTTCGTCGAGACCGAGACGAGCGCCGCGCAGACGCTCACCGTGCCTGCCGAGCTGCTCGCCTCCCCGATCTACGCGAACGTGAGGCGCGCCCACACGAAGCTCTCGGAGATCGTCGGCCCGCCGCCGTTCGAGCTCCGCTACGGCAAGCACGTCGAGACCGCCCAGACGTTCGGCCAGCTGCGCGAGCTCGCGCTCGACGTGGCCAGGCGCGACGGGATCCAGCTCTCGCGCTTCAAGGGCCTCGGCGAGATGAACGCCGAGCAGCTCTGGGAGACGACGATGGACCCGGCGCGCCGGCTGCTCGTCCGCGTGGACGTCGAGGACGCGTCGGCCGCCGACAAGATCTTCTCGGTGCTGATGGGCGACCAGGTCGAGCCGCGTCGTGCGTTCATCGAGGAAAACGCTCGCGACGTGACGTTCCTGGACGTCTGACGTGTCCGAGGTAGAGACGGGAGCCCTGGGACCCGGGCGGATCGAGCCGCGCGAGCTCGAGCAGGAGATGCGCTCGAGCTTCCTCGACTACGCGATGTCGGTGATCGTCGCGCGCGCGCTCCCCGACGTGCGCGACGGCCTCAAGCCGGTCCACCGCCGCGTCCTGTGGTCGATGTGGGACGGCGGCTTCCGGCCCGGCCGGCCCTACGTGAAGAGCTCGAAGGTCGTCGGCGACGTGATGGGCAACCACCACCCGCACGGCGACTCCTCCATCTACGACACGCTGGTGCGGATGGCGCAGCCGTTCTCGCTGCGCTACCCGCTCGTCGACGGACAGGGCAACTTCGGCTCGATCGACGACGACCCGCCGGCTGCGATGCGCTACACCGAGGCCCGCCTCGCCCGCATCGCCGCCGAGATGCTCCGCGACATCGACGCGGACACGGTCGACTTCGGCCCGAACTACGACGAGTCGCGCCGCGAGCCGCTCACGCTCCCCTCGCGCTTCCCGAACCTCCTCGTCAACGGGTCCGCCGGGATCGCGGTCGGGATGGCGACGAACATGCCCCCGCACCGCCTCGCGGAGGCCGTCGACGCGATCGTCGCCCTGATCGACGACCCGACCACGGACGTCGAGAAGCTGATGAAGCACCTCAAGGGCCCGGACTTCCCGACGGGCGCCTACATCGTCGGGCGCTCGGGCATCCGCGACGCATACCGCACGGGCCGCGGCCGCATCGTGATGCGCGCCCGCGCGCACATCGAGGAGCTGCGCGGCGGCAAGTCGGCGATCGTCGTCACCGAGCTGCCGTACGGCGTGAAGAAGGGGGGCGACACCGGGGTCATCGCGAAGATCGCGGAGCTCGTCAACGACAAGGTGCTGACCGAGGTGAGCGACCTCGCCGACCACTCCGACCGCACCGGGATGCGGATCCAGATCGAGCTGAAGCGCGACGCGGTGCCGCAGGTCGCGCTCAACAAGCTCTTCAAGCACACGCCGCTGCAGTCGACGTTCGGCTACAACGCGGTCGCCCTCGTCGACGGCGTCCCGCGGACGCTGTCGCTCCTCGAGCTCGTCCGGCACTACCTCGACTACCAGCGCGAGGTCGTCGTCCGGCGCTCCAAGCACGAGCTCCGCGATGCCGAGCGCCGCGCGCACGTCCTGCGGGGCTACCTGATCGCGCTCGACAACCTCGACGCCGTGATCGCCCTGATCCGAGCCGCGGCGGACACAGACGAGGCCCGCACGGGGCTGCAGGAGCAGTTCTCGCTCACGGAGGTCCAGGCGCAGGCGATCCTCGACATGCGGCTCGCGCGTCTCACCGGGCTCGCGCGCAAGGAGGTCGAGGACGAGTTCGCCGACCTCCAGGAGCGAATCGGCGAGCTCCGCACGATCCTCGGCGATCCCGCGCTGATCGACGGCGTCGTGCGCGAGGAGCTTCTCGAGATCAAGCAGCTGTACGGGCGGAACGACGACCGGCGCACCGAGATCGTCGCCGCCGAGGACGAGCTCGAGCTGGAGGACCTGATCGCGGAGGAGGACATGGTCATCGCGATCACGCGCTCCGGCTACATCAAGCGCCTACCGGTGACGACCTATCGCGAGCAGCGGCGCGGCGGGATCGGCGTGATGGGTATGGACCTGAAGGACGAGGACTACATCGAGCACCTGTTCGTCGCCTCGACCCACGACTACATCCTGTTCTTCACGAACGTCGGGAAGGTCTACCGGCTGAAGGTCCACGAGCTGCCGCTCGGCTCGCGCCAGTCGCGCGGCCGCGCGCTCGTCAACCTTCTCCCGTTCCGGCAGGACGAGCAGGTGCGCGCCGTGATCCAGACACGCGACTTCAACGAAGCGCGGTACCTCGTCTTCGCGACCAAGAAGGGCGTCGTCAAGAAGACCGAGCTGGCCGCCTACAACACCCCGCTCAAGGCCGACGGGATCATCGCGATCAAGATGCGCGAGGGGGACGAGCTCGTCGGCGTCCGCCACTCGAGCGGCGAGAACGACGTGCTGATGGTCTCGCGGAAGGGCCAGGCGATCCGCTTCCACGAGACGGACGTGCGGGCGATGGGCCGCGACACGTCGGGCGTCAGCGGGATGAAGCTCCGGGCCGGCGACGAGGTGATCTCGGTGAACATCGCCGAGGACGACGCCGACCTGCTCGTCGTCACCGAGAACGGCTGGGGCAAGCGCACCCGCGTCTCCGACTACCCGGTCAAGGGCCGGGGGACGATGGGCGTGAAGACCGCGCAGCTCGTCGAGGGCAAGGGCTCGCTCGCCGGCGCGCGGGTCGTCCGCGAGGGCTACCAGGTGATGCTGATCTCGGACGGCGGCACGGTGATCCGAACGGCCGTCGACGGGATCAAGCGCTCCGGTCGGGCGACGCAGGGCGTGATCGTGATGCGCCTCCGCGAGGGCGAGCAGGTCTCGACCCTCGCCCCGGTCGTCGGCTCCGACGACGAGGACGAGCTGGCCGACGAGACGCCGGTGGACGCGCCAGCGCCCGAGCCGGCCGACGAGTAGGGCCTAGTCCGCCAGCGCGACCACGAGGACGACGCCGAGGATCACGACCGCAAGGACGATCAGGCCCTCGACGACGGCCCGGGTGAGGCTCCGGCCGGTGTCCTCCACGTCATGGGGCCAGGCGGCACGCCGGACCCCGCGAACGGCCGCCGACGCGAGCAGGGCGAGCACGAGCGCGACGACCAGGACGCCGAGGACGCGCACGGCCCGTGCTCACTTCTCGGGCTTCGGCCCGCGTCCGAGCGTCTCCAGGAACTCGATCGGGATCGGGAACACGATCGTCGAATTGTTGGTCGCGCCGATCTCCAGCAGCGTCTGGAGGTAGCGAAGCTGGACGGTGATCGGCTCGTGCGCCATCACCGCCGCCGCGTCCTTCAAGCGCTCGGAGGCCTGGAACTCGCCCTCGGCCGAGATCACCTTCGCACGCCGCTCGCGCTCCGCCTCCGCCTGACGCGCCATCGCGCGCTGCATGTCGGTGGGGATCTCGACGTCCTTCACCTCGACGATCGAGACCTTGATCCCCCACGGCGAGGTGGCCTCGTCGATGATCGACTGGAGGATCTGGTTGATCTTGTCCCGCTCGGAGAGCAGCTCGTCGAGCACGTGCTGGCCGAGCACGGAGCGCAGCGTCGTCTGCGCGATCTGCGACGTGGCGACCATGTAGTTCTCGACCTGCACGATCGCCGCCTTCGGCTCGACGATCCGAAAGTACGCGACCGCGTTGACGCGCACGGGCACGTTGTCCTTGGTGATCACCTCCTGCGGGGGCACGTTCAGCGTCACCGTCCGCAGGTCGACCTTCTCCATCCGGTCGATCACGGGGATCAGCAGGAACAGACCCGGGCCCTTGGGCTGCGGGAGCAGCCGGCCGAGGCGGAAGATCACGCCGCGCTCGTACTCGCGGGCGACCTTCACGGTCGCGAAGAGGATGACGAGCAGCACGACGACGATTGCGGCGAGGACGATGAGCGCGACGGACATCAGGTCCTTTCGGTCGAGTGAGGTGATCCTACGACGAGCTCGAGCCCGTCCTCGACGGACTCCACGGTCACGTGCTCTCCGGGCACGAGCGCGCGGCCGTCCGGGGTACGCGCGCGCCACAGCTCGCCGCCGACGGCGACCCAGCCCTCGCGCCTGACGACGGCCTCGTCGCCGACGAGCTGCGCGACGCCGACCTCGACGGGGTTCCGGCGCGCTTTTGCGACGCGCGACAGCGCGACGCCCATCAGGAGCGCGAGCGTCCCGGCGATCGCGAGCGCCGTCCAGAGCGACACCTGGTACGCGTCGCCGGCGGGGTCGAAGAGGAGGAGCGCGCCGAGCACGAACGTCACCGCGCCCGCCACCGTGAGCGCGCCGTGGCTCGGAACGAACGCCTCGGCGACCCAGAAGGCCGCCGCGAGCAGCATCAGGAGGAGACCGGCCACGGAGACGGGCAGCACCTGCAGCCCGTAGAGGCCGATGATCAGCGAGATCCCGCCCACGGTGCCGGGGAAGATCAGACCGGGGTTCCACAGCTCGACGATGATCCCGAGGAGGCCGATGGAGAGCATCAGCGCGATGATGTTCGGGTCGATCAGGAGGTCGAGCGCCCTCTTCCAGAACGGCATGTCGACCTGCTCGACCTCGGCGCCGGCCGTGCGGAGGACGAGGCCCTTCGGGACGGTCGTGCGGCCGTCGATCTGCTCCAGCAGGGACTGCACGTCCGGGGCGATGAGGTCGACGATGCCGAGGTCGAGCGCTTCGCGCGCGCCGTAGTTGGCCGCGTCACGCACCATCGCCTCGGACTTCTCCACGTTGCGGTCGTGCTCGCGGGCGAGCTCGCCGATGTACGCCGCCGCGTCGTTGATCACCTTCCGGCGGAGGTCCGAGCCGAAGTTGTCGCCCGTCCCCGTGATCGGGGTCGACGACCCGATGTTCGTCTGGGGCGCCATCGCGAGGACGTCGGCGGCCTGGCCGATCACCGCGCCCGCCGAGTCGGCGCTCGATCCCGACGGTGCGACGTAGACAACCACCGGCACGTCCACCGCGAGCATCTCCTTGACGATCTTCCGCATCGACGAGCCGAGCCCCCCGGGCGTGTCCATCTCGATCACGACGGCTGCGTAGCCGTCCTTCGCCCCGCGCCGCATCTCGTCGACGAGGTAGTCCTGGGTGACCGGGTTGACGTCGTTCTCGAACTTCACGACGAGCACCTTGGAACCGTTCGCGGCGGCGGATGCGACGCCGGCGAGGAGGAACACGGCGGCGGCCCCCACGAGGAAGGTTCCGAGCACTCGCGCGAGGCCCGCGACCACGACACGTCGAATGTACCAGCGGGCGCACGGCCGACCGCGCGCGACGACAGCGGTAAGCATTCCGTGAGGGAAGGGGCGAGCCGCTTGCCGCAGAAGGCGTGCTGCGTCACCCTGTTTTCCCTGCATGCTCCGGCGAATCGCCCTCCCTCTTCTGATCGCTCTCGCCTGGCCCGCGCACGCGGCGGCCGGGCTCGCCTCGCTCGAGCGGCACGAGCTCCCGCTCCACGGCGAGCGCACGCTCAGCGCGAGCGCGCAAATGACGCCCTTCCAGCTGGTCGGCATCCACTGGCGCGGCCCGGGGACGCTCGACATGCGCACCCGGGCGCGGGACGGGCGCTGGTCGGCCTGGCAGCACGTCGCCGAGGACGAGGGCGACGCGCCCGACACGGGGAGCGCAGAGGCGCGCGCGACGCGCGGGTGGCGCCTCGGCGCACCGGTCTGGGTGGGGAACGCCGACCTGGTCGAGGTTCGCGTCCACGGACGCGTCCTACGCGCGGAGGCATTGACGGTGCGGAGCCCGGTCTCCAAGATCCCGCTCCGCGTCACGGCCGCCGCGGGCGCGCCGGACATCGTCCCGCGCAGCGGCTGGCAGGCGGACGAGTCGATCCGGCGTGCGGCGCCGCTCTACGCGGACACCTTGCGGATGGCGTTCGTGCACCACACGGCCGGGACGAACGACTACACGAAGCTCCAGGCACCTGCAGTCGTGCGGGGCATCGAGGTCTATCACGTGAAGGGGAACGGCTGGAACGACATCGGCTACAACGCGCTCGTCGACCGGTTCGGGACGGTCTACGAGGGCCGCTACGGCGGCATCGACCGCAACGTGATCGGTGCCCACGCGAAGGGCTTCAACACGGGCTCGTTCGGGATCGCCGTGATGGGCAACTACCAGTCGGTCGACCCGCCCCAGGCCGCCGTGGATGCGCTCGTGCGGACCCTCGTGTGGCGGCTCGACCTCGGGCACGTCGACCCGCTCTCGACCCTGAACGCGATCTCGTCCGGCAACGAGCGCTTCAACGAGGGGATCCCGGTGCTGCTCCGCGCGATCTCGGGCCATCGCGACACCGGCCTGACGGAGTGCCCCGGCCAGCGGCTCTACGCGATGCTCCCGTCGATCGCGAAGCGCGCGGCGGCGCTCGGCCTGCCCAAGCTCTACACACCGCTCGCGGCGCCCGACGAGGGCGGCGGCGTCCGCTTCACCGCGCGTCTCTCGGACCCGCTCGCCTGGCGTGTCTCGGTGACGGACTCGGCGGGCGCACCGCTCGACGGCGGCAGCGGCACCGGGCCGGACGTCGACTGGAGCTGGCGTCCCGCGGGCCCGATCCCGTCCGGCGCGCGGTGGCGGATCGAGGCGCCCGGGGTTACGCCGGCGATCGGGACGCTGGGCACGCAGGCGACCACCGCGCTCCAGATCGCTGCGGCCGTGCCTGGGCCGGTGACGCTCACGCCGAACGGAGACGGCCAAGGAGACACCGCCGAGCTCGCGTTCTCGCTCACGGCCGACGCCAACGTTGGCGCGGACGTCGTCGACGCGGCAGGCGCGATCGTGGCGCAGGCGGCGTCGCTTCGCTGGCGGCGCGCGGGCGAGCGCACGATCACGGTTGCCGGGCAATCGCTCGCCGACGGCGCGTACACGCTCCGCCTGACCGCGAAGGCGACCGGCGGCCGAGAGGCGACCACCGACGTGCCGCTGCTCGTCACGCGCACTCTCGGCCGCGTCACCCTGGATGCCGACGCCTTCACGCCGAACGGCGACGGCAGCGCCGACACGTTGACGATCACGGTGCCGCTCGCGGCGCCGGCGACCCTCACGGTGCGGATCCTGCGCGACGGGAAGTGGGTCGCGACCCCGCTCGCCGGCTCGTTCGAGGCCGGCGACCAGATCGCGACCTGGGACGGGTCGAAGCGTCTCGGCCGCGCCCGCGACGGCGACTACACGGTCTCCGTCGGGTCCGTCGACGCAGTCGGCACCGCCCGGGTCGAGCTCCCCGTCCTCGTCGACCGGACGCCGCCGGTCGTCCGTGTCGTCTCCGCCGAGCCTCCGGTGCTGCGCGTCTCGGAGCCCGCGACGCTCGCGGTGCGCGCGAACGGCGCGCGACGGAAGCTGACGGTGAAGACCGCCGGGGAGGTTCGCCTTCGCGGGATCGCGCGGCTGCGCACGCTCGTCGTGGTGGCGCGCGACGCGGCCGGAAACGGTGGCGTGCTGCGCCGCCGCCCGTAGCCCTCCCCAGTACACTCGCCACAGTGGTTCCGACCCCTCCCTTCGGGCGGGACACGATCGCGTCGATCCTTCCGCATCGTGATCCGTTTCTGCTGCTCGACGAGGTGACCGAGCTCGAGCCCGGCACGCGCGTCTCCGCCTCCTACCGCGTTCCCGAGGACGGCTGGTGGTTCGCCGGCCACTTCCCCGAGCGGCCCGTGATGCCGGGCGTGCTGATCGTCGAGGCGATGGCACAGACGGGGGCCGTGGCCGTCCTCGCCGAGGAGCAGAACCGCGGGCGCATCGCGTTCTTCGCGGGCATCGACGACTGCCGGTTCAAGCGGATCGTCTCCCCCGGCGACACGCTGACGCTCGCCTGCGAGATCGACCAGGTGCGCGGCCCAATCGGCCGCGGCAAGGCGACCGCGCACGTCGGGACGGAGCTCGCCGCACGCGGGACGCTGACCTTCGCGGTGGAGCGGTAGCGGCACCATGATCGGCTCGGCGAATGGGGTTCGGATCGGGATCACAGGCCTGGGCGTGCACGTGCCCGACCGAGTGGTGACGAACGACGACCTCGCGCAGTACGTCGACACGTCGGACGAGTGGATCCAGGAGCGGACGGGAATCAAGGAACGAAGGATGGTGAGCGACGGCGAGGCCCTCACCGACATCGCGCTCCCGGCGGCGCGAGCCGCGCTGGCGGACGCGGGCGTCGACGCGTCCGAGATCGACCTCCTCATCTGCGCGACGGTGACGCCCGACATGATGTTCCCGACGTCGTCCGCGCTGATGGCGGACGCGCTCGACGCGCCGCAGGCGGCGGCCTACGACCTCCTCGCGGGGTGCACCGGCTTCATGTACGCGCTCGCGCAGGCGTACGGGATGCTCGCCTCCGGCCTCTCGCGCCGCGCGCTCGTGATCGGCGGCGACGTGCTCTCGAGCATCCTCGACTGGCACGACCGCTCGACCCTCGTGCTCTTCGGGGACGGTGCCGGGGCGGTCGTGATGGAGCCGGTCGCACGAGGCGGGTTCCTCGGCTTCGAGCTCGGCGCCGACGGCGCCGGAGGAGTCCACCTCCAGCTGCCGGGGAGCGGCTCGCGCGTGTTCGACCATCCGGAGTCGCTGCTCAAGATGAACGGCCGTGAGGTCTACAAGTTCGCGACGCGCGTGATGGTCTCGTCCGCGACGGCCGTCCTGAACGAGTGCGGGAAGACGATCGACGACGTCGACGTCTACGTCCCGCACCAGGCAAACAAGCGGATCATCGATCACGCTGTCGGTAAGCTCGGCGTCCCCCATGGACGGACGGTCGTGAACGTGGACAGGTACGGCAACACCTCGTCGGGCTCGATTCCCCTGGCCCTGGCGGACGCGCGGGCGGACGGCCGGCTGCGCGAGGGTGCGCTCGTCCTCATGACGGGCATGGGCGCCGGCCTCACGTGGGGCTCGGCGCTCCTCGAATGGGGTACCACCAACGGCGCGGGCGCCTAGGACCTCGGAACGGAACGGAGAAGAAGAGGCGATGAGAGCGGCGGTCACGCCCACCCAAGGAGGAAGGTCATGAAGGTGGCGTTCTGCTTCCCCGGTCAGGGCTCGCTCGAGGTCGGCATGGGACGCGAGATCGCCGAGGCCGTG
>DASSJV010000012.1:0-14651 GCA_035691005.1 Gaiella sp. | reverse complement strand
CTCCTCGCCGGTGTCGGGCTCGTCGTCAAGAGCCCCGGCGTGACCGCCGGTGCACCGCCCGTCCTCGCGGCCCGCGCGCGCGGCATTCCCGTGATCTCGGAGATCGAGCTGGGCGCGCGGCTCCTGCCGAACCCGATCGTCGGGATCACCGGCACGAACGGGAAGACGACGACGACGGCCCTGCTCGGAACGATCTTCGACGAGGCGGGCTGGGCGGTAGAGGTCGCGGGCAACATCGGCCGACCACTCACCTCGCTCGTCGACGCGGCCGACGCAGCGGCCTGGGTCGTCTGCGAGCTCTCGTCCTTCCAGCTCGAGGACGTCGAGACCCTCCGGCCGCGCGTCGCCGTGCTGACCAACCTCGAGTCGGACCATCTCGACCGGCATGGGTCCTTCCAGGCCTACGCCGACGCCAAGCTCCGCATCTTCGTCCGTCAGGGCCCGGGAGACGTCGCGGTCGTCCCGCGCGGCTTCGGCCCCGTGCCCGGCGCGGCGCGCCGGATCGAGTTCTCCGCCGACGACGCGCTCCCCGCAGAGCCGCGGATCCCGGGGACGCACAACCGGGAGAACGCGGCCGCGGCGACGGCCGCCGCGCTGGCGATCGGCGTGCCGGACGAGGCCGTCGCCCGCGCCCTCGAGCGCTTCCCCGGCGTCGAGCACCGCATCGAGGAGGTCGGGGCCGTCGGCGGCGTGCTCTACGTCAACGACTCGAAGGCGACGAACGCCGCGGCCGCGATCCGCGCGCTCGCATCGTTTCCGGGGCGGCGGAAGCACGTGATCCTCGGCGGGCGCGGGAAGGACGAGCCGTACGGCGCGCTGGCGGACGCGCTCGCTCCCGACGATCGCGCCTACCTGATCGGCGAGGCCACACCCCCGCTCGCCGCCGCCCTCGCGGACGCAGGTGTCCCGTACGTTCTCTCCGGAACCCTCGAGCGGGCGGTCGCGGATGCGGCCGACGCAGCGTCCGCCTCGGAGGTCGTCCTCCTCTCGCCGGCGTGCGCGTCGTTCGACCAGTTCGAGAGCTTCGAGCACCGCGGGGAGGAGTTCCGCAGGCTCGTGCAGAAGCTCCCGGGGTGGGGAACAGAAGACGTGCGGACCGGGGCCAGGTCGAGCAGCGACTGCTGATCCTCGTCACCCTCGGGCTCGTCGCCTTCGGGCTCGTGATGGTGTTCAGCGCGACGTCGGCGTCCGCGACGCTCGGCGAGGGCGACCCGATGCGGTTCCTCGTGAAGCAGGGCCTCTACGCGGTCGCGGGGCTCGTGCTCCTCGCGGTCTTCTCGCGGACGGACTACCACGTTCTACGGCCCCTCGCGCCCGTCCTCCTCGTGACCGCCTTCGCCCTCTGCGCGGCGGTGCTCGTCGTCGCGCCGGCGATCAACGGCGCACACCGCTGGTTCGTGCTCGGCCCCGTCAGCGTGCAGCCGGCCGAGCTCGCGAAGCTCGCGGTGTGCATCTGGGTGTGCGCGGTACTCGCGCGTCGGCCCGTGCCGCAGAACCTCGGCGAGCTGCTCAAGCCGGTCGGCATCGTCGTGGCGCTCTTCTGCGCGCTGATCGTCGTCGAGCCCGACCTCGGGACCACGATCTCGCTCGCGCTGATGGTCTCCGGGATCCTCCTCGTCTCGGGGATCCCGCTCCGCCTCTACGCGCTCGCGACGACGCTCGCGCTCGCGGCGGGCACCGCCGCGATCTACATGGAGCCGTACCGGCGCGCGCGCCTGCTCAGCTTCCTCGACCCGTGGAAGGACGCCGAGGGCGCCGGGTTCCAGAACGTGCAGGCGATCATCGGGCTGGGCTCGGGCGGGATCACCGGCGAGGGGCTCGGGCAGGGGATCCAGAAAGTCAACTTCCTCCCCGAGGCGCACACGGACATGATCTTCGCGGTCGTCGGGGAGGAGCTCGGGCTGATCGGCTCGACCGTGCTGATCGGCGGGTTCGCGGTCTTCGCCTGGGTCGGCTTCCAGGTCGCGCTCGAGTGCCGCGATCCGTTCGGGAAGCGGCTCGCGGCGGGGATCACGACGCTCGTCTGTGGGCAGGCCGCGGTCAACCTCGCGGCCGTGCTCGGGCTCGCGCCGCTCACGGGCATCCCGCTGCCGTTCGTCTCCTACGGCGGCTCGTCTCTGCTGGTGATGCTCTGCGGCGTCGGGGTGCTCCTTAACATCGCGGTGAATGAGCGGGTCGTCCAAGCTCGCGTGCGTGATCGCGGCCGGGGGAACGGCGGGTCACGTTCGTCCGGCTCTCGCAGTCGGCGAAGCGCTGCGCGCACGCGGAGTGACGGTGACGTTCGCAGGCACCCCAGACCGCGTCGAGTCGCGGCTGGTGCCTGAGGCGGGCTTCCCGCTCGACACGTTCCCCGTCTCCGGCCTCCCGCGCCGGCCGAGCGCGGCGCAGCTTCGGGCGGCATGGCAGGCGTCCGCCGCACCCGCGCACTGCCTCGCGATCCTTCGCCGCCGGCAGCCCGACGTCGTGCTCGGTGCGGGCGGCTACGTCGCCGGGCCGATGGTGGTGGCTGCACGGCTCCGGCGGATCCCGGCCGCCGTGACGGAGGCGGACGCACACCTCGGGCTCGCAAACCGGCTCGCCGCGCCCTTCGCGCAGCGACTTCTTCTCGCGTACGAGATCCCGGGTCGGACCGGCAGCAAGGTGCGGGTCGTCGGCCGGCCCATCCCCCTGGCGCACCGCGGGGCGACGCAGGCGGAGGGCCGGGAGCGCTTCGGGCTGCCCGCGGAAGGCCCCGTCGTCGCGGTCTTCGGCGCGCTCGCGGGCGCTCGCTCGCTCAACGAGGTCGCGCTCGAGGCGTGGGGGGAGACCGGGCCCGCCGTCCTCCACATCGCGGGCGAGCGGGACTTCGACTCGCTCCGCGCCCGCGCGTCGCGCGAGGACTACGTGCTGCTCTCGCAAACCGACCACTTCGGCGAGGCTCTCGCCGCCGCCGACGTCGCCGTGTCCCGCGCGGGCGGCACGGTATGGGAGCTCGCGGCCGCAGGCGTCCCCTCGGTGCTCGTCCCGTACCCGTACGCGACCGCAGACCACCAGATGCTCAACGCGAAGCATTTCGAGCGCGGCGGCGGCGCGGTCGTCGTCCCCGACGCCGAGGTCGACCGCGTCCCGCCGCTCGTGACAGAGCTCCTCGCCGACACGGGGCGGCTTGCCGCGATGCGCGAGGCGATGCTCGCACTTGCCCGGCCCAATGCCGCGGACGACGTCGCCGACGAGCTCGTCGCCCTGGCCGAGCGGCGGCGCAGGTGAGCTTGTGTTGAATCGACACAAGCCCCTCGCGGGCCGCCGCCTGTACTTCGTGGGGATCGCCGGGTCGGGCATGTCGGCCTACGCGAACGTCGCGCGCGGGTGGGGCGCCGAGGTGCGCGGCTGGGATACGACCGAGACGATCTTCTCGGAGACGCTCGAGGGAGTCGACGTCGACCTCGGCGGCGAGCCGGCCCCGCCGGAGGGGTGGGAGACGATCGTCTCGACGGCCCATCGCGACCGCATCGCGGGCACGCCGCGCGCGGCCTTCCTCGCGGAGCTCGTCGCCGCGCGGCCCTCCATCGTCGTGACCGGCGCCCATGGGAAGACGACGACCGCTGCGATGATCGCGTACGCGTTACGCGAGTCCGGGAACGATCCGGCGTGGATCGTCGGCGGCGTCGTGCCGCAGCTCGGCGGCAACGCGGGCACGGGAGGCGGCTGGCTCGTCGTGGAGGGGGACGAGTCGGACGGATCGGTGCTCGGGCTGCGACCGCGCATCGCGGTGCTGACGAACGTCGAGCTCGACCACCATGCCCGCTGGGCCTCCGTCGCCGAGCTGCGCGAGGCGCTCGACGCGTGGCTCGGGGAGGTCGCCGACGTCGTGCGGGGCGACGAGCTCCCGCCCGTCGAGTTCCCGCTCGCCGTTCCGGGCGAGCACAACCGCCGCAACGCGGCGGCGGCGCTCGCCGCGCTCGTGCTCGCGGGCCTCGTGCCCGAGCAAGCCGAGGCCGCGCTCGCCTCGTTCACCGGGGCGGACCGCCGTTTCCAGGTGCTCGGAACCCGCGGCGGCGTCACGGTGATCGACGACTACGGCCACAACCCGACCGAGCTCCGCGCCGCGCTCGCGACCGCCCGCGAGCGCAGGTCCGGCCGGCTCGTCGCGCTGTACGTGCCGCATGTCGTCGAACGGACCCGCCGGCTCCACCGCGAGCTTGGGGAGGCGCTCGGGCTCGCGGACGTCGCGATCGTCACCGACTTCGTAGGCCCGCGGGACGCGCTGCGCGAGGACGTCTCCGCACGGCTCGTGCTCGACGCGGTTCCGGAGACGACGCGGCGCCTGTGGGCGCCGACGCTGGACGACGCCGCGCGGCTCGGTCTCCACGTCGTCCGCCCGAACGACCTCGTGCTCACGCTCGGTGTCGGCGAGCCGTGGCGTGCCGCCCGGGCCATTCTCGCGGGGCTCCCGGCGGAGGAGGAGGTGGACTAGCCGTGGAGATCGAGACCGGCGTCCCGCTCGCGCGCCTGACGACGATCGGCACCGGAGGGCCGGCCGCGGCGTTCGCCCGGCCGACGTCCCTCGCCGAGCTGGAGGAGGCGATCGCCTGGGCCAGCGCGCGCGGCCTCGCCGTGCGCACCGTCGGGCTGGGCTCGAACCTCCTGGCCGCCGACGAGGGAGTCGACGCGCTCGTGCTCCGGCTCGCGGGGGACCTCGCCGGCGTCGAGATCGAGGGACACCTCCTCCGGGCGGGCGGCGGCGCGACGAACGCGGTCTGCCTGCACCGGGCGCGTGACGCGGCGCTCGGGGGGCTCGAGTTCGCCTGCGCGATCCCCGGCACCGCCGGGGGCGGCGTGCGGATGAACGCCGGGGCCTACGGCTCCGACTGGAGCGCGATCCTCGTCCGTGCGCTGGTCGTGTCGGCGGACGGGGCCGGCTGGCTCACGCCGGCCGAGCTCGGGCTCGAGTACCGCCACTCGCACGTCGGTCCCCCTCAGGTCGTCGCCGAGGTCGAGTACCGCCTCTCGCCGCGGCGCGTCGAGGAGATCAAGACGGAGGTCGCGGAGCTGGTCGCGCGGCGCAAGGCGACGCAACCGACGAACAAGCGGACGTTCGGCTCCGTCTTCAAGAATCCGCCCGGCGAGCTCGGCGCGGGGCGGATGCTCGAGCTCTGCGGGCTGAAGGGCCACGCAATCGGCGGCGCCCTCGTCTCTCCCCGTCACGCGAACTTCATCGAGAACGCGGGCGACGCGACGAGCGAGAACTGCCTCGACCTGATGCGCGAGGCGCGGCGCCGCGCCCACGAGCAGTTCGGCGTCCAGCTGGAGCACGAAGTCGTGCTGCTCGGCGATCACGCGCTCTAGGAGAACGGCTCTCGGCGCCGAAGTCGGTCGCGTGGCCAGGGGACGAGCAGGACGCGAGCGGCCGCGTGCGCGGACGGCGAGCGTCGTTGTCCCGTTCCCGCGCTTCGATCCCGGCGATCGCCTCGAGCTCGGCCGGCTCGTCCCCTCCGGCCGCATCCTGCTCCTGGCGTTCGGTGCGCTGGCGGGCGTTCTCGCCGCGCTGCTGCTGGCGCGGGAGACGAGCGTCTTCGGCGTCGACGCGATCGAGGTGAAGGGCGCGAGCCCGGGCGTCGCGCGGCAGGTCGAGCGCGCCCTCGGCGATCGAAAGGGCGACAGCCTCGTCGGCATCGACCTCGACGCGGCGCGCGCGGACGTGCTCGGTCTCTCGACCGTCGCGGGCGTCTCGTTCGACCGCGCCTTCCCGCACACCCTCCGCGTGACCGTCGAGCCCGAGAAGCCCGTCGCGGTCGCCCGGCAGGGCGCCGACGCGTATGTGCTCTCCGCCCGCGGCCGCGTGATCGCGCGGGTCGACCGCCACGCGAAGCCGGGTCTCGCCCGCATGTGGGTCGCGAAGGACGTCACGCTCGAGAAGGGCGCGATCGTCGACGGCGACGTCCGTGTCGCGGTCGAGGCGGTGACGCCGCTCGCGGGCTCGCACTTCCCGGGCCGAGTCGTCTCCCTCACGACCGCGGACGACCAGCTCACACTCCGCCTGCGGACAGGCCTCGAGCTCCGCCTCGGCGACATCCGCGACGTCGACCTGAAGCTCGCCGTCGCCGCACGCGTGATCCCGCAGCTGCCCGACGGCGCGGGATATCTCGACGTGAGCGTCCCCGACCGGCCCGTCGCGGGAGCGGCAAGCCTCGACTCTCAGGTAGAGGTCGAGGGTTCCACCTCCAGCACGCCTTGAGGGTTCCGTTGACATTGCCGACAAGGAGTCCGTACCCTGGCTTCGAACCAGGGGTTTCAGCCCTTTTCAACAGCTCGATGAGAGCTTGACCCTCAGGCAGGTCGAGATGAGCACGCAGAACGGCAACTACCTCGCAGTGATCAAGGTGGTCGGCGTGGGGGGAGGCGGCACCAACGCCGTCAACCGCATGGTCGAGTCCGGGCTCACCGGCGTGGAGTTCATCGCCGTGAACACGGACGCGCAGGCGCTCCTCGACACCGACGCCGACGTGAAGATCCACATCGGCTCGAAGGCGACGCGCGGCCTCGGCGCCGGCGCGAACCCCGAGGTGGGGCTCGCCGCCGCGCAGGAGAGCCGCGACGAGTTGAAGGAGGCGCTGAAGGGCGCCGACATGGTGTTCGTCACGGCCGGCGAGGGCGGCGGCACGGGCACCGGCGCCGCGCCGGTGGTCGCCGAGCTGGGTCGCGAGCTCGAGGCCCTGACGGTCGGCGTGGTGACGAAGCCGTTCGGCTTCGAGGGCCGCCGCCGCGCCGAGCAGGCCTCGGGCGGGATCGAGAACCTGCGCGATCGGGTCGACACGCTCATCGTGATCGAGAACGACCGGCTGCTGCAGGTCGTCGAGAAGACGACGCCGATCCTCGAGTCGTTCCGGATGGCGGACGACATCCTTCGCCAGGGCGTGCAGGGCATCACCGACCTGATCACGGTCCCCGGGCTCGTGAACCTCGACTTCGCCGACGTCCGCACGATCATGCGCGACGCCGGCTCCGCGCTGATGGGAATCGGCACCGCGCGCGGCGAGGGCCGCGCGACCGCGGCGGCGAACGCCGCCGTCTCGTCGCCGCTGCTCGAGACGACGCTCGACGGCGCGACCGGGGTGCTGCTCAACATCACCGGCCCCAGCGACGTCGGGCTCTTCGAGGTGAACGAAGCCGCCGAGGTCGTCACAGGCCACGCCGACGCGAACGCGAACGTGATCTTCGGTGCGGTCATCGACGAGTCGCTCGGCGACGACGTGCGGGTGACGGTGATCGCGACCGGCTTCGGCGGCGGTCGGCCGCGGCGACGCCGGCCCGAGGCGGTCGCCGCGACGCCGTCGACGTCGCCGGAGGCGCCGGCGCCGAGCTTCGACCCGCGGCCGCGGACCGACGAGGCCGAGATCGACGTCCCGAGCTTCTTGCGAGACTGAGACTCCGAGCTCAGCTCCGCTCGTCGCCAAGGTCTCCCCGCACGCCGGCGCAGCCGGCAGACCGCTTCAGGGATCTGCCCTCGCGCGGAGCGCGAGGGAGTTTGCGGCGTGCGGTCCGCGCAAGCGGAACGCACGCTCGCAGGCAAGCTGGAGTTTGCGGCGTGCGGTCCGCTCGCCGCCGAGGTCTCCCCGGACGCCGGCGCAGCCGGCGGGCCGCTTCAGGGATCTGCCCTCGCGCGGAGCGCGAGGGAGTTTGCGGCGTGAGGTCCGCGCAAGCGGAACGCACGCTCGCAGGCAAGCTAGAGTCGCGCCCGTGAGCGCGACGCTCCGGCAGACGCCCCTCCACGACGCGCACGTGTCCCTCGGCGCGCGGATGGTCCCCTTCGCCGGTTGGGAGATGCCGGTGCAGTACGAGGGTGTGATCCCCGAGCACCTCGCCGTCCGGACGCGCGCAGGGGCCTTCGACGTCTCCCACATGGGCCAGCTGCACGTCGATGGTCCGACGGCGCAGGCATACCTCCAGTCGGTGCTGTCCAACGACGTCGACCACGTCCAGGACGGTGGCGCGCAGTACACGCTGCTGACGAACGACGCCGGCGGGATCGTCGACGACCTGATCGTCTACCGGGTGAGCCACGGCTGCTTCCTGCTCGTGGTCAATGCCGGAAACAGGGAGGCTGCGTACGAGTGGCTCAAGGAGCGCGAGCCGCGCGGCGTCGAGGTGCGCGACGCGTCGGACGAGTACGCGCTCGTCGCCGTCCAGGGTCCGGCCGCGCTCGAGCTGCTCGGGCTCGACGCGGCGCCGCCCTTCACGCACGCGATGGGGTCGGTCGCAGGGGTCGAGACGATGATCTGCCGGACGGGCTACACGGGCGAGACGGGCGTCGAGCTCCTCTGCCCCGCCGAGGACGGCGTCGCGCTGTGGACCGCCGTGCTCGAGCGCGGCGTCGTGCCCTGCGGGCTCGGCGCGCGTGACACGCTGCGCCTCGAGGTCTGCTACCCGCTGCACGGCAACGACATCACCCAGGAGACCGACGCGATCTCGGCCGGGCTCGGCTGGGTCTGCGCCCTCGAGACCGAGTTCACCGGAGTCGGCGCGCTGCGCCGCGTGAAGGAGGAAGGCCCCGCGCGGCGGCTCGTGGCGTTCGTGATGGACGAGAAGGCGATCCCGCGACAGGGGATGCCGATCGCGGGCGGCGGCGAGGTGACCTCCGGCACGCACTCGCCGTCCCTCGACGTCGGGATCGGGATGGGCTACGTGCCGTCTCCCCAGGCTGCGCCGGGCACGGAGCTCGAGATCGACGTCCGTGGGAAGCCCCGGCGCGCCCGCGTCGTGAAGAAGCCGTTCTACAAGAAGGAGCGCTGAGGATCAATTGGCTGCGAGCGAGAGCTACCCCGACGACCTCCGGTACCACCCGGAGCACGACTGGGCCCGGGTGGAAGGCGAGGAGGCCGTCCTCGGCATCACGTGGTACGCGCAGGACGCGCTCGGCGAGCTCGTGCACTACGAGGCGCCCGAGGTCGGGTCGACGCTCCGGAAGGACGGCGCGTATGCGGAGGTCGAGTCCGTCAAGGCGGTCTCCGACGTGATCGCGCCCCTCTCCGGCGAGGTGCTCGAGGTGAACCAGAAGGTCGTCGACGAGCCCGAGACCGTGAACGAGGATCCCTACGGCGGCGGCTGGCTCGTCCGGATCCGCCTCGCCGACGCGGGCGAGGCCGACGGGCTCCTCGACGTCGCGGCCTACAAGGCCCACATCGCCGAGCAGTGAGCGGTCAGGGCTCCCCGGCGCCGGCCGGATACCTCTCCCTCACGGACGCCGACCGCGAGGCGATGCTCGAGGCGATCGGCGTCGAGTCCGTCGACGCCCTCTTCGAGCAGATTCCCGACGGCGTCCGCTTCGATCGGCCGCTCGCCGTCCCCGAGGCGCTGCCGGAGGCGGTGCTCGTCCGTCATCTCGAGGAGCTCGCGGGCCGGAACGCGGACACCGGCCGCGAGCTGAGCTTCCTCGGGATGGGCATCTACGACCACTACGTCCCCGCGATCGTCGACACGTTCCTCTCACGCGGCGAGCTCCTCACGGCGTACACGCCGTACCAGCCGGAGATGAGCCAGGGCGTCCTCCAGGCGATCTTCGAGTACCAGACGGCGATCTGCGAGCTGACCGGCATGGACGTCTCCAACGCGTCCGGCTACGACGGGACGACCGTCGCGGCCGATGCGTGCTTCATCGCCCGGGCGCACACGGGTCGCAGCCGCATCGTCCTCGCCGAGACGCTCCACCCGATGGCGAGGCAGGTCGTCAAGACGTATGCGCCGGGCTTCGGGATGGACGTCGTCGAGGTGCCCCACGACGGCGGCACGACCGACCCCGAGCGGTTCGGCGAGGCAGCCCGCGATGCCGCGATCGCGATCTTCCAGCAGCCGAACGCGTTCGGCTGCCTCGAGCCGGCGCCCGACCTCGCCGCGGCCGCCGCCGAGGGCGGCGCGCTCCCTGTCGCGCACGTCGACCTCGCCTCGCTCGGTCTGCTCGAGGCGCCCGGAAACTACGGCTGCGCGATGGCGATCGGCGAGGGCCAGTCGATCGGGAACTACCAGTCCTACGGCGGCCCGCACTACGGCTTCCTTGCCGCCCGCTCCGAGTTCATCCGGCGGATGCCGGGCCGGATCGTCGGCGAGACGACCGACCTCGAGGGCAAGCGAGGCTTCGTGCTCACGCTGCAGACCCGCGAGCAACACATCCGCCGCGAGAAGGCCACGTCGAACATGACGACGAACCAGACGCTGCTCGCGCTCGGCGGCCTCATCACGTTCTGCTGGCTCGGGCCCGAGGGGCTGCGCGAGCTCGGCGAGACGTGCACGGCCCTCGCCGGCTACGCGAAGGGGCGCGTGCCGCTCCCTCTCGCCTTCGAGCGGCCGACCTTCAAGGAGGTCGCGTTCCGCACGCCGGTCGACGCGCGCGAGATCGTGCGCCGCGCGCGCGAGCACGGCGTGCATCCCGGCTACCCGCTCGGACGCGACTACGAGGGCCTCGACGACGTCCTGCTAGTGGCGCTCACCGAGAAGCGCACGCCGTCCGACATCGACCGCCTCGCCGAGGTTCTGGCAGAGGTGACGGCCTGATGGACCTGATCTACGAGAAGTCGCGTCCCGGCCGCCGGGCCGGCCGCGTCCCGACGTACGACCTCCCCGTACCGGAGATACCGCCGGAGTTCGCGCGTGCCAACCCACCGCGGCTGCCGGAGGTGCCCGAGAACGAGGTCGTGCGGCACTTCACGGCGCTCGCCGACCGGAACTTCGGGATCGACACGGGCTTCTACCCGCTCGGGAGCTGCACGATGAAGCACAACCCGCGCGTCAACGAGCGGGCCGCCGCCCTCCCGGGATTTCGCGACCTGCACCCGCTCCAGGAGGACGAGGGCGCGCAGGGGGCGCTCGCGCTGATGTGGGAGCTCGAGCAGATCCTGATCGAGGTCGCCGGGCTGCCTGCGGTGACGCTCCAGCCGGCGGCCGGCTCCCAGGGCGAGCTGACCGGGCTGATGCTCATGCGCGCGGCGTTCGCCGACCGGGGCGAGCCGGGCCGCAACGTGATCGTGACGCCGGACACGGCGCACGGCACGAACCCGGCGAGCGTCACGATGACGGGGTTCGAGCTCGCGAAGGTCGCGACGACCGACCGCGGCAACCTCGACCTCGACGACCTCCGCGCGAAGGTCGACGACCGCACCGCGGGGCTGATGCTCACCAACCCCTCGACCCTCGGGCTGTTCGACGAAGGGATCGAGGAGGTCGCGCAGATCTTCCACGACCGCGGCGCGCTCCTCTACTACGACGGCGCGAACCTCAACGCGGTGGTCGGGCGCTCGCGGCCCGGCGACATGGGCTTCGACATCGTCCACTACAACCTCCACAAGACCTTCTCGCAGCCGCACGGGGGCGGAGGGCCGGGAGGCGGGCCCGTCGCGGTCACGCAGGAGCTCGAGCCGTTCCTTCCGTCGCCCACGGTCGTCCGCGACGGCGACGCGTTCCGGCTCGAGCACGACCGCCCGAGGTCGATCGGGCGCGTGCGCGGGTTCGCCGGCCCGTTCGGCGTGTTCGTTCGCTCCTACGCGTTCATGCGCGCCTACGGGCCGGCGCTGAAAGACATGTCCGAGACGGCCGTCCTCAATGCGAACTACCTCCTCGCGCAGCTCAAGGACGCCTACGAGCTCCCGTACGACCGCCTCTGTATGCACGAGTTCGTCCTCTCAGCCCGGGCGCTCAAGCGCGAGCACGGGATCACGGCGCTCGACGTCGCCAAGCGCCTGATGGACCACGGGATCCATCCGCCGACGATCTACTTCCCGCTCGTCGTCCAGGAGGCTTTGATGATCGAGCCGACCGAGACCGAGACGAAGGAGCGCCTCGACGAGTTCGTCGCCGCGATGCGCTCCATCGCCGAGGAGGCGGCGACGGATCCCGAGACGCTGAAGCAGGCGCCGCTCACGCGGCCGGTGCGGCGCCTCGACGAGGTCAAGGCGGCGAAACAGCCCGTCGTCCGCTACGCGTTCGACGACGCGGGATCCCCCGATAGGATCGGAGCCCGATGACGACGGCGGTCGCCCACGAGCTCGTCGAGCTCTCCCACGACCTCGCACGAGCGGTCTCGGAGCACGACGTCGGCGCGCTCGACCACCTGCTCGCGTCCGAGTTCACGCTGCAGGGCGCGGCGGGCCAGCTCGACCGCGAGGCGTTCCTCGAGGCGGCCGCCGGGCCATACGAGATCGACGAGTTCGCGTACGAGGAGATCGACCCGGAGATCTACGGCAACACCGCGGTCCTCGTCTCCCGCTACAGCCAGGTCGCGCGGCTCGACGGCCGCGACCTGAGCCACCGCATGAACGTCACGGACATCTGGACGCGCCGCGACGCGCGCTGGCAGATCGTCCGTCGTCACGCGACGCTCTGCGACGAGTAACCCTGTTGCGCGGCCGCCCGGCGGCGGCTCTCAGCGCGGCGGAGCCTTGGCCAACCGGCGCCCGACGTCACCCATGAACCCGAAGAACCCGAGCACGTTGTGCAGCTGCTTCGGCGTGAGCCGACGCGAGACGGCGCGGCGGAGGATGGCGACGTCGCAGCGGTGGGCCATGAACGCGGTGAACTGGACGCGGGCGAGGACGAGGTAGATGTCGGTGTCCGACGGGTAGGGCCGGAGGAACGACTTCGCGGCGCGGCTGAACGAATCCGCCTCGGTACGGCACTGCGCCGGCGTTCCTCGTTTCGCGGGGACGGTCGTCGCCGGATAGAGGCTGTACTTCGGGATCGTCAATCCGTCGTCCGCGTTGGCGGCGCCGGCGAGGCCGGCCAGCGCGAGCACGACGGCCCCCAGGAGCGCGCCTGTGAGGAGTCGGTACACGACGCCAAAAAGCTACACCGCGCGAGCGCGGGCGCGCGACTTCGGGGCGGTGGCGAGCTGGCCGCACGCGGCGGCGATGTCGCGCCCGCGGGTGAGCCGAACGGTGGCCGGGATGCGGGCGCGATCCAGCACGCCCTTGAACGCGGCGATCGCGTCGCGTGACGAGCCGTCGTACAGCCCGGTCGGGTTGTAGGGGATCAGGTTCACCTTGAAGGCATCGCGCCCGAGCAGGGACGCGAGGAGGCGCGCCTGCGCGGGGGAGTCGTTCACGCCGGCGAGCATCACGTACTCGACGAACACACGCCGGTTCGTCCGCTCCCAGTGCGTGCGGCAGAGCGCCACGACGTCCGCGAGGGGATAGCGATCGTTGACCGGCATCAGCTCGCTGCGGAGCTCCGGGTCGGCGGAATGGAGCGACAGCGCGAGCCGGATGGGCTCGGTGACGTCCTCTACGAAGCGCGTGAGGCCCGGCACCCAGCCGACCGTCGAGATCGTCGTCCGCCGGTGCGTGACCCCGAGCTCGGGCAGCCTTCGCGCGGCGGCGAGAACGGCGTCGACGTTCATGAACGGCTCGCCCATCCCCATGAAGACGAGGTGGTCGACGGGCTCCGCTCGCCGGAAGTGGAGCACCTGGTCGAGGATCTCCCAGGCGCTGAGGTTCCGGCCGAACGCCATGCGCCCGGTCGCGCAGAAGGTGCAGGTGAGCGGGCACCCGGACTGCGACGAGACGCAGACGGAGCGCCGCCCGTCCCGGTAGCGCATCAGCACGGCCTCGACGGGATGACCGTCGGCCGTGCGGAAGAGCGTCTTCACGGTCCCGTCGCGGGCGCGCTGCTCCGTCTCGGCCTCGAGGGTCGAGAACGGGACCTCCTGGGCGAGCGCCTCGCGGAGCGCGCGCGGCATGTTCGTCATCGCCTCGTAACCCGGCGCGCCTCGCGCCGTCCACTCCCACGCCTGGCGCGCTCGGTAGGCGGGCTCGCCGAGCTCGGCAACGCGGCGTTCGAGGAGGTCGAGATCCACGTGGCAACGGTAGCGTTCGGTCCGTGATCGACCTGCGCTCCGACACGGCGACGCGACCGACCGAGGGGATGCGGGCCGCAATCGCCGCGGCCGTCGTGGCGGACGAGCAGCGCCGGGAGGACCCGACCGTGAACGAGCTGCAGGAGCGCGCGGCGGCGCTTCTCGGGCAGGAGGCCGCGTTGTTTCTCCCGACCGCGACGATGGCCAACCAGATCGCGCTCAAGCTCCACACCCGGCCGGGCGACGTGCTCGTCGCCGAGCGGCTCGCGCACGTCGCGGTCTACGAGTACGGCGGGCCGGCCGCGCACGCGGGGCTGATGGTCGAGCGGATCGAAGGACGCGCGGGGCGGATCGGCGTCGCCGAGCTCGAGGCGGTCACGGTGCCGAGCACGAAGGTCGCCGACCAGAGAACGACGCTCCTCGCGCTCGAGAACACCCACAACGCCTCCGGCGGCCGCTGCTGGCCGCTCGCCGAGCTCCGCGCCGTGACGGGCGCCGCGCGCGAGCTCGGGCTCGCGACGCACCTCGACGGCGCCCGGCTGCTCAATGCTGCGGTCGCGACCGCCATCCCCCCGGCCGAGATCGGCGGCCTGTTCGACACCGTCACCCTCTGCCTGTCCAAGGGGCTCGGCTGTCCGCTCGGCGCCCTCCTCGCGGGGTCGGCCGAGTCGATGGAGCGCGCGTGGCGGGAGAAGCACCTGTTCGGGGGCGCGATGCGCCAGGCGGGGATCGTCGCGGCCGCGGGCGTCTACGCCCTCGACCACCACGTCGAGCGCCTCGCCGACGACCACGCGCGTGCACGGCGTCTCGCCGAGGGCTGGCACGGCGCCGGGCT
>DASSJV010000011.1:0-3889 GCA_035691005.1 Gaiella sp. | reverse complement strand
CGGCCCACTCGGCGACGAGCCCGTCGACCTCCTCCTGGTTCTCGCCCCGCGCGAGGTGCGTCGCGTAACGCGGGTCGTCCGCCAGCTCGGGCCGCCCCATGGCGCCGCAGAGACGCCGGAACACCGCGTCCTGGTTCGCGGCGATCACGACCCACGTGTCGTCGCGGGACTTGAAGATGTTGGACGGCGCGACGCCCTTGAGCCCCGTGCCCGACGGCTGGCGGACGATCCCCAGCCGGTCGTATTCCGGCACGGCGCTCTCGAGGAGCGCGAACGAGGCCTCCATCAGCGAGACGTCGACGACCTGCCCGCGGCCGTCCCCGCCGAGCGCGTCGCGGTGGTAGAGCGCCGCGAGGATCCCCTGTACCGCGAACATCGCCGCCAGCGAGTCGCCGAGCGAGATCCCGGTGCGCGGCGGCGCCTCGCCGGGGAAGCCGTTGATGTACCTGAGCCCGCCCATCGCCTCGGCGACCGACGCGAATCCCGCGCGCTCGGCGTATGGGCCCGTCTGGCCGTACCCGGAGATCCGGGCGAGCACGACGCCGGGGTTCACCTCCGAGAGGCGCTCGTAGCCGAGGTTCCAGCGCTCGAGCGTGCCGGGACGGAAGTTCTCGGTGATCACGTCGGCCACGCGGACGAGCTCGAGCAGGAGCTCCTGGCCGCGTGGCTCACGGAGGTTCAGCGTGACGCACTTCTTGTTCCTGGACTGCACGGGCCACCAGAGCGACCGCCCCTCGTAGCGCGCATGACCCCAGTCGCGCAGCGGATCGGGCTTGCCCGGGGCCTCGACCTTGACGACCTCCGCTCCCATGTCGCCGAGCAGGCGCCCGGCGAACGGCCCGGCGAGCAGCGTGCCGAGCTCGATCATGCGCATGCCCGTCAGCGGGCCGTGGGTTGCCTCCCGCTCGGTCACCGGCTCCGCACCCGGGTGCATCGCGCTACCACGCCGTCCAGCCGCCGTCGACGTCGAGGACATGTCCCGTGACCAACGCGGCCTGGTCGGAGGCGAGGTAGACGACCGCGCCGACGACGTCCGACGGCGTGCCGATCCGCCCGATCGGGAGACGCCGGAGCACTTCCGCCCGGAACGACTCGTCCTCGAGCATCGGCCGGGTGAGCGGCGTGTCGACGAACGTCGGGGCGACCGCGTTGACCGCGATCCCCGCCGGCGCCCACTCGACCGCCAGCGCCCTGACGAGCCCGTTCACGCCGTGCTTGCTCGCACAGTAGGCCGCTCGGCCGGGGAAGCCCACCTCGCCCAGCTGCGACGAGATCGCGACGATGCGGCCGCCGCGCCCGCGTGCGGCGAGGGCGCCCGCGAAGGCGCGGCAGGTGAGGTACGTGCCGCGGAGGTTCGTCTCGACGACCAGGTCGAAGTCGTCGACGGGCTGCTCGAGCGTCGGCCCCGGGCGGTTGAGCCCCGCGGCCGTGACGCAGATCGAGAGGCCGTCGTCTGCGCCCGCCGTGTCGACGAGCCGGTCGACGTCGGTGGCGGAGCGCACGTCTCCCACGCACGTCTCGGCGCGGACGCCACGCTCGCGCACTTCCCCGGCGACGGCGTCCAGCTCGTCCTCCGTGCGGGCGAAGAGCGTGATGCTCGCTCCCGCCTCCGCCAGGGCCAGCGCCGCTGCCCGGCCGAGCCCGCGCCCCGCTCCGGTGACGATCGCGTGCCGGCCGTCGAGCCGCTGGGTCGGCAGCATCCGGGTTGCCTCGCCCGTCATGCCTCGAGCTCCTGCCTGAGGCGGCCGAGCGCGACGTACGCGCGATTCCTCCGGTCGATCAGCTCGTCGGCCTGCGACTCGGACAGCTCGAGGAAGCCGCGCCCCGTCTTGACGCCTAGCTCGCCGCGGTCGACGTGCTCACGCAGCACGCGCGGCGCGGCGAAGCCCTCGCCGAGGCCGTCCTCGAGCGTCTCGAAGATGTCCGCGTAGACGTCGAGGCCCGCCAGGTCGGCGATCGTGAACGGGCCGAAGAACGGGAGCCGGAAGCCGAACGACGAGCGCACGACCTCGTCCACCTGCTCCGGCGCGGCGAGCCCGTCCTCGACGATCCGCGTCGCCTCCTTGAACATCGCGAACTGGATCCGGTTGGCGACGAAGCCCGGCCCGTCGCCCACGACGACCGGCGCCTTCCCGAGCCGCGCGAGCAGCTCGACCACGCGGTCGACGACGTCGCCCGCGGTCGCCGGCGCCGGGATCACCTCGACGCACGGGACGAGCAGGGGCGGGACGAACCAGTGGACGCCGAGGAACCGCTCGGGTCGTCGCAGCTCCGCCGCGAGCCGGGCGATCGGGATCGAGGACGTGTTCGTCGCGACGATCGCGTCGTCCGGCGCGGCGGCCTCGATTGCCTCATAGACCTCGGCCTTGACGTCGGGGCGCTCGACGACCGCCTCGACGACAAGGTCGGCGTCGCGGACGGCGTCGGCCAGCGACGCGGCGGAGAGGTGCTGCTCTGCGGCCCGCGTCGCGCCCTGCGCAACAGTGCCGTCCGCCTCGAGCCGGCCGAGGAGCTCGAACGCGCGGGCCAGCGCTGCGTCGGTCAGCTCCGGGCTCGCGTCGACGAGCACGGTCGGGACGCCGCTCGTGGCGAACACGTGCGCGATGCCGATGCCCATCGTCCCGGCGCCGACGACGGCGACGCGCGACGGCAGTGGGCGCGCGGCGTCGCTCACAGCGACGCCCTCAGCACGTCCTCGAGCTCCGCGGCGCCGACCTTGCGTGGAGCCCCGACGAGGAGCCGGCGCTGGTCGACGGCGCCCGCGACGAGCGGCGCGAGGTCGTCGTCCCCGTAGCCGAGCTCACGCAGCGTCCGGGGCGCGCCGACGTCGTCCATCAGCCGCTCGAGCGCGCCCGCGAGGTCGTCGCCGCCGTCGAGCAGCCGCGCCGCGGCGGCGCACCGCTCGGCGGCGCCGTCTGCGACGAAGCGGAAGGCCGCGGGCGCGGTGACCGCGACCGCGAAGCCGTGTGGCACGAAGGCGGCGCCGCCGTAGTCCGGCGGCCGCCACTCGTGCTTGAGCGAGGCGATCGGATACGCGAGGGCGTGCGGGACGTGCACGCCCGCCCCCGAGAACGCCATGCCGGCGATCGTCGACGCGAGCGCCATCGCAGTGCGGGCCTCGACGTCGCTCCCGTCCGAGACGGCGGTGCGGAGATGCCTGCCCGCGAGCTCGATCGCGCGCTCGCAGAGCGGGTCGGAGAACGGGTTCGCCCCCTGGTACGGCGGACGCTGTGCGAGCGGCAGGCTCGGCCGCGTGTCGTACGTCGAGACCGTGTACGCCTCGAGCGCGTGCAGCAGCGCGTCGAGGCCGGTCGACGCCGTCACGCCCGCCGGGCACGACATCGTGAGCGACGGGTCGACGATCGCGAGCGACGGCCGCAGGTACGCGTGCGAGACGCCCGTCTTCGTCCCGAGGCGCGGGAAGTCGACGATCGCCACAGTGGTCACCTCGGAGCCCGTGCCCGCGGTCGTCGGCAGCGCCACGATCGGTAGGACGGGGCCCGGCACCGGCCTGCCGGCGCCGATCGGCGCGTTCACGTAGTCGAGGAGCTCGCCTCCATGCGTCGCGAAGAGCGCAGAGAGCTTCGCCGTGTCGAGCGCCGAGCCGCCGCCCACGCCGACGACGCCGTCGAACCCGTCGCGGGCGGCCTCCGCGGCCTCACGCACGGATTCTTCGTTGGGCTCGCCCGCGATCCGGTCGTAGAGCACCGGCTCCACGCCGGCCTCGCGAAGCGACCGCTCGAGGCGCTCGCCGAGCCCGGACTCGGTCACGAAGCGGTCGCAGACCACGAACGCCCGCGTGACGCCCAGCTGCGCGACGTGCTCGCCCGTCTCCGCCGACGCGCCCTCTCCGAAGACGACCCGGGCGGCGTTGAAGGCGACGATCGTG
>DASSJV010000010.1:0-6876 GCA_035691005.1 Gaiella sp. | reverse complement strand
GCCGCGGAGGAGGCCTCGACGACAACCCCCGTGGTGCCGGTCGGGTCGCGCACCCTCGTCGTCGACGCGGTCGCGTACCACCTGCCGGGCCACACCGCGAGCGGCCTGCCGGTCGGCGTCGGCGTCATCGCCGTCGACCCCTCCGTGATCCCACTCGGAACGCAGGTCTTCGTCCCCGGCTACGGCCCCGCCGTGGCCGCGGACACAGGCTCGGCGATCAGAGGCGCGATCATCGACCTCTGGATGCCCTCGACCGCCGATGCACGGGCCTGGGGCCGGCGCACCGTCACGATCACCGTCTACGGTTAGCCGCCGAGATGGTGCGCTCCCGGCTCGCGCTCGCACTCTTCCTCGTCGCGCTCGTCGCCGCCGGCACGGCGCTCGCGGCGGGCGCGGGGACGCAGGATCTCACCACCCGCCTGAACAAGAGCCTTCGCTCGCCCGCCGTCTCGCTGGACCGGACCGGCGCGATCGCGATCGACGCGCTCAGCGGCGAGATCCTCTACGCACACAACGCGACCATGCCGCTCGTGCCGGCCTCGAACGAGAAGCTGCCCGTCGCGTGGACCTCCCTGATCCTGCTCGGGCCGGGCTACCGCTTCCACACGGACGTCGTCGGCGTAGGCGAGCGGGTCGGGACGACGTGGCAGGGCGACCTCTTCATCGTGGGAAACGGCGACCCCACGCTCACGACCACCGACGTGCGCCGACTCGCCGCACGGGTGGGCGCAACGGGGATCACGCGGGTGACCGGAAGGATCCGGGGCGACGAGTCGGCCTTCGACGGCCAGAGAGGGGCCCCCGGGTGGAAGGCCTACTTCGTCGGCGGCGAGTCTCCCCCGCTCTCCGCGCTCGTCGTCGACCGCGCGCACGGGTGGCCCGCGCTGTCGCCGCCGCTCCTCGCCGCCCGCTCGCTCCGCGACGCGCTCGTCGCGCAGGGCGTCTCCGTCGTCGGCAGGCACGCGCTCGGGCGCGCCCCGCGCCGGGCCCTGACGATCGCCGTCGACCGCTCGCCGCGGCTCGCGTCGATCGTCCGCGAGATGGACCGCGACAGCGACAACTTCGTCGCGGAGATGCTGCTCAAGCACCTGGGGACGCTCGACGGCGGAGTGGGCACGACCGCCCGCGGCGCGAGGGTCGTGCTCGCGGAGATGCGCACGGCGGGGATCCCCGTGCGCGGCGTCCGGATCGTCGACGGGTCGGGGCTCTCGTCGCTCGACCGGCTGACACCTGCCGCGCTCGCCGGCGTGATCCGGGCCGGCCTGCAAGACCCGCGGATCGGGAAGGCGTTCGTCGAGTCGTTCGCCGTCGCCGGCCTGAGCGGCACGCTCGACACGCGCCTGCCGGGCCTCGCGGGGATCGTGCGCGGCAAGACCGGCACCACCGACCTCTCGTGCAGTCTCTCGGGGGTGATCGGCGACGGGATCGTGTTCTCCGTGGTGCAGAACGGGTCACCGGTCTCGTTCTGGTCCGCCCGCGCCGCGCAGGACCGGTTCGTGACCGCGCTCGCCCGCTCGCCGTACGGCCGCTCGACTTCCTCGCCGGCCGCGGACTAGCCGGCGGCGAGCAGCCCGCGCAGGTCGGCCTCGGCGAGGATCGGGACGCCCGCCTTCTGCGCCTTCTGCGCCTTCGAGCCCGGGTTCTCGCCGACGATCACGCCGGCCGTCTTCTTCGAAACGGAGTCCGAGACCTTCGCGCCGAGGGCCTCGAGCGCGGCCGTCGCCTCCTCCCGCGTGTACGCCTCGAGCGTCCCGGTGATCACGTACTGCCGCCCGCTCAGCGGCCCCTCCACCGGACGCTCGGCCTCGCCGGCGCGCATCGTCAGCCCGAGCGACTCGAGCTCGCGGACGAGCGCGACGTTCTCCTCCTCGGCGAACCACTCCGCGACGAGCTCCGCGCGGTCCGGGCCGATGCCCTCGGTCTCCTCGAGCTCCTCCTGGCTCGCGGCGATCAGCGCGTCGACCGTGCCGAAGTGCTGCGCGAGGTTCCGCGCGAGCACCCAGCCGATCTTCGGGATGTTGAGCCCGAACAGCACCCGCGAGAACGGCTGTGCTTTCGACGCCTCGATCGCCTCGACCGCGCGCGTCGCCGAGATCTCTCCGTACCCGTCGAGCTCGGTCAGCTGCTCGACCGTGAGGCGGTACAGGTCGGGCATCGAGCGCAGGAGGCCGGCGTCCCACAGGCGGCGCACGAACTGCTCGCCCACGCCCTCGATGTCCATCGCGGCGCTGACCCAGTGGATCAGCGTCTCGAGCCCGCGCGAGGGGCAGGCGCGGTTCGGGCACCGGTGCATGACCTCGCCCTCCGGCTTCACGACCTCGAAGCCGCAGAGTGGGCAGTGCGTCGGCATGCGGAAGGGTTTCGTGCCCTTCCGATGCTCCCCGGCCGGGCCGACGACCTGCGGGATCACGTCTCCCGCGCGCTGAACGATCACGAGGTCGCCCTCGCGGATGTCCTTGCGGTTGATGTCCTCCTCGTTGTGCAGCGTCGCGTTCGAGACCGTGACCCCGCCGACGTGCACAGGCTCGAGCTGCGCCCACGGGTTGAGCGCGCCCGTCCGGCCCACGCGGATGTGGATCTTCTGCAGCGTCGTCACGGCCGTCGAGGGCGCCCACTTGAAGGCGCGCGCCCAGCGGGGCCGACCGTGCAGCTCGCCGAGGCGGCGCTGCTGGTCGAGGTCGTCGACCTTGATCACGATGCCGTCGATCTCGTAGTCGAGCTCGGCGCGTCTCGTCTCCCACGCGTCACAGCGCTCGGCGACCTCCTCGATCGACTCCAGCCGCTCGGCGTGGGGGTTCGTACGGAACCCGTGCTCGCGGAGCCACAGCAACATCTCCCACTGCGTCTGCGGGAACTCGCCCTCACGGACGCCGAAGCCGTAGACCCAGAGCGCGAGGGGCCGGGCGGCGGTCACCCGTGGATCGAGCTGGCGGAGCGAGCCCGCGGCCGCGTTGCGCGGGTTCGGCGCCGGTTTCTTGCCCGCCGCGACCTGCGCCTCGTTGAACCGGGCGAAGCCTGACAGCGGGAAGTAAATCTCGCCACGCACCTCGAGCCGCGGCGGCGGCGCCTCGCCGCCGGAGAGGAGGACCGAGAGCGGCACGGTGTCGACGGTGCGCAGGTTCCTCGTCACGTCCTCGCCGCGAAGCCCGTCGCCGCGCGTGGCCCCGCGGACGAAGGTGCCGTTCTCGTAGAGGAGCGAGATCGCCGACCCGTCGATCTTCGGCTCGATCACGTAGACGACGGGCTCGTCGGTGCCGAGGCGCTTGCGGACGTCGCCCGCCCACTTCTCGAGCGCCTCGCCGGTCGTGACCTTCTCGAGCGAGCCCATCGGCTGGAGGTGCTCGACCTTCGTGAACCCCGATGCGGGCTCGCCGCCGACCCGCTGGGTGGGGGAATCCTCCGTGACGAGCTCGGGATGCGCCTCCTCGATCGCCTTCAGCTCGTCGAACAGCGCGTCGAACGCGCTGTCCGGGATCTCCGGGTCGTCGAGGACGTGGTAACGGTGGTTGTGGTGCGCGACGAGCCGGCGGAGCTCGGCCGCGCGCGAGCCGACGTCGACCTGCTCAGAGGACGCCATGCAGCTCCTCGGCCGTGTGCACGAGCGCGTCGGGGCCGGCGCGCAGGAGGCGCTCGTCGGGGTGGATGCCGCCCCAGCCGACGGCGACGGTGAACACGCCGGCCGCGTTCCCCGCTTTGACGTCGTAGGGCGAGTCTCCGACGTACGCCGCCTCGGCCGGGTCGGCCTCCAGACGCCGAAGCGCCTCGAGCAACGGGTCGGGATCGGGCTTGTGCCGCTCGGTGTCATCTGCGCCGATCACGACGTCCATCGCCTCGGCGAGCTGCGGGAAGCGATCGAGCGCGAGGCCGACCGTGCGGAGACGCTTCGCGGTGACGATCCCGAGCCGGCGGCCCTCACCCCGGAGCACGGGCAGCAGGCGGAGGACTTCGTCGAAGGCCTCCAGCTCGGCGTGGAGCGGCTCGTTGTGGAGCCGGTACGCCTCGACCAGGTCGTCGACGCGGTCCGGGTCGAGGTCGCGCATCTGCGCGATCAGCCCGGGGCCGCCGATCGCGGCGCGGACGAGCTCCTCGTCCGGCTCCCGCCCGAGCACGGCGAGCGACGCGTGCTTCATCGACGCGAGGATGATCGGCCCCGAGTCGATCAGCGTGCCGTCGAGGTCGAAGAGGACGATGGGGAAGCGCACGCAGCGATCGTAGCCAGGCGCCTCAGGCGGGTCCGCCGGGCTGGGCTACGGGTACTGCACGTGCTCGAGGTAGAGACCCCACGGCGGCGCCGTCATCCCCGCCTCGCTCCTCGGCCGGCCCTCGAGCAGCTGCGGGATCGACTCCGGCGTCTCGAGCATCGTCCCGACGAGCGTGCGCACCATGTGCCGCAGGAAGGAGTCGGCGGTGACGGTGAAGTGGAGCTCGTCTCCGTGGCGCTCCCACGCCGCGGCCCGGACCTCGCGGCGGAAGGCCTCGTGCTGCGTCTCCGTCGGCGTGAACGCCGTGAAGTCGTGCTCACCGGGAAGCGCGGCCGCGCACTGCTCGAGCTCGTCCGCATCGACCGGCCGGGGCCACCAGAGCGCTCGGCGCGCGCGGAGAGGCGCGCGCTCCCGGCGGTTCAGCACGACGTAGCGGTACGAGCGCCCCCTGGCGGAGAAGCGGGCGTGGAACCCCGAGGGCGCTTCGTCCGCGGAGGACACGGCGACGTCGGCGGGCAGCGCGCTGTTGAGCGCCTCGGCGAGGCGTTCGACGGGAGGGCCGCCCTCGGCTTCGAGGCTCGCGACCTGGCCGGTCGCATGCACGCCCGCGTCGGTGCGGCCCGCGACGACGAGACCGTCCCAGCGTGGCAGGACGGCGTCGAGCGCCTCTCGCAGGACTCCCTCGACGGTCCTCTCCCCCGGCTGCCGCGCCCATCCCCTGAAGCCGGTGCCGTCGTACTCGAGGGTCAGGCGCAGCGTCGGCACGGAGGTGCTTGTAACACAGTGCTACGTGCCGCCCCACGGCTCGACGTCGAGCACGAGCCCATCGACGTGCGTGACGACGACCTCGCTCCCTGACGGGAGCCCCTCCGGCCCGCGCGCCTCCCAGACCTCGCCGTCGAGCTTCACCTGCCCGCGCGGCGTCAGCGAGCGGACGACGACTGCGCGCCTGCCGACCAGGGTCTCGACCCCGACGGTCGCGCGCCGCCGCTTCGACCACCGGACGAAGAACGCCGTCTCCGCGGCATCGATCGCGAACGCTCCGACGACGGCCACGGCGCCCCACGGCGACGGGAGCACCGTGAGCGCGAGGACGATCGCGATGATGGTGAGCACGCCGCAAGACTATGGCGCTGTACGAGCTGGGGGAACCTCCCGGTTCCCCCGGGCCCCTTCCCCTGGTCCGCCTACGGCGGACAGACGGGGCGCCGCACGAGCTGGGGGAACCTCCCGGTTCCCCCAGACCCCTTCCCCTGGCCCGCCTACGGCGGACAGACGGCTTACGCCGTCGGGTCGTAGTCGACGAGCTCGAGGAGCGCCATCGACGCGGCATCGCCCTGACGCGGGCCGAGCTTCACGACGCGCGTGTAGCCGCCGTTCCGCTCCGCGAACCGGGGCGCGACCTCCGAAAACAGCTTGTGCACCACGTCGTTCGAGCGGAGCTCGGCCATCGCGAGGCGCCTCGCATGGAGGTCGCCTCGCTTGCCGAGCGTGATCATCTTCTCCGCGTACGGCTTGACGGCCTTCGCCTTCGCCTCGGTGGTCTCGATGCGGCCGTGCGTGATCAGGGCGCCGGCAAGGTTCGAGTAGAGCGCCTTGCGGTGCGCCGAGTCGCGGCCGAGCTTCTTTCCGGAGCGCGCGTGCCTCATCGGCGGAACCCTAGGCGGGCAGCTCCTCGCCCTTGAGCGTGAGCCCGTGGGCGGCGAGCGTCTCGCGGACCTCCTCGATCGACTTGCGACCGAAGTTCGGGATCGCGGCGAGCTCGCCGTCCGACTTCGAGGTGAGGTCGCCGATCGTCTCGATCCCGACGCGCTTGAGGCAGTTGTACGAGCGGACGCCGAGCTCGAGCTCCTCGATCGGGAAGTTCTCCATCCCGTGCGAGGTCGAGGGCGCCTCCGCCTCGGCGGCGGCGATCTCGCCCATGTCGATCTTCTCGAGGTCGGTGAAGATCGCGAGCTGGCGGATGAGGATCTCCGCCGCCTCGGCGATCGCGTCCTTCGGGGCCACCGACCCGTCCGTCGAGACGTCGAGGACGAGCTTGTCGTAGTCGGTGCGCTGCCCGACACGGGCAGCGTCGACCTCGTAGGAGACGCGCCGCACGGGCGAGAAGATCGAGTCGATCGGGATCACGCCGATCGTCGTGTCGGGCCCGCGGTTGAGCTCGGCCGGGACGTACCCGCGGCCCCTGCCGATCGTGAGCGTCATCTCGAGCTTGCCCTTGTCCGCGAGGTGCGCGAGCTCGAGCTCCGGGTTCAGGATCTCGAGGTCGGCGGGCGCCTCGATGTCGGCGGCGGTCACCGCACCGGGGCCGCGCTTCGACACGTGCACCTCGATCTCGGGCGACTCGCCGTGCAGCCGGCAGACGAGGCTCTTGAGGTTGAGGATGACGTCCGTGACGTCCTCGCGGACGCCAGGCAGCGTCGTGAACTCGTGGGAGACGCCCTCGATCTTGACCGCGGTGACCGCGGCGCCCTCGAGGGACGACAGCAGAACCCGCCGGAGCGAGTTGCCGAACGTGTAGCCGAAGCCCCGGTCGAGCGGCTCGATCGTGAACCGCCCGGCGCGCTCGTCGGCGTCCTCGGACGAGATCCTGGGCGTCTGGAACTCCATCAGGCTGGAACGGGTGGCCATGTGATCCTTTCGGGTGGTGCTGGCAGATCCGGGTGGGGAGGGC
>DASSJV010000009.1:0-14371 GCA_035691005.1 Gaiella sp. | reverse complement strand
GCTTGAGCTCGAGCGTGCGATCGAGCCACGGACGGAAACTCGCGTAGTCGTTCTCCGAGCGCGCGACCGTCCACGCCTCGACCGCCTCGGATGCGAGCTTCGTCATGTTGGCCTGCAGGTCGGCCGGCACCCGGCGCGCCTTCTCCCAGTCGCGCCGCGCGACCGCGACGAGGCACGCCTCGTCCGATTCGGGCCCGACGCCGTCGAGCTGGGAGGAGGCCTCCTCGATGAGCTCGCCGATCTCGTCGCGCACGAACAGCTCGTGCGCGAGGCGCCAGACCGTGGCGAGATGGTCGCCTCGGGTCGCGGCGCCGCCGTGCGGCATCATCACGAGCTGGTCCCACTCGAGGACCCGTCCCGCGGTGCGGAGGTCGGTGATCTGCGCAAGCTTGCTCCGCAGCTCGGTCAGGGCGTCGGCCACCGGCGGGATGCTAGCGAGCGGCGCTCGTCACGGGTCGGGGACGACGCGCACGCCGTCGACGCGCAGCGCGTGGTCGGCGCCTGCGAGGAGCGGCTCGTCTCCGGCGGAGTCGCCGTAGGCCCAGACCTCCGCGTCCGCCAGCCCGCGCTCGTCGAGCAGCGCCCGGACGCGCCGGGCCTTCTCGGCGCCGCGGCAGTTCGCCCCAGCGAGCCGCCCGGTCAGCCGTCCGGCGGCGTCGCGCTCGAGCGTCGTGCAGACGATCTCGTCGGCGCCGAGCACACGGCCGAGCGGCACGAGATACGGGTCGAGGGACGCCGACGCGAGGACGACAGTGTGGCCGCGCTCCCGGTGCCGCCGGAGGCGCGTGGTCGTGTCGTCGCGCAGCCCGGTGGCGGCGACCTCGCGCGCGAACGCCTCGCCGAGGCGGTCGATCTCGGCGCCCGGGATCCCCGCGAGCGACGCGCACGCGAGCGCCTTCACGCGGTCCCGGTCGCGGCGCGCGAGACCCGTCGCGAGCGCGAGCGGATGCCGCAGGAGCGTCGTCACGAGACGCGTTCCGGCGGCGCGCCGGAGGAAGGGCAGGACGCAGTCGCCGATCGTCAGCGTGCCGTCGACGTCGAACACCGCGACGGCCGGACGCGGGGCGGAACGAGGTTCGGGCACGGCCGGACGAGGCTATACACTCGTGACGTGTCGGACGGCCCCGAGATCTTCGACGACCTCTACCTGGGCCTCCAGGCCGGGGGCGCGCTCCGCAAGCAGCGGCGCGGGGAGGAGCTCACCGCGCAGGAGCGCGAGGCGCTCGGCCGCTGGCAGCAGATGGCGATGTGGCGCAAGGCCGTCGCCGTCGGTGCGTTCGCCGTGGGCACGTTCGGGCTCGGCTTCACCATCGGCGGCCTGATCTTCGGCCGCTGGCGCAAGGCCTAGGGCCTGTTGGACGAACGTACGTTCGGGCGATAAACTAGACGCTGTATGCCCGCCGACCATCTCGTCGTCCACGGCGCACGGGAGCACAACCTCAAGAACGTCACCGTCACGCTCCCCCGGAACGCGCTCGTCTGCGTCACCGGCCTCTCCGGGTCGGGGAAGTCGAGCCTGGCGTTCGACACGATCTACGCCGAGGGGCAGCGCCGCTACGTCGAATCGCTCTCCGCCTACGCGCGGCAGTTCCTCCAGATGATGGAGAAGCCCGACGTCGACTCGATCGACGGGCTCTCCCCGGCGATCTCGATCGACCAGAAGACGACGTCGCGCAACCCGCGCTCGACCGTGGGCACGGTGACCGAGGTCTACGACTACCTGCGCCTCCTGTACGCGCGGGTCGGCCGGCCGCACTGCCCGATTTGCGGGCGCCCGATCGCGGGGCAGTCTCTCGACCAGATCGTCGAGCAGGTGCTCGCGCTCCCCGAGGGGACGAAGTTCACGGTCGACGCGCCGATCGTGCGCGGGCGCAAGGGCGAGTTCCGGGACGTCCTCGAGGAGCTTCGCCGCGACGGCTTCACCCGCGTGAAGGTCGACGGCGAGCAGCGCCTGCTCGAGGAGGAGATCGTCCTCGACAAGAAGTTCAAGCACACGATCGAGGTCGTGGTCGACCGGCTCGTGATGAAGCCCGACCTTCGCCAGCGCCTCACGCAGAGCGTGGAGACGGCGACGTCACTCGCCGAGGGGCTCGTCTCGATCGCCGTGGTCGACGGGGACGCGTTCCTCTACAGCGAGAACTTCGCGTGCCCGGAGCACGGCGTCTCGCTGCCCGAGCTCGAGCCGAGGATCTTCTCGTTCAACGCGCCGCACGGCGCGTGCCCGCGCTGCACGGGGCTCGGCTCGCAGCTCGAGATCGACCCCGACCTGCTCGTGCCCGACGCGAGCCTCTCGATCGAGGAGGGCGCGCTGGTGCCGTGGTCGCTCGGCGGCCAGGGCTTCTACGAGGCGGTGATCAAGGCCGTCGCCGACCGCTACGAGATCGACCTGCACACACCGTGGCGCGAGCTCGACCGCGAGCAGCAGGACCGCTTCCTCCACGGCACGGGCGGCGACCGGATCCTCGTCACGTACCGCAACCGGATGGGACGCACGCGGCGGTACACGATGGCCTTCGAGGGGCTGCTCTCGAGCCTCCAGCGGCGGTACCGCGAGACCGACTCGTCGCAGCAGCGCGAGCGGATCGAGGAGTACATGTCCATGCGGCCGTGCCCGGTCTGCCACGGCGCCCGGCTCAAGCCCGAGGTGCTCGCGGTCACGGTCGGCGGCAGGTCGATCCACGAGTTCGCGCAGCAGTCGGTCACCGCGGCGCTCCGGTTCGTCGACGGGCTCGAGCTGACGCCGACGGAAGAGCTGATCGGGAGGCGGATCCTCAAGGAGATCCGCGAGCGGCTGACGTTCCTCGACGACGTCGGCGTGGGCTACCTGAACCTCGACCGCGCGGCGCGGACGCTCTCGGGCGGCGAGGCGCAACGGCTCCGGCTCGCGACGCAGATTGGCTCGCAGCTCGTCGGCGTCCTCTACATCCTCGACGAGCCGTCGATCGGGCTCCACCAGCGCGACAACGGCCGCCTGATCGGCACGCTCGAGCGGCTGCGCGACCTCGGCAACACCGTGCTCGTCGTCGAGCACGACGAGCAGATGATGCGCACAGCGGACTGGCTCGTCGACATGGGGCCCGGTGCCGGAGAGCACGGCGGCGAGGTCGTCGCGGAGGGGACTGCAGCCCAGGTGACGCGCAACAAGCGCTCGGTCACGGGGGACTTCCTCTCCGGCCGTCGGCGCATCGAGGTGCCCGAGCGTCGCACCGAGGACCGGGGGACGTTCACGGTGCTCGGCGCCCGAGAGCACAACCTGAAGTCGATCGACGTCGAGTTCCCGATCGGAAAGCTGATCGCGGTGACGGGCGTCTCTGGGTCGGGGAAGTCGACGCTCGTGAACGAGGTCGTGTTCAAGGCGCTGGCGAACCGGCTCAACCGGACGCGGACGAAGCCCGGCGCGCACGACGCGGTAGAGGGGATCGACTGCTTCGACAAGGTGATCGAGATCGACCAGGCGCCGATCGGCCGGACACCGCGCTCCAACCCCGCCACGTACACCGACCTCTTCACGCACGTGCGCGAGCTCTATTCGCTGACGCCCGAGGCGAAGGTTCGCGGCTACAAGCCGGGGCGGTTCTCGTTCAACGTCCGCGGCGGCCGCTGCGAGACGTGCAAGGGCGACGGGCAGATCAAGATCGAGATGCACTTCCTGCCCGACGTCTACGTCCCCTGCGAGACCTGCCACGGGCGGCGCTACAACCGCGAGACGCTCGAGGTGCGCTTCAAGGGCAAGTCGATCGCAGACGTGCTCGAGATGTCGGTCGAGGAGGCGCTCGAGTTCTTCTCGAAGATCCCGAAGATCCGGCGGCGCCTGCAGACGCTGCACGACGTCGGGCTCGACTACATCCGGCTCGGCCAGCCGGCGACGACGCTCTCGGGCGGCGAGGCGCAGCGCGTGAAGCTCGCCGCCGAGCTCTCGAAGGTCGCGACGGGGCGGACGCTCTACATCCTCGACGAGCCGACGACGGGGCTCCACTTCGCGGACATCGAGAAGCTCCTCGAGGTGCTCCAGCGGCTCGTCGACGCGGGGAACACGGTGCTCGTGATCGAGCACAACCTCGACGTGATCAAGCAGGCCGACTGGCTCGTCGACCTCGGGCCCGAGGGCGGCGAGGCGGGCGGCGAGGTGATCGCGACCGGGACGCCGGAGCAGGTCGCAGAGCACGAGGAGTCGTACACGGGGCAGTTCCTCCGCGCGGTGCTCGCCGAGCCCGCCGCGGCCGCGGCCTGACGCGCACGACGGTCAGGCGCTGGCCGTCGTAACCGGCGCGACCGCGTCGAGCCGGCGGAGCCACACGGTCGCGCCCATCCGCTCGAACAGCTCGCGCGCCTCGGCGAGCAGCGGCGCCGCCTCCTCGGCCCGGCCCGTCGCGTTGAGCCAGATCCCGTAGTCGGCGAGCACGGGCGCGAGCCAGTACGCATAGTCGAGGTTGCGCGCGTTCGCGAGCGCGATCGCGTAGGCGTCGGCCGCCTCGTCGTCCCGGCCGGCCGCGGCGGCGGCGTTCGCGCGCAGGCGGTTGAGCTGCGCGTTCACGGCTCGGACGTGCATCGTCGCCGGGAGAGCGTCCACCTTTTCCGCGACGCGCAGCGCTGCCGCGTGGTCGCCCGCGAGAGTCGCGTACCGCGCCGCGTCGTAGAGCAGCTCGGCGATGACCTGGGCGGGGAGAAGGTCTGCCGCGTCCACGATGCTCTCGTCGACGCCGGCGATCGCATCGTCGTACCGCTCGTCGAGCTCGGCTTCGACGTACCGCCGCCACAGGGCGATGCCGCGCATCTGCACGTCGGCGGTGCCCGTGTCGGTCGGCAGCCTCGCGAGCAGCGTCCGCGCAAGCTCGTCGTCCTCGCGTTCGATGTGGATCCGCGCCTGCCCCGCGAGCACAGAGGCGAACACCGCGTCTCCCGCGGCCTCGCCCAGCGACAACTCCGCGGCGCGCTCGAGGGAGTCGCCCCAGGCGCCGCGCAGGCGCTCGTCCTCGCACAACCCGACCGTCAGGCGTGTCTCCCAGAAGCGGTCGCCGCGACGACGGGCGAGCGCGAGGCTCTCGTGGAGGAGGGCAAGGGCCTCCTCGTCGCGGTCGTGCGAGGTGACGAGCACGACGAGGTTGTTGTACGCCCGCAGCGCCTCGAACACGAGGTCGTTGTCGAGCGCGATGCGGAGCGCCTGGCGCAGCAGCGCGTCCGACTCGTAGAGGTGGTTGCGCACGATGAGGCTCTTCGTGTTGAGCGCCGATGCAATTACCTCCGGCAGTCGCAGCTCCTCCGCGATGTCGAGCGCGGCCTCGATCCGCGCCGCGGCCCGCTCGGGGTTGCCGGCGAAGTGATGAAGCCGCCCGAGCTGGGCGGCCAGCGTCGCAACGTCCGGGTCGAGCTCGTCGCCCGAGAGGACGGCGAAGGCGTCCTCCATGAGCGCGATCGCCTCCTCCAGACGGCCGCGCTGCCAGACGGTGAGGCCGAGGGCGGCGGCCACACGCGCCCGATCGTGCGTCGCCCCGGCGGCCTCGGTGAGCGCGTGCGCCTCGCGCAGAAGCGTCTCCGAGACGTCGAGCCGGTCGGCCGCACGCGCACGATGACCCGCGCGCTCGAGGAGCCGCGCCCGCTCGAGCGGGTCGTCGGCGAGCTCCGCCGCGGCCGAGAACACGCGGAGTGCGTCCTCGGTCGCGGCGAGCGACGTTGCGCGCTCGCCGGCGCGCGCGAGCCAGGCTCGCGCCTCGTCCTTGATCGTCCCGGCGTCCGCGCCCCCGGGCTCGGCTCGGTGCGCGTCGAGGTAATGCGTCGCGATCACCTCGGCGATCTCGTCCGGGTCGATCCCGGCCTGCTCGGCGAGATACCGGGCCGCGGCGAGATGCCTGGCCTTGCGATCGCGGCGCGAGAGCGTCTCGTACGCGACGCGCTGGACGAGCGCCTGGAGAAACCCGTACTGACCGCGCTCGGGGGAGCGCGGGTCGGTGTCGAGGAAGAGGAGCTCCTTGCGGACGAGCGTGGCGAGGAGCCCTTCGACGTCGTCGGCCGGCGGGGAGAGCGCGGCCAGCCCGCGCGCGGAGAACGTCTTGCCGAGGACGGAGGCGTCCTGCAGGAGGCGGCGCTCGGCCTCGGCCAGACCGTCGAGCCGGCTCGCGATCAGGGCGTGGAGGGTCTCGGGGACGTCGAGGTCGCTGAGGTCGCCGACGACGCGGTACTCGCCCTCGACCGCCTCGAGCAGGCCGCGGTCGAGCAGCGCGCGGACCGTCTCCACCGCGTAGAGCGGGATCCCGTCGGCGCGCTCGCGGATCCGCGCCACCGCGTCGTCGGGGAGCCCGGGGACGAGACCGCGCAGGAGCGCGTCGATCGCGTCGTCGGACAGCGGCTCGAGCTGGAGCGAGGTGAAGCTGCGGATCCCGGCGCCCCAGGTCTCATGCCGCTCCGACACCTCGGGGCGGGCCAGCGTGAGCACGAAGATCGGGAATGCGCGCGACCACTCGAGCAAGTACTCGAGAAACTCGATCAGCGCCGCGTCGGCCCACTGGATGTCCTCGACGACGAGGATCACGGGGTATTGCTCGGCCATGCGCTCGAGGAACAGGCGCCAGGCGGAGAACAGGTCCTGCCGGTCGGGCGCGGTCCGGTCGGTGAGCCCCAAGAGATGCTGGAGGCGTGGCTCGACGAACGCGCGCTCCTCTTCGTCGGAGACGATCTCCTGGACGACGGCCCCGAGCTTGGCGAGTGCTTCTGCGGCGGGCTCGTCCTCGGCGATCCGCGCCCGCATGCGGATCATCTCCGCGAGCGCCCAGTACGCGACGCCCTCGCCGTAGGCGAGGCAGCGGCCGCGATGCCACCACGCCTGCCCGACGAGCCCGTCCACGTACTTCTCGAACTCCCAGGCGAGTCGCGACTTGCCGATGCCCGCGACCCCGACGACGGAGAGCAGGTGGGAGTGGCCCTCCTCGGCGGTCGCGTGGAACACGTCCTTCGCGAGCCGCAGCTCGCGCTCCCTGCCGACGAACGGCGCCTCGAGGCCGGTCGAGCGGCCCTCGCCGCCGCGGGCGGCGACGACGCGCAGCGCGCGCCACAACGGTGTCGGCTCCGCCTTGCCCTTCAGCTCGTGTGCCCCCGCCGTCTCGAACGCGATCGCCGCCTCTGCCGCGCGCCGGGTCGTCTCGCCCACGAGCACGGCGCCGGGCTCGGCCGCCGACTGGATCCGCGAGGCGGTGTTGACGAGGTCGCCTGCGACCATGCCCTGGCCTTCCGCGCCGAGCGTGACCGCCGCCTCGCCGGTCAGCACCCCGGCGCGGGCCTGGAGCGCGGGGTCGAGCGCGGGGATCGCCGCGACGAGCTCGAGCGCGGCCCGCACCGCGCGCTCGGCGTCGTCCTCGTTCGCAACCGGCGCGCCCCAGACGGCCATCACTGCATCGCCGATGAACTTCTCGACGACACCGCCGTAGCGCTCGACGATCTGTCGTGCGGTGTCGAAGTAGCGGGTCAGGAGCTCCCGCGTGTCCTCCGCGTCGCGCTCCTCCGACGCCGACGTGAAGCCGACGAGATCCGCAAAGAGCACCGAGACCAGACGCCGCTCGGCCTGCGGTTGCCGCGCGTCCGTGGCGCGCGGCTCCGCTCGCGCGACGAGCGAAGCGCCGCACTCCGAGCAGAACTTGGCGCCCGCTGCGACCTCGCTCCCGCACGTCGGACAGGCCTGCGCGAGCGGCTGGCCGCACTCCGCGCAGAATTTCGCGCCCTCGGCATTGAGGGTTCCGCAGGCGGTGCAAGTCATGCCGTCACCCTGGCCCGGAGCCCGGCGAGACGCTCGAGCCACGGCTGCGCTCCGAGGCGTCCGAAGATCGAGGTTGCCTCGGCGATGAGCTCGGACGCGTCGCCACCACCGGCGAGCAGCAGCTCCGCGTGCTCCGTCTCCACGACGGCGAGCGGGAAGGGGGCGCTGAGTTCGCGAAAGTACGCGGCTGAACGCCGTAACAGGCGGTCGGCCTCGGCTGGGTCGCTCTCGGCGACGAGATGGGCGCGGAAGCGGCTGTTCTGGGCTTGCAAGAACAGGTTCGTGCCCCCGGGAGGCAGCGCGTCGACGACCGCGACGAGCTCGGCCGCCTTCGCGCTGTCGCCGAGCTGGAGGGCAGCCTCGACCGCCGTGACGAATCCCTCCTTGACGAACTCGGAGCCGAAGCCGAAATGGAGATGCGAGGCAAACGCTTCCTCTGCATCGGCGAGCGCCTCCCCGAGCTTTCCACTCGCGAGCTGGAACCGGGCGAGGCCGGAGCGGTACGCAGAGCGCTCCTGCTCGTCGCCCGAGCTGCTCATGTCCTCGAAGCGCGCCAGCATCCCTCGAACGCGATCGACCTCGCCCCGATGCCCGAGCACCGTCGCCTCGACGAGCGGCATGGTGGCGAACGCCTGCCGGAAGCTCGCCCAGTCGTCGATGGGCAGCTGGGCGCACATCGCGAGCGCCTCGTCCCACTCGCCGAGCGAGAGGAAGGGGTAGAGCTGGCCCAGGAACGAGATCTCCCAGTACCGGTTCCCGACCCGGCGGGCCTGGGCGAGACCGGCACGGACCGTCTCTGCGCCTTCGGCGAAGCGGTTGACCTGACCAAGGGCATCGGCGAGGTTGAACGACGCTCTGAGCGCAGTCGACGGCTTGTCGTGCTCGAGCGCGGAGTCGATCGCGAAGCGGAGCAACGCAATGCCCTCTTCGCGGCGACCCCGCGACGTCAGGAGGACGCCTTTCGTCGTGAGCGCCTGGGCGAGCACCTCCGGCAAGAGGAGGCTCTCCGCCATCGCGAGCGCCGACTCGACGCGTTCCAGGGCGAGCCCGGGCTGCCCGTTGAAGAAGAGGAAGCGTCCGAGCTGTGCGGCGAGCATGGCCACGTCGGCGTCGGGCTCCTCGCTCGAGAGGAGCTCGAACGAGCGGTTCATCCGCTCGAGCCCGTCCTCGATCCGCCCGAGATCCCATTCCGCCTCGGCGAGCCGCGCCTGGACCCGCGCAACCGCGTGGCGCTCGCCCGCCCCCTCGAACAACGAGATCGCGCGCTCGAAATGCGGCAGCGACTCCTCGACGCGGGCCCCGATGCGGGCCATCGTGCCCGCCCGCTCGTACAGCTCCGCCTCGACGGGCGGATCGTCGCACAGCGCCGCGGCCCGCAGGTACGAGCGTTGTGCCTCGGCATCGGCGCCGAGCGACGCTGCCCGCTCTCCGGCGCGGACGAGCATCTCCCGCGCCGTTTCCCGGATCTCGCCGGCGTCCGCCGCGTCCGGATCGGCCAGGAGGGCATCGACGTAGTGCGCCGCCACGACCTCGACGAACTCGTCCTCCTCGCCCGAGACGCCCTCGAGAAACTCCGCCGCCGCGAGGTGCTTCGCCTTCCGCTCGCGGAGCGACAGCGTCTCGTAGGCGACGCGCTTGACGATGTCCTGGAGGAAGGCGTACTGGCCGCGCTCCGGTGAGCGAGGATCGGCCTGCACGGACAGGATCTCCTTGCGCAGAAGGCTCGCGAGCAGTGGTTCCAGCTCCACCTCGGCAAGGCCCGTCAGCACGGCAAGCCCCTGCTTCGTGAACGTCTTGCCGAGCACGGCGCCGTCCTCGACGAGCCGACGCTCGGCCGCGGTCAGCGCGTCGAGCCGAGCCGCGACGAGCGCGTGCAGCGTCTCGGGCACCTCGAGCTGGTCGACCGAGCCGACGGGGCGAAAGACATTCCCTTCACGGGCGAGAGCCCCGCGATCGAGCAGCATCCGCACCGTCTCGACCGCGTACAGGGGCACGCCTTCCGCGCGCTCGAGGATCCGCGCGCGGAGATCGTGCGGCAAGCCGGGTACGAGACCTGCGAGGAGGCTCTCCATCGCGTCCGCTGGGAGCGGCTCGAGGTAGAGCGGGGTGAAGCCGCGCTGGCCCGCGCCCCAGCTCGGACGCTTCTCCGCGAACTCCGGTCGCGTCAGCGCGAGGACGAACAGCGGGTGGCCCCTCGACCAGTCGAGCAGGTACTCGAGGAAGTCGAGGAGACCGGCGTCAGCCCACTGGATGTCTTCGAACAGCAGGACGGTGGGCGACTCCTCGGCGAGCCGCTCGAAGAGGATCCGCCAAGCGGAGAAGAGGTTCTCCTGGTCGCCCGCGGCGCCGTCCTCGAGACCGAGGAGGTGCGCCAGGCGCGGCTCGACCCAGGCGCGCTCGTCGGCGTCCAGGATGTACTCGGACAGGGCGAGATCGAGCTTCTCCCGGGCGCCGGCCGGCTCCTCCTCCTCGGCGATCCCGCAGCGCATGCGCACCATCTCGGCCAGCGCCCAGTACGCGACGCCGTCTCCGTACGAGAGGCAGCGCCCGCGGTGCCAGAACGTCTCGCCTGCAAGGCCGTCGACGTACTTCTCGAACTCCCAGGCGAGGCGCGACTTGCCGATCCCGGGAATGCCGTTGACGAGCACGAGCTGTGCGCGGCCCTCGTCGGCGGACGCGTGGAAGTGCTCCTTGACGAGCCGCAGCTCCCGGTCGCGTCCGACGAACGGCGCCTCGAGCCCGGATGAACGGAGCGAGCCGCGCGCGCCGGCGACGACGCGCAGTGCCCGCCACAGCCGGAGCGGCTCCGCCTTTCCCTTCAGCATGTGCTCGCCGGCGTCGTCGTAGGCGATCGACGCCTCCGACGCGCGCTTCGTCGCCTCGCCGACGAGCACCGTGCCGGACTCCGCCGCCGACTGGATCCGCGAGGCGGTGTTGACGAGGTCGCCCGCGACCATCCCCTGACCCTCGGCGCCGAGGGTGACGGCCGCCTCGCCGCTGAGGACCCCCGCGCGGACACGGAGGCTCGCGTCGAGCGTCGGGATCGCGCCGACGAGGTCGAGCGCGGCGCGAACGGCCCGCTCCGCGTCGTCCTCGTGCGCGACCGGCGCGCCCCAGAGCGCCATCACCGCGTCGCCGATGAACTTCTCCACGGTGCCGCCGTACCGCTCGATGGTGGTGCGGGCGAGGTCGAAGTAGCGGGTCAGCAGCTCCCGCGTGTCCTCGGCGTCCCGTCCCTCGGAGGCGGCCGTGAACCCGACGAGGTCGGCGAAGAGCACCGACACGAGCCGGCGCTCGGCCTGTGGCTGAGCCGTTGCCGCGCCGGTGACGCCGGCATCGGCCGTGAGCGCACTCCCGCACTCGCCGCAGAACTTCATTCCGGGCGCGTTGGGCGACCCGCAGCTCGCGCATGCCACGGCGAGCGGCGTGCCGCATTCGCCGCAGAACTTCCTGCCGGCGTCGTTTGCCTCACCGCAGACCCCGCACATCACGTCCACAACCGCCTCACTATCTCTCATCGCTCGTCCCGCATCTAGCCGTGCGAGACGGACGGAGGGTGCGTGAGGCTACGCTCGGGGCGTGAGCGAGCACCATCCCGTGAAGCCCGTCGAGCGCGCCGACCGGATCGGCGCCGCACGCGCGATCGCAGGCGAGGCGGCCGCGCGCGAGTGGTGGCGGCGCGTGCCGCGGGTCGTGACCGCGCCGCGCTCCGTCTTCGCGGCCCTCGCCGACACCGACGACACGGACGTCGACGCGCGCTCGGAGCCGGTGCTCGCGATCACTGTCCTCGCCGGCATCGCGGCGATCTTGCTCGTGCCCGCGTGGGGGACGGTGATGGACGACTCGACGGTCGATCTCCTCGTGCTCGTCGTCGTCACGTTCGTAGGCGGGCTCTTCTACGGCGCCGCCGGATACTTCGTGCTCGGCCTCGCGCTCTGGCTGGGCGCGAAGGCGGTGGGGGTCGACCCGCCGTTCAAGATCGCGCGTCAGATCGTCGCGTTCGCCGCCGTGCCGCTCGCCCTGTCGCTGGTCGTGCTCGTCCCGCTGATCGCGCTCGCGTTCGGAGAGGACTGGTTCCGGACCGGCGGCTCGGACGAGGGCGTCGGGCGTGCGGTCGTGACGGCGGTCGGGCTCGCCTTCGTCGTGTGGTCGGCCGTGCTCGTCGCGCTTGGGCTCCGGACGACGCTACGCCTTCCGTGGCGCGGCGTCGGGGGTGCGCTGCTCCTCGCTGCGGTGCTGGTAGCGGCGTTCGCCGTGCTCCCCGCCGCCCTGTGATCCAGCGCCGACGGCGGCCTCGAAGGCGGCGCGCTCCTCGTCGGACATCCCGTAGGTGTGCACCTCTTCGGGGAAGCCGCGCTCGCGGACGTCCTCGGCATAGCCGGCGAGCGCGTCGCGGATCGTCGAGGCGAGATCCGCGTAGCGCTTGACGAAGCGCGGGGACTGCCCGTCGTAGAGCCCGAGCAGATCGTGCCAGACGAGCACCTGGCCGTCGGTGCCCGCCCCGGCGCCGATCCCGATCGTCGGGACGTGGAGCCGTCGCGTCACCTCCTCGGCGACCGGCGAGGGAACTGCCTCGAGCACGATCGCGAAGCAGCCCGCCTGCTCCAGCGCGAGCGCATCCGCGAGCAGGCGCGCGGCCTTGTCGGCCGTGCGTCCCTGCGCCTTGAACCCGCCGAGCATCGTCGCCGACTGCGGCGTGAGGCCGACGTGGCCCATCACCGGGATTCCGGCCCCGACGATCGCGCGGACACGCGACAGGGTGGGGCCGGCCCCCTCGAGCTTGACCGCGTCGGCGCCGGCGTCCTTGACGAATCGGATCGCGTTTTCGAGGGCGGCGTGGTCGGAGACCTGGAAGGAGCCGAACGGCATGTCGGCGATCACGAGCGGCCGGCGCGCGCCGCGGGTCACGGCCCGGGTCAGGACGAGCATCTCGTCCATCGTGGCCGGCACGGTCGAGTCGTGGCCGAGCACCGTCATCGCAGCGGAGTCGCCGACGAGCACGAGATCGACTCCCGCCTCGTCCGCGAGGCGCCCGGAGGGCGCGTCGTACGCCGTGATCATCACGATCGGCTGACCACGCTCGACGAGCGCGTCGAGCTCGGTGATCGGGAGCTTCCCGGGGGCGGGAGTCCCCGGCGCGGGCGTGCGGGGTCGTGTGCTCATGCTTCCTCCTCGAGAGGACTGTTGTCGATCAGGCGGGTCTCGCCGGCGCGCACGGCGGCAGCGAGGACAGGTGGGTCGAAGGGCGCGACCGCGACGTAGTCGACGTCGAGGCCCGCGTCCTCGAGGATCGTCCGGGCGGTCTCGGGGTCGTGCGTCGCGAGCGCGCGCGGGAGCGAGAGCGCCCGCGCGCGCTCGTCGGCCGAAAGGCGCGCGTTCCTCGACGAGAGCGCGAGGCCGTCGCCGTCGCGGACGGTGGGGACGACTGCGAGCTCGAGCTCCAGGTGGAGGTCGGCGATCATCCGCCGGAGCACCTCGACCTGCTGCGCGTCCTTCTGGCCGAAGTACGCGACGTCGGGGCGGACGATCGTGAAGAGCTTGAGGCAGATCGTGGCGACGCCGCGGAAGTGGCCGGGCCGGTGCTCACCCTCGAGGATCGCCCCGAGCTCGGTCACCTCCACCCAGGTCTGGTAGCCCGGCGGATAGAGCTCCGCGGCGGACGGCGCGAAGACGACGTCGACGCCCGCGTCGCGAGCGACCTCGATGTCGCGCTGCTCGTCGCGCGGATAGCCGTTGAGGTCGGCGGGGTCGCCGAACTGGGCCGGGTTGACGAACAGGCTCATGACCACCGTGTCGCACGCCCGCCGCGCGGCGCCGAGGAGGGCTTCGTGCCCCCCGTGGAGCGCGCCCATCGTCGGCACGAGGCCGATCCGGCCGTCACGGCGCTCGGCGACCGCGGCCCTGAGCTCGGCGACCGAGCGCGAGACGATCACGCCGCGCTCCCCTCGGCGACCGCCTCGCGGGTCAGGCGCGCGAGCACGTCGTAGGCCTCGAGCAGGTCCGGCGCGTGCTCGGCGATCGCCGCGCGGTGCCGCTCGACGGTCTCCCAGTCGCCGCGCTCGATCGGGCCCGTGAGCGCGAAGCCGTTCTCGATCACGCGACGCATCAGGGGGTCGAGCGCCTCCGGCGGCGCGCCCGCCGTGGCGAGCAGCTCTCCGGCGACGCGGCGCAGGGTCACGAGGTAGTTCGAGGCGATCGCGGCGCCCGCGTGGTACAGCGCGCGCCGCTCGTCGTCGAGGGCGAACGGGCGCAGCCCGAGGATCTCCGCGAGCGTGGTCGCGACCTCGAGCGCGCTCTCGGTCTCGCCCGTCACGGCCGCCCAGGCGCCGTCGAGCTGCTCCGGGCCTCGCGCGCGTGTGAACGTCTGCAGCGGGTGGAGCGAGAAGCGCCGCTCGTGCGGGTCGAGCGCCGAGAGCGGCGTCGCTCCGGCGACATGTGCGATCCAGCCCGGTTCCGGCGACAGTCCCCGGGCCACGTCCGGAATCGCCGCATCCGGAACGCACAGCAGGGTCAGCTCGGCGCCGTCCTCGCGCAGCTCGATGCCACGCTGCTCCAGGCGCGCGGCGAGGGCCGATCCCACGCGGCCGCGACCGATCACGTTGACGCTCTTGATCATCCGGTGCTCCA
>DASSJV010000008.1:0-13192 GCA_035691005.1 Gaiella sp. | reverse complement strand
CGAGGAGCAGCGGGTGGTCCTCGGTACCCCAGTCGCCGTCCTCGGGGGGCACGACGTGGCCAAGCTGCCCGTGTCGACCGGAGACCGTCCAGCCGGCGACATCTTCCAGACGCACGGCGTGACCCAGCTCAAACAACGATCGGGAAGTCGTCTGGTAAGTCACGGAGTTCCCGACGCAGACTGCGTACGCTCACCACACGCCCGTCCATCCGTGTGATCACACCGCACGCAAGAGACGGGGTACCGACGGCGCAAGCGGCCGGTCGCGACGACGATGAACCGGCGCACTGTCGTCCCTGAGCGGAACACCGCTGCGACGCGCCGGGGCGCGCCGTCCTGGGCGTGAACCTCGTCGACGACCGCAAGTGTGGCGCGCTGCGGCGTGGCATGAGCAGCCCTCGGCAGCCGGGCTGTGTTGCGGGTGGGTGCTGTGGGTACGTCGTCGGCAACCTGCTCACACGAGACAGGCTGCTCGCCGTCTCTACGCGTTGCGTCCGGACGGGCGAGCGCCATGTCGGGGTTGTGTGGAGGTTTGCCCATCCGGGCTCCGTTCTCCCGAAGGGGCGCATACCTTTTCGTCATGCCGTTGCTGCCACGGACGCGGTTCAGCATGCGCTGGTGGCTTGCGTTGGTCTTCGCGGGGATCGCCGCCTTGACGGCCGTCGTCGTCGCGCAGGTCTTCCGTTCGAGCAGCGAGTCCGCCATCCGCGACCGTGCTGCCGAGTTGACCGCTGGAACGGCGGTCGCAGGGGCATCGCGCGTCGCGGCGGCCTCGAACGCCATCGCCGCGCGCAGAGTCGCGACCGACGTCGCAACCCGTCGACGCATCGCCCTCTTCGTATTCGACGACGCGGGACGCCTCGTTACATCCGACCGCGTCGCGGGAGTCGACCTCGGCGACGTACGCGATCTCGAGACGGCACTCGCGCAGGCGCTCGACGGACGTCGCTACGTCGAGACAGACGGCGAGACAGGGGCCGTTACGGTGGCGCTTCCGATCAGAGGAAGCGATCGGTTCGGGGCGATCGTCGCATTCGCGAATCGCCCTGATTTGGAAGACGCCCTGGGCATCGTTGAGGATGAGATCATCAACGCGGCGCTCCGGGCTACGCTCGTCGGAGCGCTCATCGGACTGGTGGTGGCCGTGCTCATTACCCGGCGACTCCGAAGGATAGCCTCGGCGGCGGCGGCGATCGAAAGGGGACGCTTCGAAGGAGAGCTACGGTCAGGGTTCCCCGACGAACTGGGCGAGCTGGCGCAGACCGTGGACCAGATGCGCGAGCATCTCGCGCAGTCGTTCGCCGACCTCGAAGGTGAACGGGATCGTCTACGGAAGCTGCTCGAACAACTGCAGGAGGCGGTCGTCGCCGTCGATCGCAGCCTCCGCATCGTATTCGCGAACAGTCGAGCGCGACAGCTGCTCGGTACCGACGCGCGAGAGGGTCAGTTGCTCCCCGACCCCTGGCCCGGGGTGGGGCTCAGGGCAGTCATCACCGGACTCTTCGACCCCGATGCCGGATCGACCAGCTTGACGATCCGCCCGAACGCCGACACCACCCTCGTCGTCGCCGGCCTCCCCCCGTCGCGGGGCTCCGACACCGCTGTGCTCGTCCTCACAGACGTCACCCTGCGTGAGCGGCGCGAACGTGCGGAGCGCGAGTTCGTCGCGAACGCCGCCCACGAACTCCGCACGCCCTTGACCGCGATCGGGAGCGCAGTTGACGTCCTCCAGGCGGGCGCCAAGGACGATGCCGACCAGCGCAGCCGCTTCATCGAGGTGATCGAACGTCAGTCACGACGGCTCAACGGCCTCGTCGAAGCATTACTCACGCTGGCCCGGGCGCAGACCGGCGCCGAATTCGTGAGACTCGACGTGGTCGATCTCTCCCCCCTCCTCACGAGCATCGGCGATGACGTCGCGCATGGAGGCCGACAGCTCACCATCGACTGCGAGCCAGGTCTCATCGCGCTCACTCATCCAGAACTCCTACGACAGGCACTCGTCAATCTCGTCGAGAACGCCTTCACGCATGGAGGGGGCCGTGACGTCGTCCTGAGCGCACGCTACGCGGGTGAGAGGGTGGTAGTTGCGGTCTCGGACACCGGACCGGGAATGGCGTCCTCCCAGGCCGAGAGGGTGCTCGACCGCTTCTACCGTGGCGGCAATGGTGGCGGCTACGGCCTGGGTCTAGCGATCGTCAGAGAAGTCGCTCGCGCAATCGAGGGGAAGGTGTCGATCTCGACGGAGCCGGGCACCGGTACCACGATTGCACTGGAACTGGGACGCGCGGTGGCGGAATGAGCAAGCTGCTTGTTGTCGACGACGAACGCGATATCCTCGACACGCTCGCCTTTGCGTTGCAGCGGGAGGGTTTCGACGTCGTAACGGCCGAGACCGGACCCGACGCCCTCAAGCGTGCGCGGGCTGCAATCTTCGACGTCGTGATCCTCGACGTGATGCTTCCCGGCACTTCCGGCCTCGATGTCTGCCGCACCCTTCGCAACGAAAGCGACGTCCCGATCCTGCTCCTCACAGCGCGCGACGCCGAGGTGGATCGTGTTCTCGGGCTCGAGCTCGGAGCCGACGACTACGTCACGAAGCCGTTCTCGACCGCGGAGCTCGTCAGCAGAGTCCGCGCCATCCTTCGCAGGCGGGAGCTCGATCGAACGATTTCGACAAGTGAGATCACGATCGCCGGGCTGGCCATCGATCTCGATAGACATGAAGTCGTGGTCGAGGGTCGTGCGGTGCGGCTTACGCCGTCGGAGTTTCGACTCCTCAGGCTTCTCGCCGAAGAGCCGGGCCGCGTCTTCACGCGTGCACAGATCATGGAGCACCTGTGGCGCACGCCCTTCGTCGGTGACGCGCGCGCGTGCGACACCCACATCTCGAACCTTCGCCGCAAGATCGAGCATGACCCTACGCATCCCATGCGCATCGAAACCGTCCGCGAGGTCGGCTATCGAATGGCGCCGCGCTGACCGGTGCGGGCCGCGGCTCGGCCGCACCACTCGCGGCGCGAGATTACGTCGGCGACGTCCAATGGTCCTTTCATGACCGGGTCAGCAAGCGACTTCCATACGGGGGTGGTGCGCCCTGGACGGGTCTCGTAGCGGACGTGCAAGCGTCTTATGAGCACGTCCTCGAGCACCACGACATGGTCGCAGAGAGCGCGGTCGTTTCGCCAGATGTCTACGAAGGCGACGACACGAGACTCTCGCGCCTCCTCCCCACGCCAACGATGGCGATGCCGCCCAGGATCGCCGCTACAACGCCGAGCGCGGCGAACATCGTCCACGTCGCATCGTCCCCGAAGCTGTTCCGAACCTGGAAGCCGATCAGCGGGGCAAGGGCGAAGCCAATGGCAGGGGCGCTTCCGAACGCGCCCATGTACGCACCGCGAATGTCCTGCGGAGCCATCGCGGCCACGACCGCCTGTGACGTCGGAACCCAGAGCATCTCCCCGATCACAAACACCACCACGACGATGACGACCGTCAGGATCGAGTGGGAGTAGACAAGAAGCAGAAACGGCAGGCCCATGATGAGCAAGGCCGCGACGAGTTTCGGCGCTGGCGAGACATCGGCCGTGCGCCTCGTAATGTGTATTTGCAGCAGCGTCACGAGCAGGGGATTGATCCAGACGAGGAAGCCCCAGGCCGACGGCTCGTACCCGAAGCCGTCGACGAGCGACACCGGCAGCACGACCTCGTACGCGACGTAGACGAGCCACGCGAACACCGCCGAGCCGAGGAAGAGGAGGAACGGGCGGTCGCGGAGGATCGTCCCCAGCGACCCGCGCTCCGGAGGGCCCTCCGGCGAGTACGCGCCGCGGTGCGGCAGGAACCGCCACGCGATCACCCATGCGACCGCCGAGAGGACGGCGACGGTCGGGAAGAGCGCCGTCCAGGATCCGACGACGAGCATGAGGCCGCCGAGCGGCGGCCCGAGCACCACGCCGAGATTCGACGCGACCCGCACGGACGAGTACGCCGCCTCGTGGCGCTCCGGCGCCACGAGATCGGCGACCATCGCCTGCGCGACGGAGCCGCCGAGGGAGCCGAACACGCCGGCGAGCGTCAGCGCGACGAGCGCCGCCCACTTCGAGTCCGAGAGGGCGAGGAGAACCAGCGGGTAGACCGCCAACGCGCCCTGCCCGAAGAGGATCACGCGACGGCGGCCGACGCGGTCGGAGAGATAGCCGCCCAGGAACCCGCTCGCGCCGGCGAAGACCGCCCCGACGAGGTACACGAAGGGAAGCTCGCTCTTCGCGCCGAGCTCCTCGACCGCCCAGATCGCCATGAAGCTCCACAGCCCCGAGCCCGCGGCCGAGGACGCGAGCGTGACGCCCAGGACGGGTCGCAGCGGACGGTCGACGTCCTCGCCCCAGATCAGGCGTGCGAGTGCTCGCGCGACGCGCATGAGCGCGACACGCTAGCGATCGTCCCGCGGCGGCCTACCGGCCCGCGAGACGCGAAAACCAGCCGCGGCGCTCGGGCTCCGGCTCCGTCTCCGGGGCCGTGTCCTGCGGCGGCTCGTCCTTCGTCGTCGGCTCGGCGCGCTCGATCTCCTCGGGCTCGGGCGGCGCCTCGGGCTCCGATCCTGGCTCTTGCGGCGCGAGCTCTACCGCGACGCCCCGCTCGCGGAGCCGCTGGAAGTCGCCCCGGAGCGCGGCGGACATCTCGTCCTTGTGGCTCTGCTCCTTCATCCGCCCGGCGGATTCCCCGCAGCCGGTTCGACTCCTTCCCTCGTGCGGCCGGGGCCGAGCCAGCGCCACGCGGCGATCGTCGCGAGCCCGAGCAGCAGGGTCGGGACGATCGTGAAGAGCCGATAGAGCAGCACGGCCGCGACGACCTCGGCGTTCGCGCCGCCGAAGCCGACGAGAATCGCCGTGAGACCGAGCTCGACGGGCCCCACGCCGCCCGGCGTCAGCGGGATGAGCTGCAGCGCGCGTGCGAGCGACCAGCCGGCGAACGCCTCGATCCCCGTCACCTCGTGCGAGTCGACCCCGACGGCCCGCAGCGCGACGAGCAGCACCGCGAACACGGTCAGGTTGCCCGCGATCGCCGCGAGCGTCAGCCAGTGCCACCGCCGCCTGATCAGGTCGACGGTCTCCCGCCGGAAGCGGACGAACCCGTCTGGCCAGCCCGAGACCGGCCCGCGCCGGACGACCCGGAGCAGCCGGCTGAGGACTCGCTCGGCCAGCTCGCCAATCGCGCGCGCGAAGCCGTCCGTCCAGAGGACGATCGCGAGGAGGCCGACAGCGACCGTGAAGACCGCGGCCCCCACGAGCGCCACCGTCGTGAGAAACGCGCTGCTGTCGTCCCCCTCGATCCCGAGGAGCATCACCGCGACGACCGGGAGCAGCAGGTTCGCGAGCTGGTTCCAGATCCCGGTCACCGTCACGGCGCGCGCGACGTCGTTCGGGGCGAAGCCCCACGTGCGGAGCAGGCCGTACGAGCCAGCCATCCCGACGAGCCCGCCTCCGGGCGCGACGTACGTGAACGCCGTCGAGGCCTGCGTGAACGGGAGCGCCTGCCGGAACCGGAGCCCCGGCAGCGCGAGCATCCAGGGGGGCGCATAGGTCACGACGTTCGCGACGACCGTGATCCCGAGCGCGGCCAGCCAGACCGCGTCGAGCGTGCGGATCGCCTGCCAGACGTCCTCGTAGCTCGCGATCCTCGGCAGGACGACGGCGAACGTGACGACGACGACGGCGACGCTGAGCGCCCCGAAGAGCATGTTCCGCACCCGGCGGCTCATCGGGCCGAACCCTACGCGGCTCAGCCCAGGATCGACGAGGCCCGGCGCAGCAGGTCGAGCAGGAGGCCGAGCGGCAGGTGCTCGGCCGCGAACCGCAGAGCGCCGGCCGTCGAGCCGCCGATCAGATCCTCGTCCTCCGCCTGGCCGACGGCACGGACGAGCCCGTCGCGGAGCGCGTCCTCCAGTTCGTCGCGCGACTTCCCCTCCTTCGCGGCGAGCCGGTCGAGATCGTCCACGCTCCGCAGCGCGAGGACGAGCTCCTCCCGCGAGACGCCGAGCTTGCACGCGGCAGAGTCGGCGGCGGCCATCACGACGAGCTCGAGCCGCTCGTCGGTCCCGGTCGCCGGCCGGGCCGGTCTCGGGGCGCACGGGTTCGCGACCGGCGTCGGCTCGTACGACGTGCCGCCGAGCGCGACGTAGGTCGCCACGAGCGCGACCGCGAGGACGCAGGAGCCGACGAACGTCGCCGTCCTCACACGCTCACCCTCCCGCGAGACCAGGCGATGGGGACGAGCGCCGCGAGGGCCAGCAGCGCGGCGAGGATGAACGGACGCGCAAACGCGGCGGTGACGGCGCGATCGAGCTCGGAGACGAGGGTCGCCTCGAGCGTGCGATACGCCTCGTCGTCCGGCCGGTCGACGAACGCCTCGCGCACGTCGGGCACCTCTCGGTCGGACGCGCGGACGATCGCGAGCACGTCCTGCGCGAGTCCGAGCTTCTCGAGCGGCGGGATCGAGCTGTCGATCACGGCGGCGGCGCCCGCACGGAGCGCGCGGTCCTCGTTCGTGTCGAGCGCGGTCGTGAAGATCGGGGTCAGCAGAAGGAGCCCGACCACGACGCCGGCGTGCCGCGCGGCGATCGTCCAGCCTCCGTGGACCGCCTGCGGCGAGCGGCCTTCCAGCGCGCGCTCCGTGAGCGCGGAGAGCGACAGCCCGAGGCCCGCGCCGACGAGCAGCTGCGGGCCGATCGTCCACAGCCACGACGATCCGGGCAGGACACCGAGCGCGCCGAGGCCCCCTGCGATCAGCACCGCGCCCGACGCGGCGCGCGTCCGCGCGCCGCCGAGCCGGTGCGCAACACGTCCCACGGCGATTGCGGCGATCGGCAGCACCGTGACGATCAGGCCCGCTGCTGCAGGGTCGATGCGCCAGCCGTCCACGAGGAGCAGCACGAGCAGGAAGAGCGCCGCGGTGAGGGCTCCCGAGATCAAGAGCAATGCAAGGTTCGCCGGGATGTGCGGCCTGCCGGCCGGGCCGCGCACCCGCCGCGCCTCGAGACCGACGAGCGCGACCCCCGTCACGAGGGCGAGCGGCGCCTGCACGAGGAAGATCGACTCCCAGCCGAGGGTCTCTGTGAGGATCCCGCCCGCTGCCGGGCCGAGGGCAGCGCCGACCACGCCGGCGGTCGCCCAGGTGCGAACGGCGCGGGCATCGGAGCCGTCGATCGCCGTCAGGAGGTCGAGCGCCGCGCACACGAGGAGCGCGCCCCCGAGCGCCTGGACGCAGCGCGCGCCGACGAGCACCCCGAACGAGGGCGCCAGGCCGCAGGCGAGCGAGGACGCCGCGAACACGAGCGTGCCGGCGGCGAACGCGAGCCGCGGAGAGCGCCGCGCCGCGTACGCCGCCGGGACCGCGGCGAGCGCGAGCCCGAGATTGTACGACGTCAGCACCCAGGCGACCTGGGGGATCTCGACGTCGAACTGCCGCAGGATGTCCGGCAGGGCGAGCGTGACGACGGACGAGTCCGCGAGGGCGAGCCCGATGCCGAGGCCGACGAGGGCCCGCCGTCGTCCGGTGGTCATCGGGCGAACTGTAGGCGGCCGGTGGGAAGACGTTTGCGGTGGGGCACGGGTACGATCGCGCCGTGCCGTTCTGGACCTGGATCCCCGTCGTCCTCCTGCTCGTCCTCCTGCTGCTGCTCGGCAGCGTCGTCGTGCTCGGACGGATCGGCAACGGCCGCTACCTGCGGCCGGTCGTCACGTTCCTCTCGAAGGTGCCGCTCTTCAAGCGGTGGTTCCAGAAGGCCTCGATCGCGGCGCTCGAGCGACAGAACCCCGAGCTCGCCGGAGCGATGAAGAAGATCCAGGCGTTCGGCGAGCCGAAGACGCCGGAGCAGGCGCAGCGGATGCTCAACCTCCTGACGCCCAGCGAGCGGCGCGCCTACATGGCGGCGGTCGGCGACGAGAACCAGATGCCCGAGGCGACAAACCGTCAGCTCCGGCGCCGCATGGAGCACGGCGGCGCAGGGATGCCGGTCAACACGAAGCAGCTCTCGCCGCGCCCCGGCGCCGCCGGCCGCAAGAGCGGCAAGAACGCGAAGAAGAAGCGCTAGCGCGCGGCGAGCGCGCGGCCGGCCTCGCAGGCGAGCTCGACGAGAGCGCGGACGTCCTCGTCCGTCGTCCGGTAGTTGACAACGCACGGGCGGAGGCAGACCTTGCCGTCGACCGTAGCCGGCGCGACCCAGACGTCTCCGGTCTCCTGGAGGGCGGCCACGAGGCGCAGGTTGTGCGCGTCGAGGTCGGCCACTCCGTGCGGGACGTGGCGAAACGGGACGACGGAGAGGGGCGGCTCGCCGCAGAGGAGCTCGACGTCGTCACAGGCGGCGAGCTCGTCGTGGAGCAGGCGGGCCTGACGGAGGTTCCGCTCGATCGCGTCGCGGATCGCGTCGGCGCCGTGCGCGCGGAAGGCGAGCCAGAGCTTCAGCGCGCGGAAGGGCCGCGAGTACTCGAGGGTGATGTCGACCATGTGGTGCTCGGGCCGGTCGTGCGGGACGTAGTCCTCCTCGTGGGCGAGGGCGCCGTGGAGGTCCTCGCGCCGGCGGACGAGCACGACCCCGCATGCCTTGGGCAGGAACAGCCACTTGTGGGCGTCGAGCGTGACGGAGTCCGCGCGCTCGAGCCCCGCGAAGAGGTGGCCGGCCGACGTCGTCGATGCCGCCGCGACGCCGTACGCGCCGTCGACGTGCAGCCAGGTACCCCGCTCCGCGCAGACGTCGGCGAGCGCGTCGATCGGGTCGACCGCGCCGGTGAGCGTCGTGCCGGCGGTCGCGACGACCGCGATGGACGCGATGCCCGCGTCGCGGTCTCGGTCGATCGCCGCGGCGACCTCTTCCGGCGCGAGCCGGCGCGCACCGTCCTGCCGCAGCCCGCGAACGCGGTCGGAGCCGATCCCGAGCAGCTCCGCGGCGCGCACGACGGAGTAGTGCGCCTCGCCCGAGCAGTAGAGCGCGCCGGCCTGTCCCGCCATCCCGCAGCGCCGCGTTCCGGGGAGCGCCCGTTCCCGGGCCGCGGCGAGCGCCGTGACGTTCGAGATCGTCCCCCCGCTCGTGAACGCACCCGCCGCGGCGGGGAAGCCGATGAACTCGCTGACCCAGCGGACGGCCTGCTCCTCGACCTCGGACGCAGCGCCCGCCCAGAGCGCGAGGTTCACGTCGAAGCACGAGGCGAGCAGGTCGCCGAGCACGGCGATCTCGAGCCCCGACGAGCCGACGAACGCGAAGAACCGCGGGCGTGGCTGGGCGAGCGACGTGTCGAGGACCCGGGCCGCGTCCTCGAGCGCGCCGATCGCGCTCGAGCCTCCGGCGGGAAGCGCCGCGCGCAGCAGCTCCCGGAGCCGGTCGTCCACGGCGGGCTGTCCCGGCCTCGGCCGGTCGAAGCTGCGCCAGGCCTCCGCGACGATCGCCGCCGCGCGCCCGAGCGCCTCCTCCCGGGTCGCGTCGAGGCGGAGCGAGGGCAGCTCGGAGGCGGTGCTCACCGGGCGCGAGTGTAGTTCCCTAGGCCCCGAGGAGCGCCCGCGCGGCGCGCAGCCGGCGGGGGTCGTCGACGACCAGGGCGGCGACGGGCGCGCCGGAGGCGTCGCGCCCGACGTGGATCCCGTCCTCCTCCCCCCACTCGACCGCGGCGTCGGCCCAGCCGATCTCGGCGAACGTCCGCGGGCCGATGTCGGTCCACCAGTACGGGAGCCGGTCGAGCTCGCTCTCGATCCCAGCGATCGCGTCGGCGGCGCGGTCGCCCGTCGCGATCGCCATGTCCCAGTGCGGGAAGCGGATCGGGCCGAAGCGCGCGTGCGGCGGGAGGATCAGGTCGCCGACCGCGTGGACGCGCGCGAGCCCGGGCACGCGGAGATCCCTGTCGACCGCGAGCGGCAGCTCGTCCGCTCCGACGTCCAGCCCCGGTGGCACGGACGCCCGCCCGCCGGTGGCCGCGACGACCACGTCGGCGATCAGCGAGCCGTCCTTGTAACAGACTGTCACAAGCCCGTTGTCGTCGGCCAACAGCTCGACGAGCTCCACGCCGCCGAGGAAGCGCGCCCCGGCCTCGGCGAACGCAGCCGCCCCGAGCTGCGGGAGCGGCTCGTGGAGGCGGTCGAGCGGGCGCTCCAGGACGTCGAGCGCCGTCACGTCGTGCCCCGCGACGGCGAGCGTCGCCGCGGTCTCCGTGCCGATCAGGCCCGCGCCGACCACGACGACGCGCTTCGACCCACCGGCGAGGGCCTCGACGAGGCGCGTCATCCCGCGCGGCGTCGCGTTCACGTGTGCGAGCTCCAGCCCGGGAATCCGCGGCGGGCGGTACGAGAGCCCCGTCGCGAGCACGATCGTCGCCGCGTCGACCTCGACGCCGCCCGCCGCGAGCCGGCCGGAGGCGAGGTCGGCCTCGTCGACCATCGCGTCGAGCCGCTCGACGCCGAGGTCTGCGAGGCGCTTCTCGTCCGCCAAGAGCACCGGCGCGCCTCGCGCGAGGCCCTGCTTCGTCAGCGGCGGCCGGTCGACCGGCAGCCCGGATCCGATCAGCAGCGGCCGAAACCCGTGGCGGGCGAGCCGCGCCGCGCACGCGTACCCCGCGACGCCGTTCCCGACGACCGCGACCTCGGCGTTCACCAGGTCACGCCGTCGTGCCGTCGAGGACCTGCAAGGTCTTCAGGTCGGAGTAGAAGTCGAGCGCGTAGTCGCCGCCCTCGCGGCCGATCCCCGAGATGCCGATCCCGCCGAAGGGTGCCGTCAGATCGCGCACGAGGAACGTGTTCACCCACACCGTCCCGGCCCGCACGGCCCGCCCCACCCGCACGGCGCGCTCCTCCGACCCCGTATAGACGATCCCCGAGAGGCCGTAGCGCGTCGAGTTGGCGAGCGCGACGCCCTCGTCCTCGTCTGCGAACGTCTGGAACGTCAGCACGGGGCCGAACACCTCGCGCTGCACGATCTCGGAGTCGTTCGACCGGGGCAGGACGAGGGTCGGGTCGTAGAACAGCGGCCCGATGTCGTCGCGCCTCCGTCCGCCCCGGACGATCTCGTCGCCGTTCGCCCGCGCGCGCTCGACGAAGCCCTCCACGCGCGCGAGGTGGTCGGGGTGGATCAGCGGCGAGACGGTGGTCGCGTCGTCCCGTGGGTCGCCGAGCACGTGCTCGTCCGTGAACCGGTGGAACAGCTCGAGGAAGTCGTCCGCGACCGCCTCCTCGACGAGGAGCCGCGTGCCGGCGAGGCACACCTGGCCGGCGTCGTCGTACTGCCCCGCGGCCTTGCGCGCGGCCGCCTCGAGGTCGCAGTCCGCGAACACGAGGAGCGGCCCCTTCCCGCCGAGCTCGCCCGTGAACGGGACGACGTTCTGCGCGGCCGCGGTGCCGATGCGCACGGCCGTCTCGGGGGAGCCGGTGAACGAGATGCGCCGCACGCCCGGATGCCGCGTGAGGGCCGTGCCCGCCTCCTCCCCGATCCCCTGGACGACGTTGAACACGCCCGGCGGGAAGCCCGCCTCGGCGACGAGGTCGCACAGGAGCGAGCAGGAGAGCGGCGACCACTCGGCGGGCTTGAGCACGACCGTGCACCCCGCGGCCAGCGCCGGCGCGGTCTTCCACGTGGAGAGCATGAACGGCGCGTTCCAGGGGGTGATCACGACGGCCGGCCCGCTCGGCATCCGCACGACGCGGTTGCGCGTGCCGTTCGACTCCCACACCCGCTCCTCGTGCGCCGCGGCGAGGTCGGCGTACGCCCGGAAGTTCCGCGCGCCGCGCGAGATCACGCGGGCGCGGAGCGAGCGGAGCAGCATCGCCATGTCGGCGCACTCGACGGCCGCGAGCCGCTCGACGTTCGCGTCGATCAAGTCGGCGAGCCGGTGGAGGTGCGCCGCGCGCCCGTCGGCTCCGAGCGCCGCCCAGGCCGGAAACGCCTCGGCCGCCGCCGCGACCGCGAGCTCGGCCTCCCGCTCTCCTCCGCGCGCGATCTCGGCGATCGGCGCGGCGTCGATCGGCGAGAGGTCGACGAACGTCGCCTCGCTCGCGACGCGCTCTCCGCCGATGAAGTGCTCGGTCGAGACCTGGGCGCCTGCGACCTCGACGCGACTCACGCGTTACAGCTCCCGCACGGTCTCGAGGTCGTCCACCGTGTAGCCGAACGTGAAGCGATAGCCGCGGCCGACGCGGACGGGCGCGAGCGCGTCGATCTCCTCGTGCGCGGCGCCGAACAGCGACAGCGTCGCCGACCCCTCCCACGCCTCGGAGCCGAGCCGGTCGCGCGAGACGGCGCGCACGAGCTCGTGCACGGCGGGCGAGTAGTGGCTCCCCGCGGCGAGCCGCGGAAAGTGCCGGACGTTGACGATCGGCGCGGCGTTGTGGAAGGGCCCGCCCTCGGACGGCCGCTCGAGCGTCACCGTCGCCTCGGCGACGCGGCGCTCGTACGCCGCACACGTAACGCCGAAGCGCGCGCCCGGCTCCATGCCCGAGTCCGCGGGGCCGCCGAGTCCAAAGCTCCGCGTAATCCAGATCGAGCCGAGCTTCTTCGGGAAGCCCTGGATCCAGCCGCGCGCGAGCGCGAAGTCGCGGTCGACCCAGATGTAGGCGCAGGTCGTCACCTCCTCGCCGTCGAGCAGCCCGTTGACGACGACGAAGACCTCCTTGTACTGCGAGCGGGAAGGGTCGAGCAGCTCGTCTCCGCCCTCCGAGCACGACTGCCAGTCGGCCGCGACGAAGGCGCAGCGGCCGGGGTCGGGATGGGGGTCGATGCCCTCCGGGAGGAACGCGACGGCCTTCTCCGGGTCGGCCCAGTAGTCCACGACGAGGAACGCCCCCACGTAGTGCCACGGCGGGTGCGGCACGAGCGAGGAGCGCCCCTCCGGCGTCCGCGGGCTCGTGAAGCCCTTCAGGCTCACGGCGCGACGGTCTCCGCCGGCGGCAGCGGCTCGCCGAGCATCTCGCGGCTGTCGCGCTCCCACTCCACCGCGAGCGGGTCGAAGCGGAAGTACGAGCGCGGCGGGAGCGGGCCCCAGGTGTTCGACGAGTAGCGGTCGTCCGGGTAGACGCGCGGCACGTGGTCGGGCTCGAGGCGCTCCATGTCGCAGTACAGCTCGACGTGGCACGGCTCCTCGGTGATCCGCACGTACGTCGCGATGTTCCCCGCGATCCCGTGCCGCGTCGGGCCCCACGAGACCCAGCGCCCGTG
>DASSJV010000007.1:0-4097 GCA_035691005.1 Gaiella sp. | reverse complement strand
GTCGGCCGCGCCCCAGAGCGACTCGAGCAGCATCCGGCGGCTGTAGACCCGGCCCGGGTGCGAGGCGAGCGTCCGCAGCAGCTCGAACTCCACGTACGTCAGCTGGACGGAGCGGCCGTCGATCTCCACCGTCCGACGGCCGAGGTCGACGCTCAGCCCGTGCGCGCTGATCACGTCACGCGGGCCGCCGTTCGAACGCGTCGCAGACGCGCGGCGGAGCAGCGCACGCACGCGGCTCCGGAACTCGCGGATCGAGAACGGCTTCGTGATGTAGTCGTCCGCGCCGAGCTCGAGCCCGAGCACCTTGTCGAGCTCGTCGTCGCGCGCGGTGAGCATGATGATCGGCACCGTGCTCTCGCCGCGGAGACGACGGCACACCTCGAGTCCGTCGACCTTCGGGAGCATGATGTCGAGGACGACGAGGTCGATCGGCTCCTCGCCGAACCGGCGGAGCGCCTCGTCGTCGTCGCGGGCCTGGACGACGCGGTAGCCGTCTCGCTCGAGCGGATAGGTGAGCAGTGCCTGGATCGAGTCCTCGTCGTCGACGAGGAGAATGGTCGAGGAGGAGTCCGGCATCTCGTGGGTCGGTCACGCCCGAACGTGAACGCCTGCCCGCGCCTACTATAGCCCCCTGCATGGAGCCCGCCCGCCTCGGCACGAGCAAGCGGAGGCCGCGGCGCGGCTCGGTCGAGCGCCCCGTCGACGGCCGTCTCGTGCGGAAGACGAGCCTCGTCGTCCTGGCGCCCCTCGTGCTGCTGCTGCTGACGCTCGGGCGGTCGGGCCCGCTCCCCGCGCCGCCGCTTCCGCCTGCCTTCGACCGCGCCACGGCGACGGCATTGACGGTCGACCTCGCGCACGAGAGCCCGAACCGCGTGCCCGGCTCTCCCGGCGACGCGGCCGCGGCTGCCTGGTTCCACAACAAGCTCGCGCTCTACGGGCTCACGGCGCAGGAGGACCGCTGGCGCGAGGACGTTCCGGGCATCGGGCGCGTCGAGCTCCGGAACCTCGCGGCAGTCGTGCGGGGGACGGTGCCCGAGACGATCGTCTTCGTTGCTCATAGAGACAACAAAGGCGACACCGCCGGAGCGAACGACAACGCGAGCGGCACCGCAGCGCTCGTCGAGCTCGCGCGTGCGTACGCGACGGCGGGAATCACGGAGTCCGCGCGCACGCCCCTCCACACCCTCGTGTTCCTCTCGACGGACGCCGGCGCCTTCGGCTCCCTCGGCGCGGCGCGTTTCGCGACCCATTCGCCGCTCGCGCGCCGGGCCGTGGCCGTCGTCTCGCTCGACGGCCTCGCGGGACAGGTGCGCCCGCGGCTCGAGCTCTCCGGGCTCGACGGCCGCTCGCCTCCGCAGGCGCTCGTTCGCACGGCGACCGCGCGCGTCGCCTCGGAGACGGGCAGGAGCCCGTCCCTGCCCGGGCTCCTGCCGCAGCTCGTCTCGCTCGGGCTGCCGTTCGGGTACGGCGAGCAGGCGCCGGTGCTCGGCGCCGACATCCCCGCCGTGCGCATTGCGACCGCGTCCGACGGCGGCGTTGCTCCCGGAGGCGACGAGCTGGCGGAGCTCGACTCGGCACGGCTCGGGCAGCTGGGCCGCGCCGCGGAAACGCTCCTGACGTCCCTCGACCAGACCGTGGAGCTGCCCACCGCGACCAACGGGGCGATCTACCTGGGCGGCCGCACCGTGCGCGGGTGGGCGCTCCAGCTGCTGTTCCTTGCAGGGGTGATTCCCTTCGCGGCAGCCACTCTCGACCTCCTGTCCCGCGCACGCCGACGGCGCGCGCCGCTCCATGCCGCCTGGCGCTCGCTCGGTCGCAGGGTTGGCCTCTGGCTCGTGCTGCTCGCGATCGTCGGCGTCGCGTCGCTCGTCGGGGCGCTGCCGCACGAGCCGGACCTCCCGCCGCCGCCCGACGAGCCGCCGCTCGACTCGTGGCCGCTCGGACTGCTCGCGATCCTCGGCCTCGCCGCGTTCCTGATGTGGCTCCGCTCGCGAGCGCGAAGCCTTCCTCGACCGCCCGGCGACCCGGAGGACGAGCTCGCCGCGTACACGGTCGCCTTCGTCTCCCTCCTGCTCGTCGCGGCCGGCACCGCGCTCGTCTCGCCCTACACCCTCGTCTTCGTCCTGCCGTCGCTCTACACCTGGCTGTGGCTGCCCCAGCTCCGGAGGACGCCGGCCTGGGTCACCGACGTGCTCTACGGTGCTGGGTTCGTCGGGCCGGTGCTCGCGCTCGTCGTCCTCGCCGAGCAGCTCGACCTCGGCGCGCGCGCTCCGCTCTACGCGCTGTCGCTGATGACGACCGGCGTCGTGCCATGGGGCGCGACGCTCGCGCTCACCGTCTGGGCCGCGGTCGCGGGGCTCCTCGGCGCCGTTGCCTCGGACGCCTACGCGCCCGCGGCCCCGTCCAAGGCGAGGTAGCGCACGACCGCACCCGCGGCCAGCTCGCCCTCGCCGCGCGGGATGTGGACGAGCGCGTCGGCGGCAGCCGTACGCGCGATCATGTGCGACTCCTGGCCTGCGAGGACCCGGAGACGCACGCCGTCGCCGGTCCGCTCGACGAGCGCGCGCTGGAAGTCGTCGCGCGACGCCCGACGCATCGCGGGGGCGGCGAGGCGCCCGGTCTCGAACGGGGGCTCGGGATGCGCAGTTCCCTGGAGGGCGCGCAGGGCGGGAACCAGGAACAACACGGCGCCGACGAGCGACGACACCGGGTTCCCGGGGAGCCCGAACACGAGCGTGTCCCCGCGCGTCGCGAACGACAGCGGCTTGCCCGGCCGCATCGCGACGCCCCAGAAGACCTCGGTCGCGCCGAGCCCCGCGAGGGTGTGCCGCACGAGGTCGTGCGGGCCGACCGAGACGCCGCCCGACGTGACGAGCACATCTGCTTCGAGGCCCCGTGCGAGCGCGGCCTCGTGCGAGCCGGCGTCGTCCTCGACCTGCTCGGGGGCGCCGACCAGCGCCCCCGAGCCTGCGACGAGCGCGGCGAGCATCAGGCCGTTCGACTCGTAGATCTCGCCGTCGCGCAGCGTCTCTCCGGGGCGCCGGAGCTCCGTGCCCGTCGAGACGATCGCGACCCGCGGCCGCCGGCCGCAGAGGAGCCGCGCGACCCCTGCCGACGCGAGCGCCGCGAGACGGTGAGGCGTGAGCAGCGCGCCTGCCGGGACGACCACCTCGCCCTCCCGCACGTCGCCGCCGCGGGGCCGGACGTTCGCGCCCGGGGGCGCCACCTTCGGAACGACGACGGTGTCGCCCTCGTCGCGTACGAGCTCGATCGGGACGACCGCGTCCGCGCCGTCCGGCACGACGCCGCCCGTCGAGATCGCCATCGCCTCGCCTGCCTCGAGCCGCCGGTCGACCGGGCGGCCGGCGGCGACCCGTGCGACGACCGGGAGCGTGCCCGGCGTGTCGGCCGCCCGCAGCGCGAACCCGTCCATCGCCGAGCTCGTGAAGCGCGGGAGGTCGACGGCCGCACGCGCGTCCTCCACGAGCACGCGGTTGGCCGCGTCGGCGAGCTCCACGGGCTCGGACGGAAGCGGACGGACGTGCTCGAGGACGCGGGCGAGCGCGTCCTCGACGGTGAGGAGCTCGGCCACGGCGCGCACGGTACACACGGGGTAGGCTCCGCCGCGTGATCTCGGTCGTCGTCCCCGTGCGCGACGAGGAACGGACCGTGGAGCCCCTCTACGAGGAGATCTCGCGGGCGCTCGGGGGGCTGAACGAGCCCTGGGAGATCGTCTACGTCGACGACGGCTCGCGCGACGGGACCCATGCCGCGCTCCTGCAGCTCCACGAGTCGACGTCGAACGTCCGCGTCGTCACGATGCGCCGCAACGCAGGGAAGGCCGCGGCGCTCGACGCGGGTTTCGCGGTGGTCGAGGGCGACGTCGTCGTGACGATGGACGGGGACCTCCAGGACGACCCGGCAGAGATCCCGCAGCTCCTCGCGAAGCTCGACGAGGGCTACGACCTCGTCTCCGGCTGGAAGACGCAGCGAAACGACCCCTTCGCGCGCCGGGCCTTCTCGCGGGTGTTCAACACCGTGACGGGCTGGCTGTCGGGCGTCCACCTGCACGACCTGAACTGCGGGCTCAAGGCGAT
>DASSJV010000006.1:0-10275 GCA_035691005.1 Gaiella sp. | reverse complement strand
CGCCTGGCGGATCCACCAGGTCGCGTACGTCGAGAACTTGAACCCCTTCCGGTAGTCGAACTTCTCGACCGCGCGGTTGAGGCCGATGACGCCGTCCTGGATCAGGTCGAGGAACGGCACGCCGTGGCCGCGGTAGCGCTTTGCGATCGAGACGACGAGGCGGAGGTTCGAGTTGATCATCCGCTCCTTGGCCGCCCGGTCGCCGCGCTCGACGCGCTTCGCAAGGGCGATCTCGTCCGCCGCCGTGAGCAGCTGGTACCGCCCGATCTCCGACAGGAACAGGCCGAGCGAGTCGGTCGTCGCGGGGCCGGAGCCCGGGGTCAGGTCGAGCTCGATCTCGTCCTCGTCGACGGGCAGCTCGACGCCACGCTCCGCGAGAAGCGTGCGAAAGGCGGTCACGGCCTCCTCGTCGAGCTCGTGCTCGAGCACGAGCGCGTCGAGCTCGTGGGCCTCGACCTTGCCGCGCTCCTCCGCCTCGGCGGCGAACGCGTCCAGTGCGGGAATCTCGATGATGCTGGTCTCCAAGTCTCCTCTTTCGTGTTCAGGCGCGCGGCGCAGACAGGCCCGCGCGTTCGTGTCGTGTGTCGTGAGGTCGTCGCCGCGCGCAGCAGCAAATGCTGTGCGCCTCGGCGCGCTTCGCAATAGTGTGAACGGTCGCGCGCCCCGTGTCATTCCCTCGGCGGGGTTCCATACGAATTGTTTACGTTTGCGCCGCCTCCGCGCAGGTAGGGCGTCAGTTGACGTGCGGGTCCTCGGGGAGGAGGGCGAGCACCGCGAGCCCCCCGCCGTGACGGCGCAGGACGTCCGACCAGAGGCCGTCGGGCGCATCCGAGAAGACGTCCGAGCCCCGCGCGGGGAGGACGACCCAGGACTGCTCGGCGAGCTCTTCCTCGAGCTGGCCGGGCCCCCAGCCGGCGTAGCCGGCGAAGACCCGGACGCGACGCAGCCGGCCGAGGTCGTCGGCGTCGTCGACGTCGCCCGGAAGGAACCCGATCGTGTCGAGGACGAGGGCCCCGGCGCGGTGAGGCTCGACGAAGTCGGCGAGCACGACGACCGCCTGGGGCTGCACGGGGCCGCCGAGGTGCACGAGCGCGCCTGCGCCGACCAGCTCCGCGATCGGAGGAACCGCGTCCTCGACCGCCACGCCGGAGACCCGGTTCAGGACGACGCCCATCGCGCCGTCCTCGCTGTGCTCGGCGAGCAGCACGACCGTCCGGCGGAAGTTCGGGTCGAGCAGGCCCGGCCCGGCGACGAGCAGCTGACCGCGGAGCGAGCGCACCGCGCCATTCTCGCCCGCCCGGCAACCGGGCGGGCGAGACGCGCAATGGGAGTCGCTACGCGCGGACGCGGATCGTGAAGACCTTGCTGATCGGCGCGCCGTTCTCGGAGAAGGCGTACACCCGGATCCGGTAGCGACCGGTCTTGAGCAGCGTGCCGGTCAGGCGACCGGTGTCGTCGAGCTCGAGGCCGGGCGGGATCTTCCCCGCGATCGCGAACTCGGCGGTGCTCGAGTCCTTCCCGCTCACCGGGATCCGTGCGGAGTAGCGCTTGTCGACGCGCCCGATCGGGAGCCCCTTGCCCTTCCGGAAGTCGAGCAGCGGAAGGACCGTGACGTTCCACTCGACGGATGCCTTCGTCCCGGTCCCGTCCGTCACCGTGACCGTGAACCGATACCGGCCCGCGGTCGTGCCGGCGCCCGCGATCTTGCCGGTCGCGGAGTCGAGCGTCATGCCCGGCGGCAACGCACCTTCGGCCGTGAACGTGTACGGCGGCCGACCGCCGGCCGCCGTGACGCCGGTCGCGAGTTGTGCGTTGACCAGCGTCTTCGCGGTGAGCCCCGTCTCCGGGGGCGCCTGGCCCGTGAGGGTCTGGATCGCGAGCGGGGCAAGGACGAACAGCGAGAGCTGTTTGGTGGCGCTGGCGCCGCTCGCGTTCGCCTGCACCGTGAACGTGAACGTCCCGCTCTGCGTCGGCGTCCCGCTGATCACGCCGTTCGTCCCGAGCGTGACCCCTGCCGGGAGCGTGCCGCCCGCGAGCGCCCACGAGCTCACGGTCGCCCCGGTCGCGGTGAGGCCGGGCGCGGTGTAGGGCTGGTTCACGTTCGCATCGGGCAGCGACGCGGTGGTGACGGCCACGGTCGGAGCGCCGGGATTGACGTTGATCGTGAACTGCTGGTCGGAGAAGACGCCCGGGCCCTTGCCGCCGACCCCACAGGTGTACGACACCGTGACGTAGAAGTTGTAGCTCCCGGCCTGGGTCGGCGTCCCTCGCGCTACACCCTCGTCGGATGCCAACGAAAGTCCCGGAGGAAGCGCCCCCGAGGTCAGTGCGAAGGTCGGGCACGCGTCGCCCGGCTCCTTGAGCGTGAACTCCACGGAGTAGGCCTGGCCCACGGTCGCGCTCGGGCAGACCTTTGTCGTCGTGATGTCTCCGACACATGCCCCGTCGGCGAAGTCTCCGGCTGGCGCTGCGCCGGCGAAGACGAGCGCCGTGAAGACGGCGAGCGCGGACAGAGTGAGAATCAAAGTGAGACGGCGCATCGAGCTCCCTTCGGCAAATTGTTCCGATTTCCTGGCCGAGCCCCCTCGGAGCGCCCGGCGTCGAGTGTCATGGCCAGAGGCCGCGCGGCACGCTAGCAGCGTGCTGCGAAGATTCCGTAAGAGCCGTGAGACGCGCGCCCGGTCGCACCCTCCGGCTCGGACGCCGGTTGAGGGTGGGACGACGCGGGGCATAGGATCCGGCCGTGCCGTTGCGGTCGCGGGAGATCAGGCTTGCCGCCCGCCCGCGCGGCCTGCCCGCGCCGGGCGATCTCGTGCTCGAGGAGGTCGAGCTTCCCGACCCCGTGGACGGACAGGTCCTGGTCCGCAACGCCTTCGTCTCGGTCGACCCGTACATGCGGCCGCGGATGAACGACGTCCGCTCCTACGTGCCGCCGTTCGTGGTCGGCGAGCCGCTCACGGGCGGCGCGGTCGGACAGGTCGTCGCGTCGGCCAGCGAGGCGCTGCCCGAAGGGACGTGGGTGCGGCACGAGCTCGGATGGCGCGAGGCGGCGCTCGTCGAGGCGACGCGGGCCCGCGCGGTCGACCCGTCCCTCGCGCCGCTCTCGACCGCGCTCGGCGTGCTCGGCATGCCCGGCCTCACCGCCTTCGTCGGCATCGCCGACATCGCGGACGTGAAGGAGGGCGACACGGTCTTCGTCTCCGGCGCGGCGGGCGCCGTCGGCAGCCTGGCGGGGCAGCTCGCGCGCCTGCGCGGTGCGCGCGTGATCGGCAGCGCCGGGAGCGCGGAGAAGCTCGCGTGGCTCGCCGAGCTCGGCTTCGACGCGAGCTTCGACTACCACGAGACGAAGCCGCCCAAGGCGCTGAGGGAGCTCGCGCCCGACGGGATCGACGTGTACTTCGACAACGTCGGGGGCGAGACGCTCGAGGCGGCGATCGGCGCGCTCGAGCGGTACGGCCGGATCGTCGCCTGCGGCTCGATCGCGGGCTACAACGCGACGGAGCCCCAACCCGGACCGAGGAACATGTTCATGGTCGTCACGAAGCGCCTGCGGATGCAGGGCTTCATCGTGTTCGACCACTTCGATCGCCTCGGCGCGTTCCTCGCCGAGGTAGGGCCGCGCGTCGCCGACGGGACGATCGGCTATCGCGAGACGATCGTCGACGGCATCGAGCGCGCGCCCGAGGCGTTCCTCGCGTTGTTCTCGGGCGAGAACGTCGGGAAGATGCTCGTGCGGGTCGGGCCCGAGCCGTGAGACGGCACCTCTGCAAGGTCTTCGGGCACAAGGTGCCGAAGACCCGGCGGTTCTTCCTCACCGAGCGGCGGGCACGCTGCACGCGCTGCGGCAAGCGCGTCCGCGTCAAGCACCGCTAACCGGCGTCGATCGCTGCGCGGAGCGACGCGACGTACGCGCGGAGCGCGGCGGGGCCCTCCTCGGCGACCTGCACGGCCCTCGAGCCCACGACGACGCCGTCCGCGAGCGCCGCCGCGGCCGCCGCCTGCTCGGGCGTCGCGATCCCGAAGCCCGCGTACAGCGGCACGGCCCCGGCGAGCGGCCTCGTGCGGGCGACGAGGCCCGCGAGCGCGCCGGAGAGCTCGTCACGGGCGCCCGTCGTGCCGGTCAGCGTGACGAGGTAGAGCCAGCCGTCGGTGGTCTCGGCCGCGAGGCGGATGCGCTCGTCCGTCGACGTCGGGGCGACGAGGTGGACGCGGCGCAGCTCCGGCCGCCGGCCGGCGGGGACGTCGGAGACGATGAGGCTCGTGGCGCCCCGGTCGCGCGCATCGGCGGCAAACCGGTCCCAGCCGTAGGCCTCGAGCAGCGCCGCGTACGTCATGGGCACGATTGGCGTCTCGCCGACGAGCGCGCGGGTCTCCGCGAGGCAGTCGAGGCATTGCGCGGTGCGCATCCCCCTCGAGAGCGCCCGCTCGGAGGCGCGCTGGATCACCGGCCCGTCCGCGAGCGGGTCGGAGAAGGGGAAGCCGAGCTCCACGAGGTCCGCGCCCGCCTCGACCGCCGCCCGCGCGAGCTCGGGCGTCTCCGGCTCCGCCACGAGGTAGATGACGAGCTTCTTCGCCACGGCCTATCGGCCCGCGAGCGCCGACAGCGCCTCGGCGAGGTCCTTGTCGCCACGCCCGGAGAGGCACACCGCCACGTACTCGGCGTCGAGGCCCTCCACCGCGGCGAGCGCGTGGGCCGACTCGAGCGCGGGGACGATCCCCTCGGTGCGCGACAGCCGCGCGAACGCCGCGAGCGCCTCCTCGTCGGTGCAGGGCACGTACCGCGCGCGGCCCGTGTCGCGCAGCCAGGCGTGCTCGGGCCCGACGCCCGGGTAGTCCAGACCCGCCGAGATCGAGTGCGCGTCGGCGATCTGGCCGTCCTCGTCCGCGAGGATCGAGGAGCGGGCGCCGTGGAGGACGCCGGTGCGCCCGGTGCCGAGCGAGGCGGCGCCGGCGGCCTCGACCCCGACGAGCGCGACCTCGGGGTCGTCGACGAACCCCGCGAACATGCCGATCGCGTTCGATCCGCCGCCGACGCAGGCGACCACGACCTCCGGGAGCGATCCTTCGACCTCGAGCAGCTGCTCCCGCGCCTCCCTGCCGATCACCGACTGGAGCTCCCGTACGAGCTCGGGATAGGGCGCCGGCCCGACGCAGGATCCGATCACGTAGTGCGTCGTCTCGACGTTCGTGATCCAGTCGCGGATCGCGGCGCTCGTCGCCTCCTTCAGCGTGCGCGTGCCGAATTCGACCGGCTCGACCACCGCGCCGAGGAGCTGCATCCGCTCGACGTTGGGCGCCTGGCGGCGCATGTCCTCGGAGCCCATGTAGACGACACAGTCGAGCCCGAACCGCGCGCACGCCGTCGCCGTCGCGACGCCGTGCTGCCCCGCGCCCGTCTCCGCGATGATGCGGCGCTTTCCGAGCCGGCGGGCGAGGACGACCTGGCCGAGCGCGTTGTTGATCTTGTGTGCGCCGGTGTGGTTCAGGTCCTCGCGCTTGAGGTAGAGGCGCTTTCCCGGGGCGAACCGCTCGGCCCGCGTCAGCGGGGAGGGACGGCCCACGTACGTCCGCCCGAGCTCGTCGAGCTCGTCGAGGTAGGCGGAATCGGACTTCGCCTCGTTCCAGGCGTCGGTCAGCTCGTCCAGCGCCGGGATCAGCGTCTCGGGTACATATCGGCCCCCGTACTCGCCGAAGCTCTCCGCAACCTCGGTCATCTGCGCGCCGCCTCGACGTACGCGCGAACGCGTGCGTGGTCCTTGACGCCCGGCGACACCTCGAGCGACGACGATGCGTCGACCGCCCACGGCCGCACCGCGACGATCGCCGCGCCGACGTTCTCCGGGCCGAGCCCGCCCGCGAGCACCACCCTGCCGTCGATGCTGCGAGCCCGTTCCCAGTGCGTGGGGTCGTCCTCCTCCCAGGGTAGGTCGACGACCCGGGCCACGGGCTCGGCGCCGCGGTAGAGGGTCGCGTCGCGGCCCCGGACCTTCCCGGGCTCGACGGTGTGCACCTGGTCGAGGTCGGCGGGGCTCTCACCCGCGGCTCCGACCCAGACCGCGACGGCGAGCGTCTCGTCGGGGACGGCGAGGACCGCCTGCGCGGCGCGCGGGCTCTCCGGGGCGAGCACGAAGCCGAGGAGGTCTGCGCCTGCGTCCGCGGCGACCGCGACGTCCTCGTCGCGCGTGAGCCCGCACACCTTGACGAGCGGGCGCGAGACGAGCTCGGCGAGCTTCGCCGCCGGGTCGGGCGCGCGCATCAGCGCCGAGCCGACGAGGATCGCGTCGGCGCCGGCCAGCTCCGCAGCCGCTCCGTGGGCGCGCGAGACGATCCCGGACTCGGCGACGACCACGCGGTCCGCCGGGATCCGGGCGAGCAGCGCGAGCTGCGCGTCGCGATCGATCGCGAAGGTAGTGAGGTCGCGCGCGTTGACGCCCAGCACCGGCGCGCCGAGAACGATCCCGCGGTCGAGCTCGGCCGCGTCGTGGGCCTCGACCAGCGTGTCGAGGCCGAGCCGGTCCGCCTCGGCGGTCAGCGAGCGCGTCGTGTCGTCCTCGAGGTCGCGCAGCAGGAGCAGCACGGCGTCGGCGCCGGCCTCCTTCGCGGTGCACAGATCCTCGGGCGTCGAGAAGAACCCCTTCGCGAGGAGCGGCACGTCGGACGCGGCGCGGGCAGCACGGAGGTCGTCCCACGTGCCGCCGAACCGCGCGTCGACGAGGACGGAGACCGCGGCCGCGCCGGCTCGCGCGTAGGCCGGCGCGATGCGCGCCGGGTCGGCGTCGGGACGGAGGTCGCCGGCGGAGGGCGAGCGGCGCTTGATCTCGGCGATCGCGCCGAGGCCCGGCGCGCGCAGGGCGTCCACGAAGCGTCCCATCAGGCGGGCACCTCCTGAGAGAAGCCGACGAGCTCTTCCAGCGTCGCTCCGGCTTCGCCCGTGTCGAGGGCGCGTGCTGCGAGCACGACCCCGTCGGCGAGGTCGTCGGCGACCCCGGCGGCGACGAGCGCACCTGCGGCGTTGAGCACGACTGCGTCCCGCCGCGCGCCCGGCTCGCCGTCGAGAACTCGTCGGATCGCGGCGGCGTTCTCCGGCGGCGCGCCGCCGCGGAGCGCGTCCGGGTCGCCGGGCGCGATGCCGACGTCGCGCGGGTCGAGCTCCGACTCCCGGATGTCGCCGTCCACGACCTCGACGACGAGGTTCGGGCCGGCCGGGGAGAGCTCGTCGATCGCACCGCTGCCGTGGACGACGATCGCGCGGCGCGCGCCGAGCCCCGCGAGGGCCTCGGCGTACGTGCGCGCCAGCTCGGCCGAGTAGACGCCGAACACGCCGTCCCGGGCGCCCGCGGGGTTCGCGAGCGGCCCGAGCACGTTGAACACCGTCCGCGTGCCGAGCTCCTGCCGCACCGGCGCCGCGTGGCGCATCGCCGGGTGGTGGACGCGCGCGAACATGAACCCGAAGCCGTGCTCGTCGATCGAGGCGGCTATCCGCTCGGGCGGGAGCTCGAGCGCCAGCCCGAGCTCCTCGAGCACGTCGGCCGAGCCGCACGCGGAGCTCGCGGCGCGGTTCCCGTGCTTCGCGACCGCGGCGCCGCCGGCCGCCGCGACGATCGCCGCGGCGGTGGAGATGTTGAAGGTGCGCGCGCCGTCGCCGCCGGTGCCGACCACGTCGACGAGCGGGGCGCGGGTGGGCCGCACGGGAAGCACGTGCTCCCGCATCGCCTCCGCGAAGCCCGTGATCTCGTCGACGGTCTCTCCCTTCGCGCGGAGCCCGACGAGGAGCCCGCCGATCTGCGCGGGGGTCGCCTCGCCGCGCATCACGACGCCCATCACCTCCCGCGCCTCGTCGCGCGTCAGGCTCCGGCCCTCCGCCACGGCTGCGATCGCGGCGACGATCACGAGAGGAAGTTCTCCGCCATCCGCGCGCCCAGCGGCGTGAGGACGCTCTCGGGGTGGAACTGGACGCCCTCGACCGGGTGGTCGACGTGCCGGACGCCCATCACCTCGCCGTCCGCGGCCCGGGCCGTCACCGCGAGCCTCTCGGGCACCTCGGTCGCCGCGAGCGAGTGGTAGCGCCCGACCTCGAGGTTTGCGGGCAGCCCGGCGTAGACGCCGGACCCATCGTGCGTGATCCGGCTCGACTTTCCGTGGACGAGCTCGCGGGCCTGGCCGATCTCGCCGCCGTACGCCTGGACGACGGCTTGGTGGCCGAGACAAACGCCGAGCGAGCGGGTCGTCGGCCCGAGGCGGCGCAGCAGCTCGACCGACACGCCCGCATCCTCCGGCCGGCCGGGACCGGGCGACACGACGAGCCGGTCGGCCCCGAGGGCGACCGCCTCGTCGACGGTGATCGCGTCGTTGCGGAAGGTCAGCACCTCGGCGCCCAGCTGCTCGAACAGGTGCACGAGGTTGTACGTGAACGAGTCGTAGTTGTCGATCATCAGAACGATCACTGCCCGAGCGCCTCCTTCTCGGCCAGGTCGATCGCGGCCTCGAGCGCGGCGAGCTTGCGCAGGCACTCGTCGTGCTCCGCGGCCGGATCCGAGTCCGCGACGATGCCGGCGCCCGCCTGCAGGTAGGCCGTCCCGTCACGCATGACGATCGTGCGCAGCGTGATGCACGCGTCCATGGTGCCGTCCGGCAGCGAGTAGAGCACGGCGCCGCCGTAGGGGCCGCGGCGGAAGCCCTCGAGCTCCGAGACGAGCTGCATCGCGCGGATCTTCGGCGCGCCGGTGACGGTGCCCGCCGGGAAGCACGCGCGCAGCACGTCGAACGGCGTGACGCCGTCGCGCACCTCCCCCACGACCTCGGAGACGAGGTGGGAGACGTGCGAGAACCGCTCGACCTCCATGCTGCGCGCCACGTGGACGGTGCCGGCCCGGCACACGCGGGAGAGGTCGTTCCGGCCGAGGTCGACGAGCATCACGTGCTCCGCGCGGTCCTTCTCGGACGAGAGCAGTCGCTCGACGTCGCCCTCGGTCGGCTCGGTCGTCCCGGCGATCGGGCAGAGGCTCGCACTGCCGCTCTCGCAGGCGACGAGCCGCTCCGGCGACGAGCCGACCAGCGCGAGGCCCTCCAGCTCGAGGAGGAACAGGTACGGCGACGGGTTCACGCGCCGGAGCGCGCGATACACCTCGAGCGGCGTCGCCGACGTCGGGCGCTCGGCGCGCTGCGACGGGACGCACTGGAAGACGTCGCCGCGGACGATGTGCTCCTTCACGGCGCCCACCATCTCCAGGTACCGCTCGCGCTCGGGGAAGCGTCGTAGCGGGCCGGACGCGCCGCGCTCCTCCCGCTGCCACGGGATGCCGGCCTCGAGGCGGCCCGCGACCTCCTCGGGGTCGCCCGCGAGGACCTCCGCCGTGCCCGAGCCGTGGTCGAAGCGGACGAGCGTGTCCGCGACCACGAGCCTGCTCTCCGGCAGCCCGTGCCCGTCCGCCGGGAGGGGCACCGTCGGCTCGAGCGCCGCAACGTGGTCGTAGGCGACGTAGCCGACGACCGGCAGGCCGAGCCGCTCGGCCTCCTCGAGCGAGGCGAACCGTGAGCCCGCGCCCATCCAGGACGCGCGACCGAGGCGGCCGCGCTCGACCGACTCGAGCAGGAAGCTCGCGCTCCCCATCGCGCGGAGCCGCAGGTACGCGCCGAGCGGCGTGAGGAGGTCGGTCGGGATGGTCGCTGTCGGTGTCATGTCGTCTCCGTACACGAAAAGAGACCTATCTTCGAGGTCTCCGGGTCGGGCGAGGGTGGGGTGGCCGTGCCTAGCGCACGCTCCCGCCTCGCCCCAGGCGCCACCACCAGATCCGGGTGCGAGCGGAAGCCATCTGCAGCGAGAGTAGCGGGCGGACGGCCGGCCGCGCAATGGCCGGGGCGACGCGGAGTGGGCCGCGGCTACGCTGACCACGCCATGGCGCGCGCAGTCATCGTCTCCGCCGTCCGGACGCCGTTCGGCCGTCTCGGCGGCGGGCTCGCCGGGCAGGCGGCGACCGAGCTCGGCGCGATCACCATCCGTGCCGGCCTCGAGCGCGCGGGGATCGAGCCGGCCGAGGTCGGCTACGTCGTGATGGGCCAGGTGCTCCAGGCCGGTGCCGGACAGGCGCCCGCCCGGCAGGCGGCGGTCGGCGCGGGAATCCCGAAGGAGGTCCCCGCCGACACGATCAACAAGGTGTGCGCCTCGTCGATCCGCGCGGTCGAGATCGCGGAGCTGATGATCGCCGCTGGCCGGCACGACGTCGTGGTCACGGGCGGGATGGAGTCCATGTCCCGCGCGCCGTACCTGCTCCCGCA
>DASSJV010000005.1:0-39688 GCA_035691005.1 Gaiella sp. | reverse complement strand
GAGCGCGCCGCGCAGGCACCGGGCGAGGACGAGCGCGCCGCCGCGCTGGCCGAATTTGCGAAAAAGGTCCGCCTGCACGTCCAAGAGCTCGGCCGCAAGGGGTACTGGGCGCACGTCACGCCGTCACCCGACTTCACATTCATGTTCCTCCCCGGCGATGCCTATCTCGCGGCCGCCGAGGAGCACGACCCGGACCTGTTCAGCTTCGCGTACGACCGCGGCGTGCTCCTCGCGACCCCGCGCACGATCGTCGTGATGCTGCGAACGATCCGCGTCGCATGGCAGAACGAGAATGCGTCCGAGCACGCCGAGGCGGTGTTGAGGGTCGCGTCCGAGCTGCACGAGCGTCTCAACACGATGGCCGAGCATCTCGCGAAGGTCGGCCGCGGATTGGACTCCGCGGTAGGCGCCTACAACAAGGCGGTCGGTTCGTACGGCTCACGGGTGCTCGTCTCGGCACGTCGACTCGAGGGTCTCGCCGCGACGCGCTCGACGCTCGACGACGTGCCGCCGTTGACCGAGCACGCCTCGTCGGAGCTGCAACCGCTTCAGCTCGAGGTCGTACAGAAGAGCGCCGACGCCGCATGACCGCAGGAACATCCGGGATGCGCTATTCGTTTCATCTTTCGAGGGGTATCTCTCGACGGAGGAGCACTGCAGAGCATTGGACGACGTCCGCAACCTGATCGTGATCGGCGGTGGTCCCGCCGGATACACCGCTGCCCTGTACGCCGCCCGCGCGAACCTCGAGCCGCTCGTGATCGAGGGCTTCAACTGGGGCGGTCAGCTGATGATCACGTCCGACGTGGAGAACTATCCGGGCTACGCCGACGGCGTCCTCGGCCCGGCGATGATGCAGGACTTCCGGCGTCAGGCGGAGCGGTTCGGCACGACGTTCCTCACGGACGACGTCACGCGCGTCGACTTCTCGGAGCGCCCGTTCCGCGTGTGGGTCGGCGACGACGAGTACCGCGCCGAGGCCGTGATCGTCGCGACCGGCGCGACCGCACGCCAGATCGGGCTGGACTCCGAGCGCACCCTGCAGGGACGGGGCGTGTCCTACTGCGCGACGTGCGACGCAGCGTTCTTCCGAGACAAGACCGTCGTCGTCGTCGGGGGCGGCGACTCGGCGATGGAGGAGGCGAGCTTCATCTCGCGCTTCGCGAGCAAGGTGATCCTCGTGCACCGCAGGGACGAGTTCCGTGCGTCGCCGATCATGGTCGACCGCGCCCGCGCGAACGAGAAGATCGAGTTCGTGCTGAACAAGGTCGTCGTCGAGGTGCTCGGTGAGGGCTCCGTCACCGGCGTGCGCCTGCACGACACCGTCACCGGCGAGGAGTCGGTGCTCGAGACGGACGGCCTGTTCGTCGCGATCGGCCATGACCCCAACACCGCGCTCTTCCTCGACCAGCTCGACCACGAGCCGGACACCGGGTACCTGATCACGCGCGGCAAGTCGACCGAGACGAACATCCCCGGCGTCTTCGCGGCGGGCGACGTGCAGGACCACGTGTACCGCCAGGCCGTCACCGCGGCGGGCTCCGGCTGCGCCGCGGCGCTCGACGCCGAGCGCTGGCTCAGCGAGCAGCGCCACGCGGCGGTATCCGCCGGCCTCGCGGTCTCCTAGGACCCCGCACCGGCCGACCCCGCCGCTAGCCTCGGCGACCGTGCCGACGCAGTGGACCGACCTGGTCGATCCGACGGAGCAGGAGATCGCGCGGGCCGTCCCGATCTCCGTGCCACCGGACGCGATGACCGTCCTCACGGAGCCGCGGGACGACGACCACGCGCCGGTGCCGGAGCTCCACGCACACGGGACCTGCGTGCTCGCCGTGCTCGCGCACCCCGTGTCAGGGCCGCGGGAGGAGCGGGCGGAGTACCTCGAGCTCGACCTCCTCGCGACGCCGACCAACGTCCTCACCGTGCGGAAGACAGGCGCGGGCGGCGCGGTCGCCCCGGTCGACGGGATCGCCGCGCGCGTCGACGCGGACGCGCCCGCAGGAGAGATCGTCCAGGCCGCAGTCGACGACGCGAGCGACGCGTTTCTCGAGCTGCTCGACGGGCTGTACGAGTCGATCGACGACCTCGAGGGCGACATCGAACACCTCCCCGGCGCCGACGTGCGGCGCAGGATCTCGGTGCTGCGGAACGAGCTCCTGCGCGCCCGCCGCGCGTCGAGCGCAACGCGGGGGATCGCACGGCGCATCGTCGACGGTCGAGTCGACGTCGGCCGCTCCGACCTCTTTCCGCCGGACGTGGAGAGCCGGTTCGTCGACACCTATGAGACGCTCGTACGCGTGACCGAGGAGCTCGACGTCGCCCGCGACCTCCTCGGAGGGGTGCGGGACTACTACCAGGCAAAGATCGCGGAGCAGCAGAACGAGGTGGCGAAGATCCTCACGGTGATCGCGTCGCTCGTGCTGGTGCCGAGCTTCATCGTCGGCTTCTACGGGCAGAACTTCGCGGGCGAGTTCCGGGACTGGTACTGGAGCGTCGGGATGTCGCTCGGGCTGATCGTGGCGACGACGCTCGTCCAGCTCGTGCTCTTCCGCTGGCGACGCTGGATCTGACCGCAGTCGGGACGCGCCCGCCACGTCCGCCGACCGCGGCGGTACCCTCGACGCGGGTGAGTGCCCCGGCCCACACCCGGACGCCGTCGGAGGAGTCGGTCGCCGTGGACGGGCGGCTCGTTGCCGCCCTCGATCGCGTGCTGCCGTACCTCGGCCCCGCGCTCGCCGCTGTGCTCGGCCTCGTCGCGCTCGGACATCGTTCGCTCGTGGTCGACGAGACGTCGCTGGTCGCGACGGCACAGGGCTCGTTCTCGGACGTCGTCGAGCACGCGTTCTCGGACGACCCGGCGAAGGCGGGGTATCTCTCCCTCCTCCAGCCGATGCTCTCGGTCGACGACTCGGAGATGTGGCTCCGGCTTCCCTCGGTGGTCGCCGCGGTCGTCGCGGCGGTCGCCGCCTACCGTCTCGGTCGGCGTCTCGCCGGGCGCTATGCCGGGGTCACGGCGTCCCTCGTGCTCGCCTCGTCGATCGGCGCCGTGTCGCTCTCCCGGACCGTCGGACCGCTCGCGCTCGCGCTGGCGGCGATGCTCCTCTCGAGCGCGCTCTTCGCGCGCGCGGTGGAGCACGGCAATGCCTTCTGGTGGGCGGCGTACGCGGTGAGCGCGGTCGTCCTGCCCCTGACGCATCCGATCGCCGCGAGCGCGCTCGCGGCGCAGCTCGTCGCGCTCGTGTTCGTGTGGCGCGAGGTCGACCTCCGCCTCGCGGTGCCGGCGGTCGGGATCGCAGTGGTCGAGTGCGGGCTCTTTCTGACCGCGGCGGTGATCGACCGCGCGGACGCCCCCGACGGCGCCGGCCCGCTCGACCTCGGAGACATCGGCGGAGGCGTCGGCCGCGGGCTCGGGTGGAGCCCCGTCGTCGCGGCGCTCGCCGTCTGGGGCGTGATCGCGCTGTTCCGGCGGGCAGAGCCGCAGCCGGGCCGCTGGCAGGCCGCGCTCGTCGCGAGCCTCGCGCTGATGCCGCTCCTGTTCGTCCTCGCGGCCGGCGCCGTCCTGCCCGTCTATCCGCGGGCCCCGCTCACGGTCGCGATCGGCGGGCTCGCGCTCGGCGCGGGCGTCGGGCTCGTCTCGATCTGCGATCGAGGCGTACGGATCGCAGCCGCGGCGTCGCTCGCGGTCGTGGCGGTGGCTGCCCTCGGCAGTGCCGCGCTGCGCGACCAGCCGGAGGACTGGCGCGCGGCCGCGCGCCTGGTGCAGACGGACGTGACCCCGCACCACACGGTCGTCGTCCTGCCCGAGCGGGCCCGCACCGCGTTCGCGTACTACGCGCCGGATCTCCGTCTGAGCCGCGTCGGGCGCGGTGCGTCTGTCCTCGTCGTGATCGCGGGCGACCCCGGCCAGGCGACGCGCTCGGGCCGCCGGGTCGTCTCCCCGCCGCGGTACGCGCTGCTCTCGCAGCGGCACGCCGGCGACGACCTCGTCGTGCAGCGCTGGGTTCGCCCCTAGGCGGCGTCGGCCGGCAACGCGTCGATCCTCGCCGCCGGGCAGAGGTCGACGAGCACGCACGCCTCGCAGAGCGGCCGGCGCGCGATGCACACGCGTCGCCCGTGCCAGATGAGGAGGTGCGGGAAGCGTGCCCAGTCCGCACGGGGGACGATCCGCTGGAGGTCGCGCTCGATCTTGACCGGGTCCTCGTTCCGCGTCAGCCCGAGCCGCTGCGACAGGCGGCGGACGTGGGTGTCGACGACGATCCCCTGCGCCTGGCCGAGCTCCGCCGCGACGACGTTCGCCGTCTTCCTCGCGACGCCGGGCAGGCGCAGCAGGTCCTCGAGCCTGCGCGGAACCTGTCCGTCGAACTGCTCGAGCAGGACGCGCATCGCGCCCCGGATCGACTTCGCCTTCTGCCGGTAGAAGCCCGTCGCGTAGATGTCCCGCTCGAGCTCCTCGACGGGAACGGCAAGGTAGTCCTCGGGCCGGCGGTACTTGCGGAACAGCGTCGCGGTGACGCGGTTGACGTTCACGTCGGTCGTCTGCGCGGAGAGCATCACGGAGATCAGCAGCTCGACGTCGCTCCGGAAGCGGAGCGCGATCGCCGCATCGGCGTGGTCGACCGCGAGCCGCGCGACGATCGGGCCGATCCGCTCGACGCGCCGCCCGAGCCCCCGCCTGCGCGCCTCGGCGACGTAGCTACGCGCCACGGCGGCTCTCGAAGGAGGCCGTCGCCTCCTCCGCGCTCACCTCGCCGCGCAGCGAGTCCACGAGCCACCGGCGGAAGAGCGGGAAGCCGGCGCGCTCGAGCGCGTCGAGCGCAGCCTCCGTGTCGTAGGCCGTCGTCACGAGCTCGACCCCGTCGTCGCCGAGGATCGCCCAGCGCGCGTCCCCCGAGCCCTCGTACGGCATCCCGACGCTGCCCGCGTTGACCAGCCTCGTCGAGCCCACTCGCCGGTCGTACTGGACGTGCGTGTGCCCGCAGACGACCACGTCCGCATCGACCTCGCCGAGCGCCTCGCGGACGGCGCCCTCGGGCGTGACCCTGGTCAGGATCGGGACGTCGGAGGTCGGGGTCGCGTGGCAGAAGAGCGTCCGACCGACGCCCGGGAGGTCCAGCTCGACGGTCAGCGGCCAGCGGGCGACCCGTGCGACGCGCTCCGGGCCGAGGCGCTCGTTGCTCCACGACGACGCCACGCCGAGCTCGCCCGCCTCGGGTGTCTCGACCGCCTCCCGGTCGCAGTTGCCGCGGAGGAAGCGGACGCGGTCGCCGAGCGCCTCCAGCGTGTCGAGGCACTCCGCGGGGTACGGGCCGACGACGAGGTCGCCGCCGCAGACGACGACGTCCGCGTCCGCGCAACGCGGGTCGGCGAGCACCGCCCCGAGCGCGGGAAGGTTGCCGTGGACGTCGTAGAGCGCCGCGACCTTCACGGCGCAGACGCTACCCCGCCGCCGTCAGCTCCGGAAGCGGGATCCCGTCGGGCTCCCCGCCGAGCCGTGGGCCTGCGCAGACCCGGTCGAGCGCGGGGCAGCCGGCACACGCGAAGTCGCTCGGCGTCGGCCGGAAGTCGCCGTCCCGGATCCGGCCGATCACCTCGCCGAGCTCCTCGGCGAGGACCGCCTCGTCGTCTGCGGCGAACGTGGCGGAGACGGGCTCGCCGGGCGCTTCGAGGAACTGGTAGGCGACCTCGACCTCACGGGCGCCTGCCCGGAGGCAGGCGAGGGCGTACACCGCGCGCTGGCCCCGGTACTCGTGCTCGACGATCTCGGCGGGCTCGCGGCCGCCGAGGGCGTTCGTCTTGTAGTCGAGGACGAGCGCACGCTCGCCGTCCCGCCAGAGGACGTCGAGCCGTCCGTTGAGGAGCACCCCTTCGAGGAGGAAGGCGAAGGGGCGCTCGACCTCGACGTTCGCGAGAGCCGCCAACCGGCGCGCGAGCTCCGAATCGCAGTAGGCCCGGGCGAGTGCCTCGACGCGCTCGAGCTCCTCCTCGGCGATCGAGGGGTACCACCCGCGCACCAGCTCACGTGCGTCGGGGGGGAGTTCCGGGCCCGCGAAGTCGACGCGCTCGAGGAGGCGGTGCACGGCGTCGCCGATCTCCGTCGCGTGGAGGCCGGGGTCGCCGTCGCCGCTCGTCCACGGCGTGGGGCGCATGCCGGCGACGCGTTCCGCGTAGTAGCGGTAAGAGCATCGCTCGAACAACGAGATCGCGCTGAACGAGAGACGGGAGACGTGATGGAGCGGCGGGTCGGGGATCTCCGCGAGCTCGCGCAGGCGCGGCGCGGGAAGCGGCAGGCGCTCGCCCGAGCCCTCGAACAGCGCGAGCTGGCCCGCCTCGGGCACGGCTTCCGCCTCCGTACCGGCGACCCCCGCCGGGGCCTGCTGGCCCCTGTCGATCCGCAGCAGTACCCGCGCACCCCCGCGCTCGACCTCGTACGGCTCGTCGCTCGCGCGCCCGCGCGTCTCGTCGGCGAGGCCCAGCCGGCCGAGCACCCAGGCGATCGGGGTCTCCTCGCCCGCCTCGTCCGCGGGGCCGACGGCGCCCGAGACGATGAGCCGCTCCATCGCGCGGGTCATCGCGACGTAGTAGAGGCGGAGCCGCTCGGCCTGCTCTGCCCGCTCGCGCTCACCCTTGACGTCCCGGTAGGAGGCCGTGCCGACGCGCGTCCCGGTCGCAGGATGGGCGACCTTGAACCCGAAGCGCCCGTCGGAGAGCGCGAGGATGTCCGACACCGGTGGACGGATCCGCCCCGCGTCGGCGACGACCACGACCTTGAACTCGAGGCCCTTCGCCGCGTGAATCGTGAGGAGGCGCACGGCGTCCCCTCCCTCCTCCTCCGACACCGCGTCCGACTCCTTCGCGCCGAGCGCCTCCTGTCCCTCGACGAAACGGACGAACCCCTCGAGGTCGGCGCCGCGCAACTCCTCGTAGGCGCGCGCGAGCCGGGCGAGCTTGCGGAGGTTCGCGTAGCGCCGCGTCCCGTCGTGCCGCGCGAGCACCGCGAGGTCGTAGTCGTGCTCGGCGAGGATCCGCTCGCAGAGGAGCTCGAGCGGTGCGTGTGCGGCCACGTCGAGCAGCCGGTCGTAACGCTGGCGGAACGCGAGGAGCAGCCGCCGGTCGCTCTCGGACAGGTCGCCGGGAAGGGAGCGCTCGATCCCGCGGAAGATCGGCTGCCGCAACGCGTCCGCCCGGATCAGCACGAGCGCGTCGTTCGAGACGCCGACGAACGGCGAGGCGAGCACGGTGAGCAGCGCCTCGTCGTCGTAGCGGTTGTGGAGGAGCCGCAGGTAGGCGAGCAGGTCGACGACCTGCTGCTGTCCGAAGTAGTTGCGCCCGGCGGCGCGATAGGTCGGCAGGCCCAGCGCGCGGAGCTCCTCCTCGAACCACTCTGCGTCGGTGCCGGCCGCGAACAGCAGCACGATCTCCCCGGGGCGGGCGACCCCCGCGTCGACGAGCTCGCGGACGCGCCGCGCGACGTGGCGCGCCTCCGACCGGCGCCAGTGCACGTCGGCCTCGCCCGCGGCCACCTTGTCGGTGACGAGCAGCTCGAAGGCGCTCGCCAGTGCAGGCGCGGCGCCGCCGGCGGGCTCGAGCCGCTGGAACTCGTCGCCGAACTCCGCCGCGAACAGCTCGTTCACCGCAGCGAGCACCTCGGGCCGCGAGCGGTGGTTGAGCGTGAGCGGCAGGACCGTCTCCGCGCCCGCGCGCCGCTCCCTGAACACGGCCACGTCGGCGTGTCGGAACCCGTAGATCGACTGGAACTCGTCACCGACGACGAAGAGGTCGCCACCCGTCCCCTCCGAGAGGAGGTCGAGCAGCTCCGTCTGGAGGCGGTTCGTGTCCTGGAACTCGTCGACCATGATCGAGCGGAACCGCTGCCGCGTCCGCTCGCGGATCGCCTCGTCCTCGCGGAGGAGGTCGCGGGTGCGCAACTGGAGGTCCTCGAAGTCGAGGGCCGCCTCGCGCGCCTTCGCCTCGGCGTACGCGTCTGCGAAGGCGGTCAAGAGCTCCTGGAGCAGCTCGCGGTCGCGGGCTGCCAGCTCCTCGAGCGCGGCTGCTACGACCGCGTCGCGCGCCTCGACGAAGGTCGCCGCGCGGGGCCCGCGGGCCCTCATCTCGGCAAGCGCGAGCAGGCGCTCGAGCAGCGTCGTCGCGGCGAGGATGTCGAGCGCGCCCTGGGCCGCGCCGCGCTGGAGCTCGGTCGCCCGCCGGTCGTCGACGAGGCAGGAGGCGGCCTCGCTCAGCTCGGAGACCCGCTCGGGCAGGGCAGCACGCGCGCCGGGCTCGAGGACGAGGTCGCGCCCCGCCGAGCGGAGGGTCGCGTAGACGCCGACGAGCATCTGCCGGAGCCCGGCCGCGCCGTACGTGGCGAGCAGGCGCCATCGCTCCGGCTCGTCCGCCGCGCAGAACCGCTCGAGCGCGGTCGTGAACGCCTCTGCCTGGAGCACGAGGGCCTGGGGCTCGTCGAGGACGCGGAACGCCGGATCGACGCCCGCTGCGAGCGGATGGGCGCCCAGCAGACGGCGGCAGAAACCGTGGATCGTCGAGACCCAGGCGCCGTCGAGCTCGAGCGCGAGCTCGGGCCGCCCGCGCTCGATCAGCCGCTCGCGGATCCGCGCCCGCAGCTCGCCCGCCGCGCGCTCCGTGTAGGTGATCACGAGGAGCGACTGGACGTCGAGGCCGTCGTCGACGACGGCCCGCACGAAGCGCTCGACGAGGACCGCCGTCTTTCCGGTGCCTGCTCCCGCGGCGACGAAGACACCGCCCGTCGCCTCGATCGCCGCGCGCTGCTGGGGGTTCGGCGCCGGCCTCACGCCCGCTCCTTGCGACAGATGCGCCAGAGGTCGCACCAGTGCGGGCAGTCGCCGCCCTGCGGGTCGTGACGGAGGTCGCCTTCGCGGATCCGCTCGACGAGCGTCGCCGCCTTCCCGCGCGCACGCTCGACCGCCTCGTCGAAGTCGGCGGGCTCGAGGTAGTCGCGGGGGCTGAAGCCCGGCACCCCGTCGGTGCCCGCCCGCAGCATCCCTCGCGGTCGCCGGCCGCCGCCGACCGGGACATAGATCCCGCCGACGGGCTCGAGCCCGAGCTGGTCGCGGAGCACGAGCATGTAGAGCGGCAGCTGCAGCAGGTCGCGCTCGCGGATCTCCGCGGCGGACGACGCGGCGCCCGACTTGTAGTCGACGACGATCCCGCGCGCGCCCATCCGGTCGCCGTCCACGCGGTCGATCTTCCCGCTCACCACGACGCCGGGCTCGAGCTCGTACGAGCGAAACGAGACCTCGAGGTGCCGCGGCACGAACGGCGACGCCGAAACCGCCTCGTCGCGTACGAGCTGCTCGAGGTCGCGCTGGAGGCCCTGCTCGAGCTCGCGGCGGTCGAGATCGCCCGCGTCGATCCGCAGGCCGGTCTCGACCGCCTGCACGACGCACTCGCGCATCAGCGCGACCGCGGCCTCGACGTTCTGCTCGTCGACCCGGTCCGCGCCGGGAATCGCACTCGGCAGCTGCTGATAGAAGCGCTGGAGCGCCGCGTGGAGGATCGAGCCGCGCATCATGCGGTCGATCTCCTTGTCGATCGTCGCCGGCCGCAGGTAGCGCTCGACGAACCAGGCCGACGAGCACGAGGCCATCCGCTCGAGCTCGGAGACGGAGTACGCCTCCCGGCTGCCGACGAGCGCGAGCGCGCGCTCGTGCGTCAGGCGCGTGGGCCGCTCGAACGCCGCCGTCGCGCGACGAAGCCGCCGCTCCCAGCCGTTCTCCCGCGCGAGCGCGGCTGCCTCCGAGCGCGCCGCGACCGACATGCGCGCGAGCGCCCGAAGGCGCTCGCGCTCGGTCGGCGCCGTCTCGAGCTCGCGGGTCAACGCCGAGAGCGGCCGGCGGACGGTGTGGTGACGGACGTCGTCCGGGTCGAACGCCTCGCGCGCGGCCTCCCAGAACGGGCTCGGCTCGCGGGGCGTGCCCTCGTCGCCGACGGCCTGCCGGACGAGGACGAGGCGCCGGCGCGGCCGCGTGCACGCGGTCGCGAAGAGATAGCGGTCGCGGCTCGCAGTGTCCGGCCGCACGAGCCTTCCGCCGCGGCGCTCGTCCAGCGCGCGGCGCTCCTCGTCGTCGAGGAACGGCTCCACCCTGGCACGCCGCGGCAGCGTCCCCTGCTCGAGGCCGAGGACGACGACCGTGTCGTACCGGCGCGTGCGCGCCCGCAGGAGGTCGATCACCGCAACGCGGCCGGGGGTGCCCGCGGCGTCACCGCGGACCGTCGCGCGCTCGAGGCTCGCCAGCACGTCGGCGCGACCGACCTCGCCGCCCGAGGCCTCGAGCAGCTCGAGCTCCGCCAGGGTCCGTGCGACCGCGTCATGGGCGCGCAGGTCGTCGTGCGAGCGTCGACCGAGCGGCGGCGCGAGAGTGCCGTGCGCGTTGCGGAGCATCGCGTCGGTGAGCGCGCGCACCACGCCGACCGGGGCGCCGTCCGCGTCCGCCAGGTCGACCGTCGGCAGGCTGCGCCCGCCTCGGAGCTCGGTCGTCACCTCGAGCGCCCGCTCGCCGCGCAGGATCCCCCGTCCGCGCAGCTTGCCCTCGACCCAGTCCACGTCGCGCCGCGAGAGACCCGAGTACGGAGAGCGAAGGTGCGCGTACAGCGTCGGCCGGTCGCCGCCGAACCAGGCGAAACGGAGCAGCGAGAGGAGCGAGCGGCCGAACGCGGTCGCGCGCAGCGCCGCGCGTCCCTCGAAGGCGACAGGCACGCCGAGGGAGGCGAAGGCCGCCTCGAGCGGGACGCGGACGGCCTCGACGGATGGGCAGACGACGGCGATCTCCTCCGGAGAGGTGCCCGCCCGCACGTCGGCGAGGATCTCCTCCGCGACGAGCTCGAGCGTGCCGCGCAGACCGGCGCCCTCGAGGAAGCGGACGGACCCGTCGAGCGGTGCCCGTCGCGGAGCGTCGGCGAACAGCTCACGTTCGAGGTGCGCGAGCGGCGCGGGCAGGAACTCCCGGGCACGGGGCGGGAGCTCGACGACCCCGTCGCCGGCAAGCGTCGCAAGGTCGCTCGCCGTTCGCCCGAGCGACGCGTACACCGCCCGCCCGGGCTCGTAGGGAAGCGAGACGTGGACGTCCGTGCGCGCGGCGAGCGCCTCGAGCAGGCGCCATTCCGCGGCGGTCAGGTCCTCGAAGCCGTGCGCGAGCACGGGCCGGCCCTGCCAGGCGTCGAGCTCGCCCGTCAGCCTCCGGATCGCGTGACGCCGCAGCGCGCCGCGATCCCAGGCGTGCCGCTGCTCGAGCTCGTCGCGGTAGCGCCGGACGAGCCCCGCGAGCGGCTCGGCGAGATCGTCGGGCTCGACGAGGGCGCCGTCGACCTCGGCCAGCGTGCGGGCCACCGCATCCGCGAAACCGGGGTGGCCGCTCCCCGCGACTGCAGCCTCACCCACCACGCGCCGCAGGAGCACGTGGCGCTCCGCCTCCCCGAGCAGGCGTCGCCCGTCGCCGTTCGCCCAGGCGAGCGACTCGAACAGCGAGTCGAACGTGCCGACGGTACCGGCGAGCAGCCCGTTGCACCGGGCGACGAGCTCGCGTTCCGCGCGGTCCGCCTCGACCCGGTTCGGGACGACGAGCCACGGATCCCGGTCGAGCTCCTCGACGAACCGGTCGAGCAGGAGCGCGACCTTGCCGGCATGGGCCGGACCGACGACGAGGGAGAGACCCACCGGTGCATGGTAGTCGGGCCGTCTTCCCGCCCCGGCTTACGGCCGGGACGGGAAACGACGGGAAATTGCGCTCCGTGCGGGAATCAGGCGAGCGACTTGGGCCTGCGCCCGCGGCGGGCGACCGCTGCGCCGGGCATGCCGCCCGCGCACCCGTCGCAGAGATCCGCCTGCTTTGCGCCGCGCCGGGCGTCGTTGAACGTCACCCGAAGAACGGCGCCCTTTCCCTCCTCGACTTCCTTCGCACACGAGTCGCATACGAGCACTGTCTTTCGTGCCACGATTGATCCTCCATCTGCGGAAATAACCTGGATGATTTCCGCATGTCTTCGATTATGCGAACGCCTTGATGATACGCAAAACAGACACGGGAATTCTAGGGGGGATGCGCATGCCGCCGCGCGATTACACTGCGGCCCCGTGGACGCGCGCACGATCGTGGTCATGGGCGGCGACCAGACGGGGCAGGAGCTGCTCGAGGCCGCGCTCCGCGTGCTGCAGCCGGACGTCGTCGGGATCGAGCTCGCGCTGCCCCAGTTCGACCTCTCGCTCGGGAGCCGCCGCGCGACCCGGAACGCGGTCGTCCACGAGGCGGCCAAGGCGGTCGTCGAGCACGGTCTCGGGCTGAAGGCGGCGACGATCACGCCCGAGGGCATGGACGACGTCGGCTCGCCGAACCGGATCCTGCGTGAGGGGATCGGCGGCAAGGTGATCGTCCGCACCGGCCGGCGCATCCCCGGAGTCGTGCCCATCGGTGGGGTGCATGCGCCGATCTCGGTCGTGCGGATGGCCGTCGGCGACGCGTACGGGGCGACGGAGTGGCGCGAAGGCTCGGGCGACAGCGAGGTCGCCTTTCGCACCGAGCGGATCGAGCGCGGGGTCTGCCGGGCGGTCGCCGAGTTCGCGTTCCGCCAGGCGGAGCGCACCGGCGCGAAGGTGTTCGGAGGGCCGAAGTACACCGTCAGCCCTGTCTACGAGGGGATGCTGAAGGAGGAGATGGACGCCGCCGCCGAGCGACATCCGGACGTGCCGTACGAGCCGCAGCTGATCGACGCGACGTTTGCGCTCCTGCTCTCCTCCAGCGGCGCGCCGATGGTGATCCCCGCGCTGAACCGCGACGGCGACATCCTCTCCGACCTCGTCCTCCCGCTCTTCGGGTCGATCGCGGGCTCCGAGTCTCTGCTCGTCGCGTTCGGTGACGCGGGAATCGACACGCCGACTGCCGTGATGGCCGAGGCCGCGCACGGCACCGCGCCTGCGCTCGAGGGAAAGGACGTCGCGAACCCGATGGCGATGATCCTCGCCGCCGCCGCGCTCCTCGCGCAGACCGACGACGAGGCGTGCCAGGAGGCGGGCCGGGCGATCCGCGAGGCGACGCTCGAGGCGGTCGCGGAGGGCGTCCGCACCGCCGACCTCGGCGGGCACCACGGCACGACCGCGTTCACCGACGAGGTGATCCGCCGCACGCGGACGAAGCTCGACGTCTGGGCGTCGCTCTAGGCCTGGGTGCGGAGGCCACGTGGTCTCCGACCCGAGTCGGACACGCTGGCCGGCCGGTGTCCGCCCGGCGGGCCCGCCGGCCGGTGACGTCAGGCGGCGACGGCGTCTTCGCCCAGGAGGATCTCGCCCGCGTCGAGCGCGACGAGGAACGCCTCGGCGACGTCCGGGTCGAACTGCGTCCCGGCGCAGCGGCGGATCTCGGCCGCCGCCTCGCCCGCGGACAGCGTGCGGCGGTAGGGCCGGACCGACGTCATCGCGTCGAACGCGTCCGCGACCGCGAGCACGCGGCCCTCGAGCGGGATCGCTGGGCCGGCCCGTCGCGTCGGGTAGCCGGCCCCGTCCCAGCGCTCGTGGTGGAAGAGGACGTACGGCAAGGCCGGCGAGAGCGACGGCACAGCGGCGATCAGCCAGGTGCCCTCGACCGGGTGCGCGCGGATCTCCGCGAGCTCCTCCTCGTCGAGCAGCCCCGTCTTGCCGAGCACTTCCGGCCGCACGTTGACCTTGCCGACGTCGTGGAGCGCGGCCCCGAGCCGTAGGCCCTCGAGGCGGTCGTCGTCCCAGCCCAGCCGGCGCGCGACGGCCTCGGCGTTGGCGCCGACGCGAGCGGCGTGCGAGGCGAGCGCGGGGTCGCACACGTCCATCGCGGTCTCGAAGGCTGCGAGTCGAACCACGGAATGTCTGGTTCCCGCCCCGCACCGGGAACCCTTCCCGTATTTTCTCGGGTCATGCGCGTGTGTGTGCCCCGGGAGTCCGGGCCCGGTGAGCACCGGGTCGCGCTGACGCCCGAGACGGTGGGGAAGCTGGCAGCCGCGGGGTTCGAGATCGTCGTCGAGCGCGGCGCGGGAGTGCTCGCCGGCTTCCCCGACGACGTCTACGAGGGTGCGGGCGCGCAGCTCGCACACCGAGGGGAGCACCTCGAGGGAGTCGAGGGCGTGCTCCGGGTAGGCCGTCCGCCTGCGGAGGAGATCGAGGCGCTCGCGGCGGGCACCGTGCTTGTCGGGTTCCTGCAGCCGCTGACCGACGCCGACGGGATCGCCCGGCTCGAGGAACAGGGCATCGTTGCCTTCGCGATGGAGTCGATCCCGCGCATCACGCGCGCGCAGTCGATGGACGCGCTCTCCTCCCAGGCCACGATCGCGGGCTACAAAGGCGTGCTGCTCGCCGCCGACCGGAGCCCGAAGCTGTTCCCGATGCTGATGACGGCCGCCGGGACGATCGCCCCCGCGCGCTTGCTCGTCCTCGGCGCAGGGGTCGCCGGCCTCCAGGCGATCGCCACCGCGCGACGCCTCGGCGCCGTCGTCTCGGCCTTCGACGTCCGGCCTGCGGTCGCCGAGCAGGTCGAGTCGCTCGGCGCCGCGTTCCTCGACCTCGGGATCCGCGGCGAGGAGACGGAGGGCGGCTACGCGCGCGAGCTGACGCCGGAGCAGCAGGAGGCCCAGCAGCGCGCGCTCGAGGAGCGGATACCCGACTTCGACGTCGTGATCACGACCGCGGCGATCCCCGGGCGGCCCGCCCCCCGGCTGATCCCGGCTTCCGCGGTGGAGGCGATGCGTCCCGGCTCGGTGATCGTCGACCTCGCGGCCGACACCGGGGGCAACTGCGAGCTGACGTCGCCGGGCCACGAGATCGCACACACGGGCGTGACGATCGTCGGTCTCACGAACGTGCCCTCGCTGATGCCGCAGGACGCGAGCCGGCTCTATGCGCGGAACGTCGTCGCGCTGCTCGAGCACCTGGCGCCGGGCGGCGAGCTGACACTCGACTTCACCGACGAGATCACGTCCGGCGCGTGCGTCGCCGGCCGCCCAAAGGAGGACGCGGCGTGACGCCAACGCCACTGGTGATCGAGCTGACCATCCTCGTGCTCGCGATCTTCCTCGGCTTCGAGGTGATCTCGAAGGTGCCGACGATGCTCCACACCCCCCTCATGTCGGGCACGAACTTCATCCACGGAATCGTGATCGTCGGCGCGATCGTGGTGCTCGGCTTCGCCGACGACGGCGTCACGAAGACGATCGGGTTCGTCGCGATGGTGCTCGCGACCGCGAACGTCGTCGGCGGCTGGTTCGTCACCGACCGGATGCTCGAGATGTTCAAGCGGCGGCCCGTCGACCGGGAGCGCAAGTAGTGCCGCTGCTCCTGATCTCGGACCCGGACGTCGTCGGGCTCCTCTACCTCGTCGCGATCGTCTGCTTCATCCTCGCGCTGCGGTTCCTTTCCTCGCCGAAGCACGCGCGGCGCGGGAACTGGATCGGGGGCGTCGGGATGCTCGTCGCGATCGGGACGACGCTCGCGCTCGACGGCATCGAAAACTGGGGCCTGCTCGCGCTCGGCGCCGCGATCGGCGCGGCGATCGGGCTCGTCGGCGCGCGTACGGTGAAGATGACCGCGATGCCGCAGATGGTCGCCCTGTTCAACGGGGTCGGGGGCGGCGCGGCGGCGCTCATCGCGTTCTCCGAGTTCCACGTCACGGGCGGCGACATCACGAACGACGAGATCGTCTCGATCGTGCTCTCGAGCCTGATCGGCTCGGTCTCGTTCGCGGGCTCGATGGTCGCGTTCGCGAAGCTCCAGGAGCTCCTCTCCGGCCGCCCGATCGTCTTCAAGGGACAGAACGTCGTCGACTCGGTGATCCTGCTCGGCGCCGTCGGCCTGGGGATCGCCCTGATCGCGGGGCTCGACGAGCAGTGGGCCCTCGTCGCGCTGATCCTGCTCGCGCTGCTCTTCGGCGTGATGTTCGTCCTACCGATCGGCGGAGCGGACATGCCGGTCGTGATCTCACTGCTCAACGCGTTCACCGGGCTCGCCGCGTCCGCGACCGGCTTCGTGCTCGACTCGACCGTGCTGATCGTCGCAGGGATGCTCGTGGGCGCCTCGGGCACCCTCCTCACGCTGATGATGGCGAAAGCGATGAACCGCTCGGTCGCGAACGTCCTGTTCGGCGCGTTCGGCCAGGTGCAGGCCGGCACCGCGGGCGAACGTGTGGACGACGGTCGCACGGTGCGCTCGACGACCCCGGAGGACGTCGCGGTCCAGCTCTCGTTCGCGCGCAAGGTCGTGGTCGTGCCGGGCTACGGGATGGCCGTCGCGCAGGCGCAGCACGACGTCCGTCAGCTCGCGGAGGTGCTCGAGGACCGCGGGGTCGACGTCGCCTACGCGATCCATCCCGTCGCGGGCCGCATGCCGGGCCACATGAACGTCCTCCTCGCCGAGGCGAACGTGCCGTACGACCAGCTGAAGGAGATGGACGAGATCAACCCCGAGTTCGCCCAGACCGATGTCGCGCTGGTGATCGGCGCGAACGACGTGACGAACCCCGCGGCGCGCAGCGACTCGTCGAGCCCGATCTACGGGATGCCGATCCTCGACGTGGACAGGGCGGCGAGCGTCGTCGTGATGAAGCGGAGCATGAACCCGGGCTTCGCGGGGATCGACAACGAGCTCTACCTCGACCCGCGCACCACGATGCTGTTCGGCGACGCGAAGGACTCGGTCGTCAAGCTCATCGGCGCCGTCAAGGCGCAGTGAGCGAGGCCCTGCCCGAGCCGGCGGCGCCGGACCCCCGCCGGGGCGCGATCCGCGACGAAGCGGAGCTTCGGGCAGTCCTCGGCATGCCGAGCGACCTCGTGCAGGCGAAGGTCCGCGACCGGTTCGACCAGCTCACGCGCCAGTTCGTCGAGCGCGCGCCGTTCGTCCTCCTCGCGACCTCGGCGGCCGACGGGAGCTGCGACGTCAGCCCCCGCGGCGACCCACCCGGCTTCGTGCGCATCCTCGACGAGCGCACGCTGCTGCTCCCGGAGCGTCCGGGCAACCGCCTCGCCGACTCGCTCCGGAACGTGCTCTCGAACGACCACGTCGGCCTGCTGTTCGTGATCCCCGGAGTCGGCGACACGCTCCGGGTCAACGGGCGTGCGACCCTCGTCACGGACGAAGAGCTCCTCGCGGAGTCGGCCGTCGAGGGGAAGGCCCCGCGTCTCGGCTTCCTGATCGAGATCGACCAGGTCTTCACGCACTGCTCGAAGGCGTTTCTCCGCTCGGCACTGTGGGATCCGGCGCGCTACGTCGAGCGCTCGGAGCTCCCGTCGTCCGGCGAGATCCACCGCGCACGCGACCCGTCGTTCGACGCCGAGGCGTACGACGCCGAGCGGGCGCAGCGGTACGCGCGCCGCGAGGGCTTCTACTAGATGATTGATCGGCAATGCACGCGAACCGGATGGCGCCCCAGACGCGGCGCCGGATCGGCCCGGCCGGGCACGGCCCGTAGGGTCCGCTACGAACCGCACCCGGCCGGTGCGCCTGGTTTGGTCTGGGACGCCCCCGGACATCACGCCAATCACCGACCAATCATCTAGGCGTGCGTGTTCCCGTCCTCTCGCGCGAGGCGGTCGTCGCCGCCGTCCCGCCGCTCCGCGCGTACGACGCCGTCCGCGACGCGTTCGTGCGCCACGCCCGGGGCGAGTGGACGATGCAGCCGAAGGTCTACGTGACGAACTACCCCGCCGGGGACTTTCGCGCGATGCCGGCGCTCGGCGGCGGCCACGCGCTGCTCAAGTGGGTCACGTCGTTCCCCGGGAACCCCGCTCGCGGACTGCCGACGGTAAGCGGGCTCGTGCTGCTCTCGAACGCCGAGACGGGCGCGCTCGAAGCGGTTCTGGATGCAGCGGCCGTGACCGCGCTCCGCACAGCCGCCGCGGGGGCGATCGCGGCGGAGGCACTCGGCCGTCCCGGCGGCTCGACGGCGGTGGTGGGGCTCGGCGTCAACGGCGGAGAGACCGCACGACTGCTCGTCGCGCGCGGGGCGGAGCCTCTCGTGTGGGACGTCGACCCGGAGCGCGTGCGTACGGTTGCGGCCGAGCTGGGCGCTCGGCCCGCGGAGAGCCTCGAGCAGGCGCTCGCCGCGGACGCCGTCGTCACCGTCACGCCCGGACGCGAGATCCTCTTCCGCTCGGGCTCGTTGCGCCCGGGCCAACACGTGTCCCTCATGGGCGCCGACGGGCCCGGCAAGGCAGAGGTCGCGGTCGAGGAGCTCGCGCGGGCGACGGTCTTCTGCGACGACTGGGAGCAGGCGAGCCACGGCGGCGAGCTCGCGGCGGCGGTCGGAGCGGGCGTTCTCCGTCGGCAGGACGTGACGCAGCTCGGCGACGTGCTCGCGGGTAACGCATCGGGCCGCGGCGACGAGGACGAGATCACCCTGTTCGACTCGACGGGGCTTGCGATCCAGGACCTCGCGATCGCCCTGACGGCGGTCACGGAGGCCGCCGCGCTCGACCTCCCGTCGATCGAGCTCTAGGGCTCGAGCGGCCAGGGCGAGGGCGCGCGCTCGATCGGCGGACGGCCCGCGTACGCCTCTCTCGGCGAGTCGGTCGCGGTCTCGACCGAGGCGCCGTGCCTCGCAGCGGCGGGCTCGACCGGGTAGTGGATCGAGGCATCGGGCGCCCGCGTCCCGACCATGAGGATCGCGCACGGGCCGTCCCCCGCCCCGACCGTGATGTGGGCTGTCCCGGGCGGGCAGTGGAGGTAGTCCCACTGCCCCATGCGGCGCTCCTCTCCCTCCACGACGGCGACGCACTCGCCCGAGAGGACGAGGAAGCCCTCCTGGTTCGACTCGGCGTGGTACTTCCCCGGCGTCTCGCCGGGCCAGAGCACGTGCACTCCGATCCCGAGAAGCGGGGAGCGCGCCGACGGCGCCTCGAACCCGCACCACGTCCCCCCTCCCTCGACCCGCTCCCAGCCGATGTCGGCGAGGTTGACGACGAACCAGCCGTCGTCGGCCGGGACGAGCCCAGTCTCGATGCGCTCGAGCTTCGCCTCTCCGGGCACGCGCCCCAGCCTACTGATCAGACGCCCAGCAGCCGCGAGGGCTCGAACAGGTCGAGCAGCGGGTCGCGGTCGCCCAGGATCGCGCGGGCGACGAGCCGGCCGCACGCGAAGCCCAGCACGTTCCCGTGCCCGGAGTACCCGCCTGCGACCCACGTCCCGTCGAGCCCCGGGACGCGCCCCACCACCGGCAGGAAGTCGAGTACGAGCCCGAAGATCCCCGCCCAGCGGTAGTCCACGCGCAGCGGGCGGCCGACGAGGTCGTCGACGAACCGCTCGAGGGAGCGCTGCACGTCGTCGGTGACGTCCTCGTCCGCCGTGAACTCCTGCTCGAGCGCGATGTCCCGGAACCCGCCGGCGACGAGCCTGCCGTCCCCCGCCTGGTGCCAGTAGTCGAAACCGTGCCGTCCGTAGTGCGGCACGTCGAACAACCGCTCCGGGAGCGGTTCCGTGGCGATCACCTGGCCCCGCGTGGGCACGATCAGCCCCTCGAGCTCGCCGAGCAGGCCGCTCGGGTAGCCGTCGGTCGCGACGACGACCGTGTCGGCGCGCAGCTCGGCGGCGTCGGCGACCCGCCGGCCCTCGACGAGCTCGGCACCCGTTTCCGCTGCGAGCGCCGCAAGGCGGCGCACCCAGCGCGCGGGCTGCAGCACGCCGTCGGTCGGATGGCGGATCGCGGCGGTGAACCGGCCCTCGAGCGGCCCGGCGGGGGAATCGACCCACTCCGCCTCGAGCCCGTCGGCCCAGAGGCCCTCGATCTCGTCTCGCAGGTCCTCCCGCTCCTCCCGGTCGGCCGCGAGCCGCAGGCTTCCGACACGGCGAAAAGCGTCGCCGGCGAGACGCTCGATCGCGTCGACCTCCGCCTCGGTCCACTGCCAGAGGGCGAGCGCCCGCTCGCGGCCGACGGACGCCACGACCTCGTCGTACGGCGCCGCGGTCCCGCGTAGCGCGAAGCCGCCGTTCCGGCCGCTCGCTCCTTCCGCCACTCGCCGCTCGTCGACGACGCGTACGCGCAGGCCCGCCTCGGCGAGCGCGAGGGCGCAGGCGCAGCCCGTCACGCCGGCTCCGACGACGGCGACGTCGACGGCGGCGGAGCCCTCTCCGTGGGGGAGCACGGGCGCAGGCTCGTCGAGCCAGTAGGGCGTCGTCACCGCGCGATCGTACTGCGCACCACCCCTTCCTCCACCGCGACCCTCCCGGCGAGCTCGAGCAGGGTCAGCGCGGTCGCGACGTCGCCCGCAGCGAGCCCCGTCGCGCGCACGAGCCCGTCCGCGGTCGTGCTCCCAGCCGCGAGCGCGGCGAGGACGGCGACCGCGGAGGGATCATCGGGGTCGACGGTCGCGGGCGGCGAGGCCTCGAGCCCGACCGCCTCGAGCACGTCGGCAACGCAGGTCGCCGGCGTCGCGCCCTGGCGCAGCAGCGCGTTCGTCCCGGCACTCAGAGCGCTCGTGATCTCCCCGGGCACCGCGAGAACCTCCCGCCCGTCCTCGAGTGCGAAGTCGGCGGTGATCAGCGCGCCGGAGCGCTCGCGCGCCTCCACCACGACCGTGGCGGCGGCGAGCCCGGCGATGATCCGGTTGCGGGCGGGGAAGCGCCACGGCGCCGGCTCCACCCCCGGCTCGTACTCGGAGACGACGAGGCCCCCACCCGCGAGGACGGCCCGCGCGAGCTCTGCGTGGGCGGCGGGATAGTCGCGGTCGATTCCGCAGCCGAGCACCGCCACCGTCCGGCCGGAGACCGCCAGCGCGCCGCGGTGCGCCTCGCCGTCGATTCCCCGCGCGAGGCCGCTGACGACGACCGCCCCGGCATCGGCCGCCCCGGAAGCGAGCATGCGGGCGACGGCGCGGCCGTAGCCCGAGCAGGCGCGGGCGCCGACGACTGCGACGGCGGTCTCGGAGAGCAGGCGCGGGTCGGCGTCGCCCCGGAGCCAGAGCGAGGGCGGCGGGTCGGGAATCCGCGCGAGCAACAGCGGGTAGCCGGGCTCGCCGCGGCGGATCCGCCTGACCGTCACGGCGCCGCAAGCTCCGTCGGGGAGCGGTACGACAGCGCCTCGGCGACGTGCTCCGGCAGGACGTCGGCGGAGCCCGCGAGGGCCGCGACGGTGCGCGCGACACGGGCGACCCGTGCCCGTCCACGCCCGGACAGCGGGAGCCGGTCGACGGCGCAATCGAGCAGCTCGGACGCGGCGGGCCGTCTGCGCGGCACGTTCCGCTCGAGCCGGGCCGCCGCCTCCACCACACGGGCGCGCACGGCGGCCGACGGCTCGGACGCCGCCGCGGCGAGCTGCTCGGCACGGGGCCGCGGCATGGCGACGACCAGGTCGAACCGGTCGAGCAGCGCGCGGGAGACCTTGTCGCGATAGGCCGAGACGCGCGCAGGGGTGCACGAGCACTCGATCCGGGGGTCGCCGCGCCCGCCGCACGGGCAGAGGTTCATCGTCGCCACGAGTCTGAACCTCGCCGGGAAGAGGGCACGTCCGCCGACGCGCGCGACCGAGACGACACCGTCCTCCAGCGGTTGCCGCAACGCCTCGAGCACAGAGCGAGGGAACTCCGGCAGCTCGTCGAGCAGCAGCACCCCGCGGTGCGCGAGGCTCACCTCGCCCGGGCGCGGCACGGCGCCGCCGCCGACGACCGAGGCCACAGACGCGCCGTGGTGCGGCGCCCGGAAGGGCGGCGTCGCGACGAGACCCGACCCCGGCGGGAGCGTGCCGGCGACGGAATGGATCCGCGTCACCTCGAGCGCCTCGTCGGCGCTCAGCTCGGGCAGGATCGAGGGAAGGCGACGCGCGAGCATCGTCTTCCCCGTCCCCGGCGGGCCCGCGAGCAGGAGGTTGTGCCCGCCCGCCGCCGCCAGCTCGAGCGCCCGCCGACCGCGCTCCTGGCCGCGGACGTCGGCAAGGTCGACCGCGACGACGGGCGCGCGACGGCTCGCCCCCGGGGCGGCTGGCTCGATCGTCTCGTCGCCGCGCAGGTACCCGACCGCCTCGACCAGATGCCGGACACCGATCGCCTCGATTCCGGCGAGGGCAGCCTCGCCGGCCGACGCGGCGGGGCACAACATGCGTGAGATCCCTGCGCGCGACGCGCCCTCTGCGGCGGCGATGACCCCGGCGACCGGGCGGACCGCGCCGTCGAGCCCGAGCTCGCCGATGCACGCGTGCTGCTCGAGCCGCTCGAGGGACAGCTCTCCCGAGGCGCCGAGCAGCGTGAGCGCGATTGCGAGGTCGAACCCCGTGCCCTCCTTCCGCAGCGCCGCGGGAGCCAGGTTGACCGTGATCACCCGGTCGGGCCAGGGTAGACGCGCCGAGTGGATGCCGCTTCGAACCCGGTGCTTCGCCTCCTGACATGCGCGGTCCGCGAGCCCGACGATCGAGAACGTCGGCTGCTGCCCCGTGCGCAGGTGCGCCTCGACCTCGACGCGGCGGGGCTCGAGGCCGACGAGCGCGAACGTGACCGCGCGGCCGAGCACCCATCGACCGTACGGCCGAACCTGTCACGAAAACGTGCCGGCTACGTCACAACACGAGAACCTCGATGGAGACTCAACCCGTCCGCGGCCGGAGGCCGGCTTTGCCGGCCGGGAGGCCAGACGTGCACAGGGTTGATGCGCGCAGAGGACGTGGGCACGTGGGGGAAACATGGTTTCCCCCACGCTCGGCTTCCCCCACGACCTACTAGCCGGTGTAGCAGAGGACGTAGAGCGTGAACGTGCTCGTGTTCCCGCTGTCGTTCCCGCCCGTCCCGCGATATCCCGTGACGGCGTTGTTTGTGAGGACGGGCGTGAGCCGCTGAACCCAGAGCTCCCGCCCCGCGGCGTCGTCGCTCCACCCGGTTCCCGCGGAGATGGCCTTCTCCCCCGGGTTGCAGTTCACGGAGACCGTGCCGGTCGAATACGCGCCGTCCTGCACCTGGCCGCCGGTGCCGCCTGCGACGACGACGCTGTCCTGTCTCACGGTGATCGGCCCGATCACGCCGGCAGGTCCCGCGGGGCCGGCGGGACCGGCCGGCCCCGGAGGCCCCTTCGGCAGCGACTGTGCGGCGAAGTCGACCGCCGTGAGCGAGTGGTTCTGGACCTTCGGCCCGGTCACGGCGTTGTTCTTGAGCTTCGGATTCGTGACCGCACCCGTCCTGAGCTGCACCGGGCCGACCGAGTTCGGCGCGAGGGCGTTCACCGCCGCGATGCTCGTGCCGCCGAGCGCGACGAGCAGGGCGATGCACGCGACCACCATCGCGGGCGACGGGCGGTGCTTGACGAGGCTGTGCATGGGACCTCCTCGGTCGGGAAACGGGACAGGGCGGCCTCAGACCGCCCGGCAGACGAGCACCGACTCGAAGTACTCCCCCGCGCGCAGACCCGTGCGGCGGTTGACGTGACGTTCGAGCCGATCCTCGAGACGGAGCTGCGCGCGGCGCAGGATCTCGGGATACAGGTCGCGACGGTCGTTCACGACCACGCAGACGGCCGCGCCGGGCGCGAGGGCCCGACGCGCGTTGTCGAGCACGGCCGCGACCCCCTCGACGTAGCCGAGGATCGCAGAGCGGCTCAGACCGTTGGCGGGTCGTCCGAGCTCGACCTCGTCGTGTCGAGCCAGCCCGAGGAGCTCGTACGCGTAGCGATGCTGCTCGTGGTAGTCGATCAGCCCTGGGTACGGCGGAGAGGTGATCACCGCGTCGAAGGTGGCACCGAGCTCCAGCGTTCGTGCGTCACCGTTGAGCACCGTCGCACGGGCGCTCGCGGCCCGGACGTGGGCGAAGGCCTCGATCCGTGCGAGCGTGTCGCGCGTGTAGCGGAGCAGGAACCGGCGCGCCTCCTCGACCGGCCGGCAGACGCGGCGGTGTTTCCGGCAGAGGTATGGCTCGAGCTGCGGCGCACGCGGGAAGTCCAGGTCGAAATGTGTCGTGCGACGGGCGGACCGGGCCGCCCGGGCGAGCACGACGCGGAGCACGTCGCCGGAGCCCGTGCGCTCGAGCGCGTCGCGAAAGTCCAGCAGCTCGGCGGCCGCCCGCGGCGCGTACCAGTCTCGCACGTACGCCGAGGCGCCGGCCTGCGGCCGGCCGTCCCACTCGAAGGCAGCGGCGCGCTCGTACGCGTCTCCGAGGTCGCGGCGGAGCCGAGCAAGGTCGTGGGCCTCGGTCTTGACCTCCATCAGAAGGCAGTTGAAGGGCGCCACGTCGATGCCGGACGCGTCGTAGCCCGACTCGAGGCACTGGACGAGGGTCGTTCCCGACCCCGCAAACGGGTCGAGCACACGCCCTCCTGCGGGGACGTACCGCTCGAGCAGCGTCTCGACGAGCTGCGGCACGAACTTCCCGAGGTACGGGTGGAGCCGGTGGACGTGTTTCGTCCGCTCGCGCTCCGGCAGCTCCGCCTCGGACCACGACAGAGCGAGGTCGAGCCGCCCGTAGAGGGCCTCCTGGGTGGCCGCCATTGGTCATCATTCGCCGCCCGGCGGCGCGATTCCTCGCGCCGTCAGTCGGAGGCGAACTCGAGGCGCTCGACGCGGCCCTCGGTGACCGCAGCGACCTCGAACCGCACCTCGAGCGCGGCCGACTCCGGATGCGACTGGAGCCACGCGGCCGCAGCCCGCCGCACGCGGCGGCGCTTCTCGCGGTCGACGGCGCCGATCCCGCCGCCGTACGTGTCGCGGGCCCGCTCCTTCACCTCCACGAACACGAGCCTCCTCCCGCGTCGTACGACCAGGTCGAGCTCGTTCGCCCCGAGGCGGACGTTCGTGCCGAGGACGCGGTAGCCGCGAAGCCGGTAGTGCCGCGCAGCGATGCGCTCGCCGCGATTCACGCGGCAGCGGTCCGAGGCACTCCGTAGGCGCGCGCGGCGAACGAGCGGCGGTGCTGCGGGCACGGTCCGTGGACGATCACCGCGCGCGTGTGCTCCGGCGTGATGTAGCCGACGTGCGACGAGAACCCGTAGCGCGGGTACACGGCGTCGAGGCGCCGCATCAGCCGGTCGCGGGTGACCTTCGCGACGACGGACGCCGCGGCGATCGCCGCGCTCTTCGTGTCGCCGTCCACGACAGCCGTGTGCGGCGGGGCCAGCGGGCCGAGCCGGAACCCGTCGACGAGGCACGCGCCTGCGGGCCGGTGCAGCTCGGAGAGCACCGTGCGCAGGCCCCACAGGTTGGAGCGATGGAGCCCCTCACGGTCGATCTCCGTGGAGGCGATCACTCGCACGGCAACGCGGGTGGCGGAGGCGAGGACGGCGTGATAGAGCCGCTCGCGGTCGTCCGGGTCGACCTGCTTGGAGTCGTTGAGTTGCGCGAGCGGCCGGACGCGATGCCCTCGCAGCGCCTCGTAGTCGAAGAGGACGCCGGCAACGACGAGCGGGCCTGCGAGCGAGCCCCGCCCCGCCTCATCGGCGCCGGCGACGAACCGCGTCCCGAGCCGCCGGTCGAAGCGGAGCAGGCGCTGTCCGGTCGAAAGCGGCACCGCCCGAGGATATCCGCCCCCTCCGGACGGGAGCGTGCCGTCCTCGTCGCGCCTTCGTGACGCGCTCAGGCGGGGCTGCAGCCGGCATCCTCCGACCGGAGCGAGACGTGCGCCGTCACGCGCCAGCCGATCGGCACGAGCTCGACGTGGAACCAGTCGCAGCCGCCCGAGGCCCGGCGGACGGCGCAGATCGACTCGGTCGTCTGCTGCTCCACGAACCACGGGCGCGGGTTGCCGGTGCACTGCACGTGGCGGAGGTCGTATGCGCCGTCGTGCGCGAGGTGAGACTCGATCGCGTCGCGCGCATAGCGCTGCGTCGCGTCCTCCGTCCCGCCGCAGCCGGCGGCGACCAGGGTCAGGACGAGGCCGAGAGCGAGAAGGGGGCGCATCGGCGGCGCGCCCGTGCGGCGGCTAGGACTGCCGGAGCTCGCGGACGCGCGACTTCTTGCCGACCCGGCCGCGCAGGTAGTAGAGCTTCGCGCGGTTCACGTCGCCGATCATCGCGACCTCGAGCTTCTCGATCTTCGGCGAATGAAGCGGGAACGTGCGCTCCACGCCGACGCCGAACGAGTTCTTCCGCACCGTGAACGTCTCGCGGGCGCCGGATCCCTGCCGCTTGATGCAGATCCCCTCGAAGACCTGGAGCCGCTGCCGGGCGCCCTCGATCACCTTGAAGTGGACGCGCACGGTGTCCCCCGCCTTGAAGGCGGGCACGTCGCGCAACTGGCGCCGCTCGATGCTCTCGACGATCGTGCTCATAAGGAAGGTGGCCGGCGGCCGGTCGAGGATGATAGCAACGAAGGGACGCGGTCAGAGACCACGTCCGGCTCAATGGAAGGAGATGCGGTTCGGCGGCCAGTACGTCGCGAACACCTTGCCGATCAGATGGTCGCGCGCGACCGCGCCCCACTCGCGCGAGTCGCACGACGACGACCGGTTGTCGCCCATCATGAAGTAGCTGCCGTCCGGGACGCGCTGGGGGCCGTACGCTTTGTCCGGGAGACGGGCGGGCTGGATGTACGGCTCGTTCAGGCGCTTGCCGTCGATGTAGACGATCCCCTTGCCCCTCGTGTTGAGGCGGACCTCGACCGTCTCGCCGGGGAGCCCGATCACGCGCTTGACGAACGTCCCGCCCTCCCCGCACGCGACCTTGGCGGCGGGCGGCGTGTCGAACACGACGATCTCGCCCCGCTGCGGGTCGCGCAGGTGATAGATGAAGCGGTTCGCGAGCACGCGGTCGTCGAAGCGGGCCTCGCAGCCGATCTTGGGACGGGCGCAGTGGAGGGTCGGCTCCATCGAGGACGACGGGATCTTGTAGGGATTGACGACGTACGCCTTGACGAGGAGCACGATCGCGATCGCCGCGATGATCGTCAGCGCCCAGTCGACGACGACTCGGATCGGGTCCGGGAGGCCGCGCGTCAGGCGGTCGATCGGGTTCCGGGAATGGTGATGCGGGCGCGGCGGCCGGGTCGCGTGCGCTGCGTCGTCCCAGCGCGGCTCGTGGCCGCCCAGCGGGATCTCGGCGGGCGTTGTCGGCCAGCCCGTCGGCTCGCCGTCCCGAGCCTCCGGCCGGGCCGAGGGGTCGTCCGCATCCGTCCCCGGCAGCGGCGACGGGCGCGGTGGCGTAACGTCGGGCTCGGACGAGGGATCGCGCTCGTCGACGTCGCTCAGCGGACGCTCCTGACCCGGCTCTGCTCACGCCGCCACCGCTCGATCGCGCCATGGTCGCCCGAGAGCAGCACCCCGGGGACGTCCCAGCCGCGGTACTCGGCGGGGCGCGTGTAGTGCGGGTACTCGACACCGCCGTCAAGCGCCGCCGAGAAGCTCTCGTCCTCGCCGGAGCCCTGCGCGAGCGCGCCGGGCAGCCGGCGCGCGACCGCATCCAGCACGACCATCGCGGGCAGCTCGCCGCCCGAGAGGACGTACGGCCCGATCGAGATCGCGTCGGTGCAGAGGCGGCTGACGATCCGCTCGTCGAAGCCCTCGAACCGCGAGGAGAGGAGCGTGAGCTCCGACTCCTGCGCGAGCTCCTCGACCAATGCCTGGTCGAGCGGCCGCCCCGCAGGCGTCAGCGCCACGATACGGCCCGGACGCTCGTCGCCGTACGCGGCTTCGAGCGCAGCGTCGACGACGTCGACGCGGAGCACCATGCCCGGCCCGCCACCGTACGGGTCGTCGTCGACCTGGCCGGCCCGGAGCGGCGTCGTCTCGCGGTAGTTGAAGAGGCGCAGCTCGAGCGCGCCGCCGAGCACACCGGCGAGCGGCGGCTGCTCCGTGAGCCAGCCAAAGGCGTGCGGAACCTGCGTGAAGACGTCGACGCGCACAGGCGACCCAGGGTACCCCCCGCCGCGGCCGCGCGGTCCGAGCATCGCGAGACTAGAGGAACCCACGGGCGACGACGAGGCGACCCCCGTCGAGGTCGACGTCGCGGATCGCGTCCTCGATCAACGGCACCAGCCGTCCGTCGGCGAGCTCGACGTTGTCGTTCGCGGTGCCCGGGTGGACCTCGACGACGCGGCCGAGCGGAGCGCCGTCCTCGCCGACCGCCTCGAGCCCCACGAGCTGGAACACGTAGAAGCTGTCCGGATCGGCGGGAGGCAGCTCCGCGGCGTCGACGGCGAGCTCCGTGCCGCGCGAAACCTCCCGGTCGAGCTTGATCGCACGCCGGCCGCCACCCACCCTCCGCGCGAGCGTGATCGTGGCCGGCACGCCCCCCGCGAGGAGGGTCTCGCCGACGCGCCAGCGGCCCTCGTCCTGGCTGGCGCGCTCGACGACGAACGCCCCGTCGAGCCCGTGCGGACGGCCGACCCTGCCGATCGGCACCAGCACGGGTGGAGCTCAGCCCTCGATCTCGAGGACGAGTCGCCGGTCGCCGCGGGCGCCGGCGGAGCGGACGAGCGTGCGCAGCGCCCGCGCGACGCGACCCTGTCGCCCGATCACCTTCCCGACGTCGTCGGGCGCGACGCTGAGCCGCAGGACGACGGCGTCGGGCTCCTCGACGCGCTCGACCCGCACGGCGTCCGGCTCGTCGACGAGCCCCCGCGCGATCCAGGCGAGAAGCTCCTCCACGGCGCGGCCGCTATTCGATGCCCGCGGCCTTGATGAGGCGCGCGACGGGGCCGGAGGGCTGGGCGCCCTTGGCGAGCCACCCCTTGACCTTCTCGGCGTCGAGGTCGATGGTCGAGGGCTGCGTCTGCGGGTTGTAGCGGCCCACGATCTCGATGAAGCGGCCGTCGCGCGGCGAGCGGCCGTCCGCGACGACCACACGGTAGATCGGGTTCTTCTTGGACCCGACGCGCGTCAACCTGATCCGTACTGCCATTCCCTGGAATCCCTTCCGTCGTGTGTGCGACGCACCATTGTGCCGGAAACCCGGCACATGCGGTTCCTAGCGCCGGCCTCGCTTCGGGCGACCCACCGCCCCCGTGAGCTCGGGCGGGAGCGCCGGCATCTTCCCCTTCCCCATCGCGCGCATCATCTTCTCCATCTGCTTGCGCGCCTGGAGCAGGCGGTTCACGTCCTCGATCGTCGTCCCGCTGCCCGCCGCGATCCGCCGCCGCCGCGGGCCGTTGATGAGGTGCGGCGTTCTGCGCTCGTCCGGGGTCATCGAGAGCACGATCGCCTCGACGCGGGCCATCTGCCGGTCGTCGACGTCGAGGCCGTCGAGCTGGCTGCCCATCCCCGGCACGAGCTTCATCACGCCCTTCAGGGGTCCCATCTTCTTCAGCATCCGCGTCGACGCGAGGAAGTCGTCGAACGTGAACTGCCCCGTCATCATCCGCCGCTCGAGCTCTTCCTGCTCGTCCTGCTCGACGGCCTGCTCCGCCTTCTCGATCAGCGTGAGGACGTCGCCCATGCCCAGGATCCGCGAGGCCATGCGGTCCGGGTGGAACACCTCGAGCTGGTCGAGCTTCTCGCCGACCGAGGCGAGCTTCACGGGCCGGCCCGTGACGGCCTTCACCGAGAGCGCCGCGCCGCCGCGGGCGTCGCCGTCGAGCTTCGTCAACACGATCCCGTCGAACGCGATTCGCTCCTGGAACGCCCGCGCGACCGAGACCGCCTCCTGGCCCGTCATCGCGTCGAGGACGAGGAGGACGTTCAGGGGCTTCACGGCGTCCCGCACGTGCACGAGCTCGTCCATCAGCGCCTCGTCGATCTGGAGCCGCCCCGCGGTGTCGACGATCACCACGTCACAGCCGTCCGCGGTCGCCCGCTCGAGCCCCTCCCTCGCGGCGGTGACGGCATCGGCGGTCTCGGTGCGGTAGACGGGGACCTTGAGCTGCCGGCCGAGCTGCTCGAGCTGATCGATCGCCGCCGGGCGTTGGAGATCCGCCGCGACGAGGCCCGGGGTCTTCTGCTCGTGCTTCCGGAGGTGGAGGGCGAGCTTGGCCGCGGTCGTCGTCTTGCCCGAGCCCTGGAGCCCGCAGAGGAGGACGACGGTGGGAGGTCGGCCGAAGACGAGCTTCGAGTCGGCCGAGCCCATCAGGTCGGTCAGCTCCTCGTGGACGATCTTCACGACCTGCTGGCCGGGCTCGAGGCCCTTCAGCACGTCCTGGCCGAGCGCGCGCGCCCGGACGGCGTCCACGAACTGCTTGACGACCTCGAAGTCGACGTCGGCCTCGAGGAGCGCGAGGCGGATCTCGCGCGTGGCCCGCGTGACGGTCTCCTCGTCGAGACGACTGCGGCGCCCGAGGTCGCCGATCGATGCCTGGAGGCGTGTGGAGAGCGCGTCGAACACGGCTGCGAACGGTACCGGTGCCCCGCTCGTCTCCTCAGCGCGGGAGCGTGAAGCGGAACACGCTGCCGCCGCCGTCCGCCGGCTCGACCCAGATCCGCCCGCCGTGTGCCTCGACGACCCGCCGGCACACCGCGAGGCCGATGCCGATTCCGTCCGCGCTCGGGTCGAGCCGCGCGAACATCCCGAAGATGCGCCGCGTGTGCTCCGGCGCCACGCCGAGCCCGTCGTCCCGCACGCTCACGACCCACTCCCGCGCGTCCGAGAGCGACGTCACCTCGATGCGCACCGTGTCGCCGCGACGGAAGCGAAGGGCGTTCGAGACGAGGTTCTGGAGAACACGGCGCAGCTGCCGCGGGTCGGCGTCGACCTCGGGCAGCTCGCCCACCACGAGGACGGCGTGGGCGTCGAGCGCGGGGCGCAGGTCCTCGCTGACGTCGGCCATCACGCGCGCGAGCGCGACGCGCTCGCGTGTGAGCTCGCCGGAGCGCGCGTACGCGAGCACCCCGTCGATCAGCTCTCGGGCGCGCACGGCGCTCCGCCGGAGCTGGCGGAGCACCTCGGGCGACGGCGGCGTGTCGGGCTGCTGCTCGAGCAGCGTGACGAGCAGTTGCATGCTCGCGAGCGGCTCGCTGAGGTCGTGCGCGACGAGGTTCGCGTATGCCTGCAGCTCGGCCTCCATCCGCCGCTCCGCGGTCACGTCGACGAGGAACACGATGAGCCCGTCGCCGAGCTTCGCAACGCGCTGGACGAACGTGCCGAGCATGTACCCGTCGGCGAACGGTGTGTCGTACGTCACCTCGCTGACCCACGGCTCCCCGGTCTCGCAGACACGGACGTACGCGTCCAGGGCATGGCTTCCCCGCATGCTCGGCAGCGCCTCGAGCAGCGTGTAGCGATCGGGGGTCGCGGCGGGCAGCCGGAAGCCCGCGAGCATCGCGAGGTTTCCGTAGCCAAACGCGAAGTCGACGATCGAGCCGCTCGCGTCGCGCAGCGCCCAGAGCACGCCTACCGGGTCGGGGAACGCGTCGAACAGCGCGCGGAACCCGGCCGCGCCCTGCTCGCCGAGGAGCGCGACGAGGTCGTCGTCCGCCCCCCAGGGCCGAAGACGGAACTCGACGGCGTCTTCGCGCTGCACGTACGGAGGATAGGGCGTCGGGCACCGCGCGTCGGCGGCGAGGACAACGTGCCGCATTCCGTCCTACACTCGACCGGTGAAGACGCTTCCGACGGGGACCGTGACACTGCTCTTCACGGACGTGGAGGGCTCGACCGCGGCACTGCACGCCCTCGGGGCTGCGTACGGGGACTCGCTCGCTCTGCACCGCACCGTGATCCGCGAGACCGCCGACGCTCACGGAGGCGTCGAGGTCGACACGCAGGGGGATGCGTTCTTCGTCGCGTTCGGCAGCGCCGACGCCGCGCTCCGGGCGGCCCGGGACGCGCAACGGGCCCTCGCGACCGTCGCGTGGCCCGCCGGGATCGAGCTCAAGGTCCGCATGGGCATCCACACAGGTGAGCCGGAGCAACGGGACCGGGGCTACATCGGGCTCGATGTCCACCGTGGCGCACGCATCTGCGCGGCCGCTCACGGGGGTCAGGTCGTGGTCTCGAGCGTGACGCGCGCGCTCGCGGGCGAGGAGACGGATCTCGTCTTCCTCGATCTGGGACGCCACCGGCTGCGAGACGTCGGGGAGGAGCGCCTCTTCCAACTCGCAACGTACGACGAAGCGAGGTTCCCGCCCCTGAGGACGTCGACGGCGACGAACCTGCCCGTCCTGCGTGGCCCGACGATCGGGCGGGAGCGAGCACTCGAGGAGCTCGGAGAGCTGCTGCGCTCGGGCGTGCGGCTCGTCACCCTCGTCGGCCCCGGAGGCACGGGCAAGTCGCGTCTCGCGATCGAGGCTGCGCAGGCGCTCGTCGGCGAGCTGGCGCACGGCGTCCACCTCGTCCGGCTCGCGCCGATCGACGATCCCGAGCTCGTCGCGACCGAGATCGCGCGCTCGTTCGGCGTTCAGGGCGGTCGGGACCTGACCGGCGCCCTCTACGACTACCTCGGCGACCGCGAGCTCCTGCTCGTGCTCGACAACTTCGAGCACGTGACCGCCGCCGCACCGCTCGTCGCCGACCTGGTCGAGCACTGTCGAGGATTGGTCGTGCTCTGCACGAGCCGCTCGCCGCTGCGCCTGTCGCACGAGCGGGTCGTCCCCGTCGACCCTCTCGAGGGTCGCGCCGCCGTGGCGCTTTTCGTCGAGCGCGCCCGGACGGCCGACAGCACGTTTCGCCTGGCGGCGGACGACGAGGAGGTGGTGCGCGAGCTCTGCGCGAGGCTCGACGGCTTGCCGCTCGCGATCGAGATCGCGGCCGCGCGCGCCGGCCTCTTCACCGTCCACGACCTGGCGTCGCAGATGGAGGTCTGGCTCGCCGCACCCGGCGCGCACGACCTGCCTGAGCGCCAGCGGACGCTCGCCGCGACCCTCGCATGGAGCTACGCACTCTTGTCCCCGGACCGACGATCCCTCCACGGGCGGCTCGCGCTGTTCCAGGAGCGGTTCACGCCTCAGGCCGCGTTCGTCGGATTCGGCGCGAGCGTCGAGGATCTCGAGGCGCTCGTGTCGGCCGCGCTCGTTCGCCGCGCCGATCGTGGCACGCGGACGGGCCTGCTCATGCTGCGCACCGTGCGCGAGCTCGCCCTCGACCAACTCGACGCGGACGAGCTCGAGCGTGCGCGGGGCGAACGGGATCGCTGGCTCGACGACCTCGTCGCGCGTGCCTCCGACGAGCTCGCGGGCTCCGACCCTGGAGACTGGCTGGCGGAACTCGACGCCTGGCTTCCCGACCTGCGGGCCTCGCTCGACGACGCGCGTCGGCGCGGGGATCACGAGCGCGTCATCCGCCTGATCTCGTCACTCGAGCGGTTCTGGCGCGCACATCTGCACGTCGACGAGGTGAGGCGGCTCTTGAGCGCGGCGCTCGAGGCGGCTCCGCCCGACGATGCCCGAGCCCGCGCGAAGGCCCTGTGGACCCTCGCACGGCTTGCGGCGGCGCAGGGCGAGGCAGGCGCGGCGGAGGGGCCGCTTCGGGAAGCCCTCGAGATCTACCGCACGCTAGGGGCGGAGCGCGAGATCTCCTTCACGCTCACCGAGCTCGCCTGGATGTCGCTCGACACCGGTGGTCTCGACCTCGCGGAGCGCCAGGCGAGCGAGGCCCTCGAGAACGCGCGCGCGGCGCGCGACGAGCGCGCGGCCTCGAGCGCGCTCAACGCGCTCGCGTTCCTCGCAACGGAGCGCGGCGAGCCGAGTGTGGCGCGGACGCTTGCGGTCGAGTCGCTCGAGATCCGCCGACGCATCGGGGATCGCCTGCTCGTCGCGGACGCGGCGCTGACCGCCGGCACCGCGGCGCTCGCGGACGGCGACTTCGAGAACGCCGAGAGCGTCCTCCGCGAATGCCTCGAGCTCGCGCGCGCGATCGGAGACGGGCTGCACGAGGGCGGCGCTCTGTGTGGGCTCGGCGAGGCCGCGATCCTGCGTGATGAGCCGCAGGAGGCGCGTGCGCCGCTGCTCGCGGCGCTCGGGATATTCGCCCAGCTCGGGAACGAGGCGATTGCCGCCGAGTGCCTCGTCGCCCTGGCACTCACCGAAGACGACACGCGCGGCGCGCAGTTGCTCGGCGCGGCGCTGGCCGCCCGCGAGCGGGCGGCGGTGACGCCGGTCGCGATCGAGCGGATGCTCGAGACCCGGGCGCGCGCCCGCTTCGACGACCTACCCGAGGCGATCCTCGACGGCAGGAGGCTCACGATCGTCGATGCCGCGTTGCTCGCCGGCGTCGAGCCCGCGCTCGTCTGAGCCGGGGTCGGGGCTTGTAACGCGACCGTGCTCGTGCGCACCATGTCGCTCGAAACGGTTGGTGCGGGCGAAGGGAGGCAGGCGTGAACGAGAGTCGGCGGCCGATCGAGACCTTCGACGGCGTGGGCGAGTCATTCCACGATGCGCTCGAGGACGCGGCGGGCAAGGCAGTCGAGAAGGACGTGGCGAACGTCGGAAAGGAATACGTCGTTCTCCATCACATCGTGACGGTCTCGAACCCGCGGATCTCCGAGCACAAGATCACGCTCGGAGGCGGAACGTAGGAGTAGGGATGCCGGGTGCGGTGCTCTAGAGCACCGCACCCGAGTACGTCGCCGGCAGCGAGACGGCGCCCATGCGCTCGACCGTGTCGAGCTCGGGCACGTACACGTTCCGCAGCGGCGCGATCTCGACGGTCGGCTCCGAGTGGACGCCGTGCATGCGCAGCGCCGGCCGGAACCGATAGTCGAAGAACGCGCGGAACGTCTGCTCCGTCTGCCAGATCTCGGAGATCACGAAGCCCGCGTCCCCGTCGCCGGCGATGTGGAGGATCGCGCCGGCCGGCGGGTTGACGTCGAGATCGAGCGACGCGATGACCTGGTCGTAGGTCGCCGCGGGAAGGTCGGAATACCGGGTGACAACGCTAACGGCCATCCTGCGCACGCTCCTCTGGGCGTCGGGTCCGAGCGACGGCAATCACTCGAACGAGGGTATCGCGTCCCCCAGTCGGAGCGCAAACGGATGGCAGCCTGTTCTTGCCGAGCGGACGCGCTAGAACCGGATGCCCGCGGCGTGTGCGGGCAGCGAGACCGAGCCCATGCGCTCGATCGTGTAGATCTCGGGCGCGTACACGTTGTGGAGCGGCCCGACCTCGACGAGCGGCTCGCGGTGCACGCCGTGGAGCCGCAGCGCGGGCCGCAGCCGATAGTCGAGAAACGCGCGGAACGTCTGCTCCGTCTGCCAGATCTCCGACGTCGTGATCGAGCCGTCCGTCTCGCCGGCGACGTGCAGGATCGCGCCCACGGGCGGGTTCGCGTCCAGCTCGAGCGAGGCGACGACCTTGTCGTACGTCTCCGCGTCGAGATCCGGGTAGTGCGCCACCACCGATACCGCCATAGCCGACCTTCCTCCTCCCCTCCCCCGAAAGGGGGAGCTCCTCCCTCGTTGTAGTGAGGAATCCGGGAGCTCGTCAAGCCCTGCGCACGGCGGGCCCGGTCAGTCGCGGAGAAGCGCGTTCGCGTAGTCGCGCGCGTCGAACGGACGAAGGTCCTCCAGCCCTTCACCCACCCCCACGAGCTTCACGGGCAACCCCAGCTCGTGGGCGATCGCGACGGCGACGCCGCCCTTGGCGGAGCCGTCCAGCTTCGTCAGGACGACGCCCGTCACGCCCGCGGTCTCGGAGAAGAGGCGGGCCTGCTGCAGCCCGTTCTGGCCCGTCGTCGCGTCGACGACGAGCAGTGTCTCGTGCGGCGCTCCGTCGACGCGGCCCTCGATCACGCGCCGCACCTTCGCGAGCTCCTCCATCAGGTTCCCCTGGGTGTGGAGCCGCCCGGCGGTGTCGACGATCACGAAGTCGCGCTGGCGTGCCCTGCCCGCCTCGACGGCGTCGTACGCGACCGCCGCGGGGTCCGCCCCGCGGGAGCCGCCGACGAACTCCGCCCCCGCGCGCTCCGCCCAGATCTCGAGCTGCTCGTCGGCCGCCGCGCGGAACGTGTCGGCCGCGCCGACGAGCACCGAGCGCCCGTGCGCGCCGAGCGTGCGTGCGAGCTTTCCGATCGTCGTCGTCTTGCCCGTCCCGTTCACGCCGACGACGAGGAGGACCGTGGGCGGCTCCGCCGCGCGCGCGAGCACTGGGGGCTCGCCGAAGAGCTGCTCGAGCTCCTCGGCCAGGGCCTCGCCGAGGTCGTCCAGGTCGCCGCGCGCCTCGAGTCTCCGAACGAGCTCGGCGGTCGCCTGGACGCCGACGTCCGCGCGGATCAGGGCGACCTCGAGCCGCTCCCACTCCTCCTCGCGGCTTGCGTCGAACGAGCCCGAGAGCTCCGCCTGCAGCGCGCGACGGCTCTTGCCGAGCGAGTCGCGCAGGCGACCGAAGAACCCCGTCCGCTCGGCCTCCTCGCGCTCTCCGTCGTCGGCGTCCCCCAGGAGCTCTGCCCACGTCCGCGACATCGCGCGAACGCTACCCGCGGCGTTTGGGGACCGTGTCTCAGGCGGTCGCGGCCGCCCGCTCCTCGCGAGGGAGCCGGCGCGAGACGATCTGCGAGACGCCGTCGTCGCCCATCGTCACGCCGTAGAGCACGTCGGCCGCCTCCATCGTCCGCTTCTGGTGCGTGATCACGACGAACTGCGCGCGATCTGCATAACGCCGGAGGAGGTCGACGAAGCGGGCGATGTTCGTGTCGTCGAGCGCGGCCTCGACCTCGTCGAGGAGATAGAAGGGGCACGGCTTCGCGAGGAAGAGCGCGAACAGGAAGGAGATCGCGCCGAGGGCCTTCTCCCCGCCGGAGAGCATCGTCAGCCGCGTGATGCGCTTCCCGGCCGGCCGTAGCTCGACCTCGACCCCCGGCTCCTGGTCCTCGGCTCCCTCCTCCGGCTCGACGAGCCGCAGCCGTCCCTCGCCGCCGGGGAAGAGCGTCGCCGCGACGTCCTCGAAGTTCGAGGCGACGGCGGCGAACGTCTCGTCGAAGCGGCGGCGGACGGTCTCGGCCAGCTCGTCCCGCAGGGACTCGAGCTCCCGGAGCGAGGCCTCGAGGTCGGCTCGCTGGGTCGCGAGCTCCTCGAGGCGCTCTTTCTCGGCCGCGTACTCCTCCTTCGCGAGCGGATTGACCTTCCCGAGCGCCTCGCGGCGCGACTCGAGCCGGGAGATCCGCGCCGCAAGCTCGTCGCGCGGCTCCGGCGCAGCGTCGTCTGCGACCTCGCCGCCACCCGCCAGGGCCTCCTCGAGGCGGCGGCGCGCCTCGACGGCCTCGCCCTCCAGCCGCGCAAGCTCGACCTCGACTGCGGTGAGCCGCTCGGAGGCGCCCTCCGCCTCCTGGCGGAGCTCCACCTCGGCCGCCCCGAGGCGCCGGAGCTCCTCCCCGAGGCTGGACGCGCGCTCGGCGCCTGCGTCGGCGCGGGCCCGGACCGGGGCCTCGAACCGCGCGGCGAGCGCGGAGGCGCGGCGAACGGCGTCCTCCACGGCGGCTGTCGTGCCACCGAGCCGGCGCAGCAAGTCGACGTCGAGCACCGTCCTCCGCGGGGCGCGCGCAGTCAGCGAGGCGTCCGCCGCGCGTGCGGTGTCGGCGGCGCTACGGGCTCGCTCGGCCGCCGACTCTGACTCGGCGAGCGCCGTCCGGGCATCTTCGGCCAGCTCGGCGAGCGGCCGTCCGGCCGCCGCGGAGGGCATGACGGGCGCGCCGCCGAGGCGCGCGAGCACCACCTCTGCGTCGGCCGCCCGACGGCCGGCCTCGGCGGCCTCGTGACGGGCCGCGGCCTCGACCGCCGCGAGGCGACGCAGCTCCTCGCCCAGCTCCTCCGAGCGCCGCGAGCCCGCCGCGAGTGCGGCGGCCACCGGTGCCTCGATCCGCCCGACATTCGCGCTCGCACGTGCCGTGTGCTCGGCGAGCGCGCCGGCGAGCGCCGCGAGCCGGCCGAGCAGCGCGGCGTCGAGCGACTGCCCCCGGAGGTGCGCGACCTCGCGGTACCCCGCCTCGGCCGCCTCGGCGCGCACGGCGGCCTCGCCGGCCTCCCGGGCGGCCGCGCCGGCGCGCGCCTCGAGCTCCTCGGCCTCGTCGGCGAGCGCACGCCGCCGCGCGTCCAGCTCGAGCTGGAGCGCCTCGCCCGCCTCGCCCGCGAACCAGAGCTCGCCGCGGTCGACGTCGTAGCCGTGCCCCTCGCGCGTCACGACGGTGCCGCCCGACGCACGGAGGAGCTGCGTGGCGTCGACGAGCCAGATGCCCTCGAGCAGGCGCACCGCGCCGTCGTCGCCCGAGACGTGCGCCGTGAGCGGCTCCGCCCCGGTGACGGGCGCCGCGCCGGAGCGCGGGCGCGTCCCGGCGAGGATCACGTCGAGCCGGCCGAGCCCTCCCTCGCGCGCCCGCTCGAGCAGCGCCAGGCCCGCCTCGGGGTCGGCGGCGAGCAGAGCGGACGCCCGCGACGCGAGCGCTGCGGCGACGGCCTTCTCCAACCCGGCCTCGACCTCGAGCCCCTGGAGCGCGAGCCGAGCGCCCTCGGCCGCGAGCGCGCGGGCGGCGGGTGCGATTCCCTCGCGGTCCGCGAGCGACCGCTCGAGTGCCGTGAGGCGGTCGCGGGCAGCGCGGGCTCGCTCGGCGAGGTCGTCGCGCTCGGTCGCGGCCGCGCGGGACTCCGCTTGCGCCTGGTTCGCCCGCGCCTCGAGCTCCGCCGGGCCGGCGCCTCCGTCGCGCGCGTGGCTTCGGGCCGCCTCGTGTCGCTGCGAGAGCTCGCGGGCGAGCTCCGCGGCCCGCTCGTGGCGCGCGGTGAGCCGCTCGCGCGCCGCCCCGAGGGCGACGAGCGCACGGTTTGCGCCGCCCGATGTCCCGGTGAGTCCGCCGAGCTCGCGGTCGAGCTCCTCCCGCGCGCCCCGTGCCTCGTCGAGCCGCTGCTCGGCCTCGAGTGCGAGCGCTCGGGATGCCGCGGCGAGCAGCGCCTGCGCCTGCCGCGCCCGCTCCGCGACCCGCCCGCTCTCCGCGGCTGCGTCGCGCGCCGCGGCGGCCGCCTCGCGGGCGGCGTCCTCGAGCGCGCGCACCGCCTCGTCGGAGCGCGACGCAATCGCCCGCTCCGCCTCGGCGAGGTCCTCCGCGAGCCGCCCCGACAACGCCTCCAGGGACTCGCCCCGGACCGCGAGGCGCTCGACCGACCCCTGGAGGCGGTACAGCGCTCCAAGCGCGCCTTCGCGGGAGCCGGCCGCGTCCGAGAGCTCCGTCTCCGCGCCCTCGCGCTCGGCGAGGACGGCGGTAAGCCGCTCCTGGGTGCTGCGCCGGGCGAGCGCGGCCGCGCCACGCCGCTCCTCGGCCTCGGTCCGGCGTTCCTCCAGCGCGGCCAGGTCGAGCGCAGCGACGCGGGCGCGAAGCGAGGCGATCTCGCCGGCGAGCTTCTCCGCGCGCTCCGCGGCGGTCGCCTGGAGGGCGAGCGGCCGCAGCCGCTTGCGCACCTCGTCCTCGACGTCGCGCGCGCGCTCGACCTGCGTCGCGACCCGAGCGAGCTTCAGCTCCGCCCGGTGCCGCCGCCGCTTGAACTTCCCGAGCCCCGCGGCCTCCTCGACGAGCGCGCGACGGTCCTCCGGCTTGGAGGCGAGCACCGCGTCGACCCTCCCCTGCGAGACGATCGAGTGCATCGTCCCGCCGAGGCCGACGTCGGCCAGCAGCTCGACGAGGTCGGTGCGCCGCACCGGGGTGCGGTTGACGAGGTACTGGCCCTCGCCGCCGCGGACGAGCCGCCGCGCGATCGACACCTCGCTGAACGCGAGCTCCTCGCCGAAGCCGCCGTCCTCGTTGTCGAAGACGAGCTCGACGTCGCAGTGGTCGGCCGCGCTGCGGGTCGCCGAGCCGCCGAACAGCACGTCGTCCGGGCGGTCGGCGCGCAGCTCGGACGGCGTGAGCGAGCCGGCCGCCCACACGATCGCGTCCGACACGTTCGACTTGCCCGAGCCGTTCGGCCCGAC
>DASSJV010000004.1:0-9958 GCA_035691005.1 Gaiella sp. | reverse complement strand
GGCGGTGGGGCTCGCCGGCAACTCGGGCGACGGCAGCGAGTACGGCACCCAGCCGGGGTTCGACGTGGCGAACTCGCACACGGTGTGCGCCGGTCACGGCGCGTTCGGCTACTACGGCAAGGACCACAACCTCGCGGGCGGTGCGAACGGCTACCAGACCGGCCTGAACAACTCCGCCCTCTGCGGGAACCGGCAGGGCAACCTGCCGTAGGTCGCGGTCTCGAGGGACGCGGGCAAAGCCCCACGTCCCGTGTCGGGCGGAGCCCACGTCCCGGGGGTGGGCTCTGCCCGCGTCGCTCGGAGCGTCTGGCTAGCGTGCGCGTCCAATGGCGAAACGCCCGGACTACGAGGTCGCGCACCTCTCCGAGATCCCGCACACACCGACCGACGCGGCCGCGCACGGGCTCGCGATCCCGGGCGTCTGGAAGCAGATCCGCCACCACTTCGGGATCCGGGAGTTCTCGGTGAACGCGTTCGTCGCGACCGAGGCGGGGCAGGAGATCGTCCACGAGCACTCCGAGCGCGCGAACGATGACCCGGCGCAGCCGGGCGACGAGGAGCTCTACGTCGTCGTGAGCGGCCGTGCCCGCGTCCGTCTGGACGACGAGGAGCTCGAGGCGCCCGCGGGGACGCTCGTCTTCGTCGGGGAGCCGCGCGTCGTGCGGAGCTTCACCGCGCTCGAGGCGGGCACGACGATCCTCACGTGCGGGACGAATCCCGGTGTCGAGTTCGTCGTCTCGCGGTTCGAGCAGGACGTCAGCCCGCCGCCGCGTTGGGACTGAGAACGCTGAAACGAGTTCTGAAGGAACCGGCTCGGCCCGAAGACGGCCGAACGTAGACTCGGACGGTGTTCGACTACGCAGGACGGCGCGCGCGGCTCTCGGAGCGGATGCGCGCGGAGGGCGTCGACCTTCTCTTCCTCGGGCTCTCCGCGGACCTCGAGTACCTCGCCGGCATCCGCCGCGGCGTTCCGTTCTTCGGTCAGAGCTCGTACGCCCACGGCTGGGTGACCGGCGCGTTCTTCCGCCCGGACGAGCTGCCGACCTTCGTCCTCCCGCGCATGGTCGCCGCCTTCGACCTGCAGGAGGACGTCGAGGGCGAGGTCGTGGTCGTGAACGAGACCGACGACGGCAGGGCGATCTTCGAGCGCGTCGTGCGCGGGGTCGGGCAGGCCGAAACCGTGGCAATCGGCGACCGGGCGTGGGCCGAGACGACGATCGAGCTCGCGCGCATCGTCGGGCTGGATGCGATGCGTCCCGGCTCCTCGCTCGTCAACGAGCTGCGCCGCATCAAGACGCAGGAGGAGCTCGACGCCATGGCGCGCGCGTGCCGCGCGGTGACGGCTGCGATGGACGTGGTCGCGCCGCAGGTCGTCGCCGGCGTGACGATGAACGAGCTGCGCGAGGAGGTCGAGCTCCAGCTCCGGCGCGCGGGCTCGATGACCCCGTCGTTCCCCACGCACGTCTTCACCGGCACGTACGCGGGCACCGAGCCCGGCGACCTCACCTCGGGGTCCCCGACCGGGGACGACCCGCTGCGCGACGGCACGACGGTGCTGTTCGACTTCGGCGGGGTCGTGGACGGCTACTGCTCGGACTTCGGGCGGACGATCGCCTGCGGCGAGCCGAGCGCCGAGGTCGAGCGCGCCTACGAGGCGATGCTCGCGGCGCAGGAGGCGGGCCGGGCGGCCGCGCGCCCGGGCGCGCTCGCCCGCGAGGTGAACGCCGCCTGCCGCGCGCCGATCGAGGAGGCGGGGCTCGGCGAGCACTTCCGCCACCGGATGGGCCACGCGATCGGCCTCGACGTGCACGAGCGGCCGTTCATCTCGCCCGAGGACGAGACGCCCCTCGAGGCCGGGATGACATTCACGGACGAGCCGTCGATCATCGTGCCGGGCTCGTTCGGCGTCCGGATCGAGGACATCGTGGTCTGCGAGGACGGCGGCGGCCGCTACCTCGTCGAGTACCCGAAGCAGCTCGTCGCGAACCGGTGAGCCCGGGGGCCTGAGCCCCCGAGCCCACCATGGTTATGCCTAGCGCGGCTTGACCTTCGTGATGTCGACGAAGTAGACCGCGTTGAACGCCGCACCGGACAGGTCCTTCGTGTTGACGAAGACCTGCGTCGGCTGGATCAGCGGGAAGTAGGGGCCGACCTGGTTGAGCCGCTGCTGGATCGAGCGGTAGAGCCTCGTCCGGACGCCCTCGTTCGTCGCGACGCGGACGGAGTTCCCGAGCCGCTGGAGCGTCGGGTCGGCACCTGCCGGCCAGCCCGCGCGCGTCCCGACGAGCTCACCCGGCAGGAACACGAGGTAGTCGGCGGGATCCGGGTAGTCCGGGCCCCAGATCGAGAGGCCGAACGGCATCTTCCCGTCGCGGTAGCGCTGGAGCCACGTCCCGACGGGCGACCCGGCCAGCTTCACGTTCATGCCGATCGCGTTCAGGTTCGCCTGGATGCGCTGGGCGAGCGTCTCGAACGAGACGCCGTTGATCGTGAGGTCGGTCGGGTACTCGAGCGTGATCTCCTGGTCGCCGAGTCCCGAGGCGGTGAGCGCCGACTTCGCCCGGGCGATGTTCTGCCTCACGGCCGCCGACTGTGGCAGCGAGCCGAGGAACATCGACGGGATCAGGCCGGGCGCCTGGATCGCCCCGGGACCTGCGACCGTCCGGATGCTGCGGTAGTCGAGCGCGTAACGGACAGCCTGCTGGAAGTTCTTGTTCGTCGCGAACGACGAGATCTGGGGGTTGTTGTTCGCGTAGAGCCAGAAGACCCACGTCGACGGCGTCGTCAGGACCTTCAGCTTCGAGTTGCCCTTGAGCGACGTCGCCTGCTGGGCGGAGAGGTCGATCGCGATCTCGTGCGAGCCCCGCTTGATGTTGATCAGCTGGGTCGGGGCGATCATGTTGCGGATCACGACGCTCGAGAACGCCGCCTTGCCCGTGCCCCAGTAGTCCGGGCTCGGCGTGAGCACGATCTGCGACGTCGTCGAGTACTGCTTCAGCGCGTACGGGCCGCTGCCCGCGCCGACGGAGTCGGGCGAGTTGAACCACCGCTCGGCCTTGTCGGACTTGTCCGCGCCGGCCGCGTCGGTGCCGCCGTGCTCCTTGACGAGCTTCGAGTTGACCACGCTGAGCGACGTGTTGGCGAGGATCGCCGGGATCGCCGTGTTCGCAGTCTTCGAGCGGAGGACGACCCCGTACTTACCGGCCGCCTTTGTCGTCACCCCGGCGAGTAGGAACGACGGGTTGCCCTTGAGATTCACGAGCCGGCGGAACGAGAAGACGACGTCGGCGGACGTCATGGGCGTGCCGTCCGCGAAGTGGACGTTCCGCTTGAGCTGGAACGTGTAGGTCTTCGCGTCCTCCGTGACCCGCCACGACCGCACGAGCAGCGGGATCGGATGCGCGACGTCCGAGCCCCGGTACGTGAACAGCGTGTCGAAGATCGCCCGGTTCGCGAGCGAGGCGGTGGGCTCGAAGGCCCTTTGCGGATCGGATGTCTTGATCTCGAACGAGCGGTCGATCACGAGCGTCTCGCCCGCGGTCTTCGCGCTCGTCCCGGCGTACGCGGCCGCGGCGGCCGCGAGCGCGACGACGAGGACGAGTCCGATCCATCCGCCCCGGCGGATGGCTGATCCGGTCATGCGGTTCCTCCTTTGTGTGCGGGCATCACGCCCTCGTGGGACGAGCTGGACGGCGATTCGTTGGTGGCGGGCGCACCTGGAGTGTGCGCCCTCCCGGACGGCGGGGTGGGGACGGCGTCGCGTGGCAGCCAGCACGCGACGGCGCGCGCGGTGAACGCCGCTTCGAGCACCGGCTCCTCCTCGGGGCACCGCGCGAAGCGGTGGGGGCAGCGAGGATGGAAGCGGCAGCCGGTCGGTGGCCGGGCCGGGTCCGGCACCTCGCCCGGCAGCGCGTCGGGCATCGTGCCCGCGCCGTCCGACCGCGGCACGGCGGCGATCAAGGCCTCGGTGTAGGGGTGGAGCGGCGCCACCCAGACCTCGCGCGTGGGGCCGGTCTCGACGATGCGGCCGAGGTACATGACCGATACGACGTCGGCGGTGTGCCGAACGATGGCGAGATCGTGCGAGATGAGGAGCAGGCCGAGCGACAGCTCGCGAGAGAGCTCGACGAGGAGGTTCGCGACCTGCGCCTGCGCGGATGCGTCGAGCGACGCGAGCGGCTCGTCGAGCACGATCAGCGACGGATCGGCGGCGAGAGCGCGCGCGATCGCGATCCGCTGGCGCTGCCCGCCGCTGAACTGCGACGGGAAACGTTCCGCAGCCCCCGGCGACAGCCCCACGCGCTCGAGCAGCTCCCCGACCCGCGCGCGGCCCGCGCGTCCGCCGGTGCCGTGCGGCAGCCCGTCCGCGATCTGGTCGCCGACCTTGCGCCGGGGGTTGAGCGACGAGTACGGGTTCTGGAAGACGAGCTGCAGCCGTGTGAGCGCGCGAGGGCGCGCGCGGCGGGTCAGGGCGCTCACGTCCTGCCCCTCGAAGCGGACCCGTCCCGCGCTCGGCGCGACGAGCCCGACCGCCGCCCGCGCGAGGCTCGACTTCCCACAGCCCGACTCGCCGACGAGGCCGACGATCTGGCCGCGGTCGACCGAGAGGCTCGCCCCGACGACCGCCTTCAGCTTCACGTGGTCGCGCCGCTCGTACGTCACATCGACCTCTTCGAGCTCGAGGACGCTCACTGGCGCAGAGGGTCGACGGGGCAGGCCAGCAGCCGCTCGCCCTCGCGGACGAGCGGCGGCACGTCGGTCGTGCAGCTCGCGACCGCGTATCCGCAGCGTGGATGGAACGTGCAGCCCGAGGGGAATGCCCCCGCGGCGGGCGGCATCCCGCGGATCGGCACGAGCGGCGTGTCGGCAGGCGCCTCGGGATGAGGCAGCGAGTCGATGAGCGCTCGGGTGTACGGGTGGCGCGGGCGCGTCACGAGCGCCTTCCGGTCGGCCGACTCGACGACGCGACCCGCGTAGAAGACGGAGATGCGGTCGGCGATCGACGACATCACCCCGAGGTCGTGCGTGATGAGGATCACGGAGAGCCCGCGCTCGCGGCGGAGGCGGTCGAGCAGGCGGATGATCCCCGCCTGCACGGTCACGTCGAGCGCCGTCGTCGGCTCGTCCGCGATCAGCAGGCTCGGGTTGCCGGCGAGCGCGATCGCGATCGCGACCCGCTGGCGCATGCCGCCCGAGAACTGGTGGGGGAAGGCGCGGAGGGCGCTCTCGGGATCCGGGATGCGGACCGCGTCGAGAAGCTCCGCGGACTGCCGCTTCGCGGCCGAGCGGCTCAGCTTCAGGTGGATGCGCAACGGCTCGCCGAGCTGCTGGCCGATCGAGAGCATCGGGTGGAGCGACGTCATCGGGTCCTGGAAGACGATCCCGATGTCGCGCCCGCAGACGGTGCGGAGCTCGGAGCGGCGGAGGCGGAGCAGGTCGCGGCCGCCGAAGCGCGCGTGGCCGTCGGCCGCGCCGCCGGGGGGTAGCAGCCCGAGCAGCGCGAGCACCGACATCGTCTTCCCGCTGCCGCTCTCGCCCGCGACGCCGAACACCTCGGCGGGCTGCACCTCGTAGTCGACCCCGTCGACGACCGTGACCGGGCCCTGGCGCGTCGGCAGCCGCACGCGCAGCCCCTCGACCTCGAGCAGCGCGCTCACCGGCCCCGGTCCGCCCCCGCGGACGTCGGGTCGAAGAAGTCGCGGAGGCTGTCGCCGAGGAAGTTGAATGCGACGACCGCGGTGAAGATCGCGAGACCGGGGAACGTCCCGATCCACCACTGCTCGAAGTACTGGGTCCCGGTCGCGACCATCGAGCCCCACTCCGGGTCCGGTGGCTGCGCGCCGAGGCCGAGGAACGAGAGGCCCGCGAGGAGGAGGATCGCGGTGCCGAGGTCGAGGGTCGCGAGCACGAGCACCGGCCCCGCGACGTTCGGCAGCACGTCGCGGAACAGCGTCTTCCGCGACGAGACGCCGAGCAGCCGCGCGGACTGCACGTACTCCGAGTCGCCGATCGAGAGGACGAGGCCTCGCACGACCCGCGCGTACGCGGGCCAGGCGACGATCACGATCGCGAGCACGGCGTTGCGGAGGCCGCGGCCGAGCACCGCCGTGACGACCATCGCGAGGATGATCGCCGGGAACGCGAAGACGAGGTCGGTGACGCGCATCACCGTTCCGTCGGCGAGCCCGCGGAAGTAGCCGGCGATCGCGCCGAGCACGCCGCCGATCGTCGCCGCGAGAAACACGAGCAGGAGCGCGAGCGGGATCGAGACGCGGGCCCCGTAGATGACGCGGCTGAGGACGTCGCGGCCGAGCTCGTCGGTGCCGAACGGGTGGTCGAGCGACGGCGGCTGCAGCGCCGTGAACGTCTGCGCAAGCGGGTCGTAGGGCGCGATCAGCGGCGCGAAGATCGCGACGACGAGCCACATCAGCGCGATCACCGCGCCCGCGATCGCGAGCGGGCGGCGCCAGACCGGGCGGATGCGGCCGACGACGGCAGGGGCCGGGATCGCGGCGGCCTCGCTCACGTCACCCTGATCCGCGGGTCGATCACGCCGTAGAGCACGTCGACGACGAAGTTGATCGTCACGTAGACGACCGCGATGAAGAGGCTCACGCCGGCGATGGCCGGCACGTCGAGGTTGATCGCGGCCTGGTACGCGTACTGGCCGAGACCCGGCCAGGAGAAGATGTTCTCGACGAGCACCGCGCCCGTGAGGATGTTCGCGAAGAGCAGGCCGATCACGGTGATGATCGCGGGGAGCGCCGCCCGGAGGACGTAGCGCCACAGGACGACGCGCTCGGGCACGCCTTTCGCCCGCGCCGCTCGGACGTAGTCGTTCCCCATCACCTCGAGCACGGAGGAGCGCGTGTAGCGCGCGAGCAGGCTCACGTTGAAGGCGGCGAGGACCAGCGCGGGGAGCACGAGGTGGTGGACGGCCTCCCTCGCGACGGACCACTGGCCCGCGAGCAGGGCGTCGATCGTGAAGAAGCCCGTGACGTGTGGCGGATCGAGGGTCCCCGGGTCCAGGCGTCCACCGCTCGGGAACCAGCCGAGCCGGTAGAAGAAGACGTAGAGCGCGACGAGCGCGAGCCAGAACGTCGGCATCGAGATCCCGCCGAGGGAGACGACGCGGAGCGCGTGGTCGACGGGCTTGTCGTGCTTCACCGCCGCGGCGACGCCGATCGGGATCCCGACGAGGATCGCGATCACGATCGAGAACACCGCGAGCTCGGCCGTCGCCGGGATGAACTGCCCGAGGTCGGTCGTGACCGGGTTGCGCGTGAGCGCGGACTCGCCGAGGTCGCCCTGGACGACGTGCCCGAGGTAGATGAGGTAGCGCTCGGGCAGCGGCTTGTCGAGCCCGTAGTGCTCCTTGAACGCGGCGACCGCCTCGGGGTCGCCGGCCGCCTGCTCGCCGAGGTTCGCGGTGACGGGGTCGCTCGGGACGAGCTGTGTGAGGAGGAAGACGACGAGCGTGATCCCGATCGCGAGCAGGACGAGCGCGAGCGCCCTGCGCGCGACGAAGCGGCCGAAGGTCGCGGACGGGACGAGGCGCCGTCGTCCCGACCTCTGGGGCACGCTCCCGGCCGCCTCGCTCATGCGGTCGTCGGCGTCGCGAGCCTTTCGTCCGGGCGTGCGTTATTTTGCACCGCGGGATCGTATTGTGTTCCGTGGCGCCGTCGCAAGCGACGCCCTGTTCGCAGAGGAGGCAACGAATGCCGTGTGCGTCGCGCGACGAGCTCCCGCTCCAGCAGGTCACGCCCGACTACAGCAGCAGGTTCGCCGACTGGGGCGGCCTGACGGTCGGCTTCGAGGCGGCGCCCGCCGGCATGGATGCGTCCTCGATGCTCTCGAGCCTCCCCGACGGCCGCTGCCAGGCCCGGCACTGGGGCTACCTGATCTCGGGGCGGATCGTCGTCGACTACGGCGACCGGCGGGAGGTCGTGACCGGCGGCCAGGCGTACCACGTGGAGCCGGGGCACCGGATCACGTTCGAGGAGGACAGCGAGGCGGTCGAGTTCACGCCGACCGACGAGCTCGAGCGAACGCTCGCGGCCGTGCGCGAGGCGGCTGCGGAGGGCACCTAGGGGTCGGACGCAGACACGCGGTTTCCTACTCGGAAGGGAGGCTCGCATGACGGTTGTCGAGGCAGCTCCTGTGGGCGAAGCGTCCGCAGAGGAGGTGCCCGGTCCCGCGGCACCAAGGGTCGGGGAGGTGATCCGGCGACTCCGGCAGCAGCGGGGCTTCTCGCTCCGCGACCTCGCCGAGCGCTCCGGTCTCTCGCAGTCCTTCCTCGGAGCGGTCGAGCGCGGCCGCTCGGACATCTCCGTCGGCCGGCTCTCGCAGGTCGCCTACGTCCTGGGGCACGACGTCGCCTCGCTGCTCGGGTACTCGCTGCGCCGTGCGACGCCCGTCGTGATCCGCCCGCACGACCACGTCGCGACGTCGCGGGGCGAGGGCGTCGAGTTCCGCACGTTCGCGATCCCCGGGACCCACCTCGAGTTCATGCTCGCGACGCTCGGTCCGCGGTCGCGCTTCGCCGACGAGGTCACGCACGCCGGGATCGACGTGATGTACGTCTCCGAGGGCTCGCTCGTGCTCGTCGTCGACGGAGTCGACTACCCGCTCGACGCGTCCGAGTGCGCCGTGTGGCCCTCCTCGCATGCCCACACCGTCCGCAACGACGGCGACGAGCCGGCCGTCGCGCTCGGCTTCACGACGGAGGCCGTGTACCGATGACCGATGCCTGACGTCGTCATCGTGGGCGGGGGCCTCATCGGGCTCCTGACGGCGACGGAGCTCGCCGAGCGCGGCGTGAAGGTCCTCGTCCTCGAGAAGGACGACGTGGGGTTCGAGCAGTCCGGGCGGTCGGTCGCCGCGGTCAACCTGCCCGGCGGCACCCCGAACGGCGGGCCGGGTTCGATGCTCCGCGCGTGTGCCGACCAGTGGGCCACTTTCGAGGACCGCTGGGGGTGTCGGATCGACCTCAACGCCGAGGGCTGGCACATCGTCGTCGCGGACGAGGGCGACGAGGAATGGATGGGGATCGACCGCCAGACGTGGAACGAGACCGCCGGCTATCCGGACAGCGAGACGCTCGACGTCGATTCGGCCAGGGCGCGGTTCCCGAGCCTCCAGGGCCCGTTCCGATCGCTCGAGGTCCGCAACGGCGGGCACGTCGACGCCATGCTGGTGATGAGCGGCCTCGCCGAGGCCGCTGCGCGCCTGGGCGTCGAGATCCGTCCGGGCACGCTCGTCACGGGCTTCGACGCGCGCGGCCAGGAGATCGCCGCGGTCCGGACCGGTGCGGGGCCCGTCGCGTGCGGCACGGTGATCGTGGCCGCGGGCGTGTGGTCGCCTCGCCTCTGCGACCTGCTGGGCCTCCACGTTCCGATGCAGCGCGTGAGAGCTCCCGCGCTCGAGACCGACCCGTTGCCCGCCGGAACGATCCCCGGCTTCGTGCGCGGATCCACGTTCGGCGCGCGCCAGAACGCGAACGGCACCGTGCGCGTCACGGGCGGCTACCGCTACTCCGCGATGCTGCACGACCTCAGCCTGAACGACTTCCGCGACCTCCGCCTCTGGGCGCCCGCCTTCTGGAAGAACCGCAAGGACGTGTCGCTTCGGGTCAGTCCGAGGGCCCTGACGGCCGAGCTCTCGAGCGCCGTCGCGGCGTTCAGGGCTGGCAAAGGGCAGACCGTCGTCCCGCAGGGCTTCGACGTGTCGTCCAGGCCGCGCGACCGCAGCAAGCAACTGCGGGATCTCGGTCGGCTGATCCCGGCGGTCGACGCGGCACGGGTCCGCCGAACCTTCGCCGGCGTCATCGACCTGCTCCCCGACCTACAGCCCGTGATCGGCCGCATCCCCGGCTACGGCAACGCATTCGCGTCGACGGGATTCAGCGGGCACGGGTACATGTACGGCCCCGGTGCGTGCCGTGCCATGGCCGAGCTGA
>DASSJV010000003.1:0-3187 GCA_035691005.1 Gaiella sp. | reverse complement strand
GTTGTCGCCCTTGAGCGCGGAGATCGGGATCATCGCCGGGTCGCGCACGTGCAGCTGCGATGCGAGCTCGGACAGGTCGCGCACGATCTCGTCGAAGCGATCCTCCGAGTAGCCGACGAGGTCCATCTTGTTGACACACAGCAGGATGTGGGGCACGCCGAGCAGCGAGGCGATGAACGCATGGCGCCGGCTCTGCTCGGTGATCCCACGGCGGGCATCGAGCAGGAGCACGGCGACGTCGGCCGTCGAGGCGCCGGTGACCATGTTCCGCGTGTACTGCACGTGGCCCGGTGCGTCCGCGAGCTGGAATCTCCGCGTGGGCGTCACGAACGAGCGGTACGCGACGTCGATCGTGATCCCCTGCTCCCGCTCGGCCCGCAGGCCGTCGGTCAGCAGGGCGAGGTTGACGTAGCCGTCGCCGCGCCGCTCGCTCCACTCCTCGACGTGCTCGAGCTGGTCCGCCATCACCTGCTTCGTGTCGTAGAGCAGCCGCCCGAGGAGCGTCGACTTGCCGTCGTCGACCGAGCCGCACGTGACGAGGCGGAGGAGCTCGCTCGACGCGGCCGGGCCGCTGAGCAGGTCGCTCGGGGCGAGCGAGCCCACTAGAAGTACCCCAGCCGCTTGCGATCCTCCATGGCGGCCTCCGAGAAGCGGTCGTCGGCCCGGGTCTCGCCTCGCTCGGTGACACGCGTGGCGGCGATCTCGGCGACGACCGCGTCGATCGTCGCGGCGTGCGAGCGGACGCCGCCGGTGCACGTCATGTCGCCGACGGTGCGGAACCGCACCCAGTCGGTGAAGGGCTCCTCGCCCGGGTAGCGCTCGACGAACTCGGACGCCGCGTAGAGCATCCCGTCGCGCTCGAACACCTCGCGCTCGTGCGCGAAGTAGATCCGGGGCAGCTCGAGCTGCTCGCGGGCCACGTACTGCCACACGTCGAGCTCGGTCCAGTTGGAGATGGGGAAGACGCGCACCTGCTCGCCCTTTCGGATCCGGCCGTTGTAGAGGTTCCACAGCTCGGGGCGCTGCGCGCGCGGGTCCCACTGGCCGAAGTCGTCCCGGAACGAGAAGATGCGCTCCTTCGCGCGTGAGCGCTCCTCGTCGCGGCGGGCGCCGCCGATCGCCGCGTCGAAGCCGTGCTCGGCCATCGCGTCGAGCAGCGTCGTCGTCTGCAGCCGGTTCCTCGACGCCCGCGGCCCCGTCTCCTCGACGACCCGGCCGCTGTCGATCGACTCCTGCACGGACGCGATCACGAGGCGCTCGCCGAGCTCCGCGACCCTGCGGTCGCGGAACTCGATCGCCTCCGGGAAGTTGTGGCCCGTGTCGACGTGCATGAGTGGGAAGGGGAAGCGGCCCGGCCGGAACGCCTTCTCCGCGAGCCGCAGAAGCACGATCGAGTCCTTGCCGCCCGAGAACAGGAGCACCGGCCGCTCGAGCTCCGCGGCGACCTCGCGCATGATGTGGATCGCCTCGGACTCGAGGGCGTCGAGGTGTGAAAGGCGGACGATCGGGTCGGTGACGCTCACGGTCTCGGGTGTCTCATGCGTGGAGGCCGCACTCCGTCTTCCCGGAGCCGACCCAGCGGCCGTCCCGGCCGGCGCCCGGCGCCGTGCAGTGCGTGCAGCCGATCGAAGCGTAGCCTCGGTCGTGGAGCGGGTTCACGGGAAGCTCGCGCTCGCGCACGTACGCCCAGACGTCGTCATCCGTCCAGTCCGCGAGCGGGCTCGCCTTCCAGAGCTCGTGGCGGTCGTCCCAGCCGAGCTTCGGCGTGCCGGCGCGGGACGGGGCCTGGTCGCGGCGGACGCCGGTGACCCAGCCGTCGAGCCCGGAGAGCGCCTCGGCGAGCGGCGCGACCTTTCGGATCGAGCAGCAGAGGTCCGGGTTGCGCTCCCAGAGGGCCTCGCCGTGCGTCGCGGCCTGGCGGCCGAGCGACGGCCCCTCGAACACCTCGATGCGGATCCCGTAGCGCTGCTCGAGCTCGCGCCAGAGCGCGTACGACTCGGGGAAGAGGACGTGCGTGTCGAGCGTGAACACCCTGGCCTTCGGCTCGCGCTCGAGAAGCATGTCGAGGAGGACGCTCTCCTCCTTCTGGAACGAGCACGCGAGAGCCAGCGAGGGGTGCAGGCGCTCGAGCGCCGCGTCGAGCACGTCCCCGGCGGAGAGGGTCTCGACGTCGGTCTCGCCGACGAGCTCGGTGACGCTCCGCTCCATCGCGCGGAACGGTATCAAGCATGAAGAACGCTTATGCACGTCATTAGCGATCGTCGCTCGAGCGAACCGTCTCCCGGCGCCGCGTAGGGTTGACGCGATGGAGGAGCTCCCCGGCGGCATCCGCCGCGTCACGCTGCCGCTGCCGAACCGGCCCGGCCACGTCCACGCGTACGTCCTGCCCGGCGACGACGGCTGGACGGTGGTCGACACGGGCCTCGGGCTCCCCGACGCGCGGGCGCGGTGGGCCGCGGAGCTCGCGACCCTGGACGGCGCCCCGGTGCGGCGGATCGTCGTCACGCACTTCCACCCGGACCACGTCGGCGCGGCGGCCGACCTCGCCGAGCTGACCGGCGCGGAGGTTCTCCAGGGGCGCGTCGACTACGCCCAGTGTGCGCTCGTCTGGGGAGGACAGGACTGGAGCGGCGTGCTCGTCGAGTGGTTCCGCCGTCACGGCGTGCCCGCCGGCGAGACCGACGAGTTGATCCAGCAGGGCTCGGCCTACCGGCCGTTCGTCCGCTTCCAGCGCGACCCCCGGCTCCTCGACCCGGGCGACGTCGTGGACGGCTGGGAGGCGGTCGCTGCGCCGGGCCACGCCGACGGCCAGCTGATGCTGCTGCGGGACGGCGTGCTCGTCGTCGCCGACCACCTTCTCGACCGGATCTCGCCGACGGTCGGCCTCTGGCCGGCGAGCCGCCCCGACCCGCTCGGGGACTACCTCGACGCGCTGCGCGCGACCATCGACCTCCGCCCGACGCTCGCGCTCCCGGGCCACGGGGATCCTCTGCGCGACCCGGTCGGTCGCGCGCGCGAGCTGATCGCCCACCATGGCGACCGCCTGGCGGCCACGGCGGCCGCGCTCGGCGAGGAGCCGCGCAGCGCCTACGAGGTCTCCTTTCCGCTGTTCGGCGACGACCTCAAGCCCGCGGCCCGCCGGTTCGCGGTCGCCGAGGCGCTCTCGCACCTCGAGCGTCTCGCGCTC
>DASSJV010000002.1:0-3811 GCA_035691005.1 Gaiella sp. | reverse complement strand
CGCGAAGAACCCGTACGTGAAGGTGCCCGTCTCGGCGAAGCAGCTGCGCGCGCACGCGAAGCACGCCGCAGACATCTTGTTGTCGACGGGCGGCGCGTGCCCGCGCGCCCGGCTGACACCGACCGCCGGTGGGCGCGCGTTCACGATCGCGCTGACCGGCGAGGCCGAGAGCCCCGCGGGTGACCCTGTCGCAACAGGGACCGCGACGGTGCGGTTGCGCGCCGGCCAGGGACAGCTCTGCTACCAGGTCGCCGCCGACAACCTGCCGCAGGCGGTCGCGATGCACATCCATCGTGGAGCGGCCGGTGTGGCCGGCCCCGTCGTCGTGCCCCTCGCGACTCCCGCCGCAGACGGCACGGCCCGCGGGTGCGCCCCGGCGGCACGCCCGCTCGTTGCGGCGATGCTCGCGAGCCCGGCGAACTTCTATCTCAACATCCACACGGCCGAGTTCCAGGGCGGCGCGATCAGGGGCCAGCTGACGGGCACGTCGACCGCCTCGTTCGGCTGGGTCGCCGCGATCGACCTGAAGGGCACGAGCGAGCCGAACGCGAGCGGGACCGCCGTCGTGCGCATCCGGACGGACGCGCCGATGGTCTGCTACCGCCTGCACGCCGAAGGCATCACGCTGCCCGCCGGCGCCGCGCACATCCATCGCGGCGCGGCCGGCGTGAACGGCCCGGTCGTCGTCCCGTTCACGCCTCCGGGCGCAGACGGCAACTCCGCCGGCTGCACGAGCTCGGACAAGGCGCTCCTGGACGAGATCGTCGCGAACGCGGCGGGCTTCTACGTGAACGTCCACACGAAGGAGCACCCTGCCGGCGCGATCCGCGCCCAGCTCGGCTGAGGTCCACGTTGCGCGGGGGCGCGGGGGCGCCCCCGCTGACGGCATCCGTCCCCTCTACCGTCTCTTTCGATGACCGATTGGACCTACCCGGCGTGGGTGGCCGAGGCGCACGAGTGGATCCGTGACCGCCTCGGCGCGCGCGGCACCGTCGTCGTCGGCTCGGTCGCCCAGGAGCACGTGCGCCCCTGGGCGACCGTGATGCGCGTCCCGACCAACGAGGGCGACGTGTTCTTCAAGGCGAACGCGGCAGAGCTCCGCTATGAGACGGCCCTCGTCCGGCGGCTCGCCGCGCGACGGCCCGACTGCGTCCCTCGGTTGCTCGCCGTCGACGAGGAACGCGGCTGGATGCTGATGCGCGACGCCGGCGCACGGCTGCGCGAGATCGTCGTGCGCGAGCGAGACCTGACGCCGTGGCTCGAGATCCTGCCGCTCTACGCCGGCCTGCAGCGTGACATGTCGCCCGACGCCGACGCGCTCGTGGCGCTCGGCGTCCCGGACCTCCGTCTCGCCACGCTGGTTCCGGCGGTCGAGCGATTCCTCGAGGAGATCGAGCTGCCGTCGGACGAGCGCGAGCGGCTCTCCGCCGCCGTGCCGCAGATCCGCGACCTGTGCGAGCGGCTCGCCGCCTACGGTGTGGCGGAGACGATCCAGCACGACGACCTCCACGACGCGCAGGTGTTCGTCGACGACGGTCACTACCGGATCCTGGACTGGGGCGACGCGTGCGTCTCCCACCCCTTCTTCACCCTGTCGGTCACGCTGCTGGGCGTTCTCGCCTGGGGGCTCGACGACGTCCAGGGCTCCGTCGACGTGCGGCCGTTCCGCGACGCGTACCTCGGCCCGTACGCGCAGGACGCCGCGTGGTCCGACCTACGGGACGCGAGCGAGCTCGCGATGCGCCTCGGCTGGATCTGCCGCGCCGTGAACGGGTCGTCCGGCGAGACGGACATGGCGCCCACGCTCGCGCGCGTGCGCATGTTCCTCGACGGACGTGCGTCGCCGGAGCCGGGGCGGGACGCGTAAGGTCTCGTCATGGACGACGGCATGATCCACGAGAGCATCGAGCAGCTGGTCGCCGAGGAGCACGAGCTCTGGGACCGCGAGGCAGCGGGCAGGGCGACGGACGACGACCGCCGGCGACTCGGTGACGTCAAGGTTGCGCTCGACCGCTGCTGGGACCTCCTCCGCCAGCGCCGCGCGCTCGAGGAGTTCGGGATGGACCCGGACGCCGCGGCTGTCCGCTCCGAGGACACCGTCGAGGGCTACGAGCAGTAGGCTCGGGCGGGCTCAGGCCCCCTCGAAGCGCAGCACCGGCTTGACGTCGAGCACCGGCGTGCCGTCGACGGCTTCGAGGTTTCGCACGCGTATCCGCGTTCCGTCGACCTCGGCGATCTCGACGCGATGGAGCCCGATCGGATTCGGGCGGTCGGGTGAGCGGGTGCTGAACACGCCTCGCTCGGGGCCGGATCGGTCGCCGCGCGGGTGGACGCGAAGGACGTCGCGCCGGCCGCGGTCGAGCCACGTGAGCACGAACACGTCGTCTCCCGGCCGCAGGTCGCGTGACGCGTCTGCGAGGTCCTCGTCGAGGACGAGCCACGCCTCGGGCGCGCCCTCGATGCCCTGCATCGGCGCGTCCGCGGGGTCGACCAGCGGCGATTCGACGCGGCCGATCGGGCGGAGCTCGAACGTGGCGCTCGGGTCGTCGATCGCGCGATCCTAGTTCGCCGCCGCCGGCGCGCCGCCGGGCTGCACGCTCGCCGGGCGGCTCATCCGGCTCGACGCAGGGCGAACAGCGAGCCCAGCTCGCGCACGCCCAGGAGGCGACAGGCGCCGACGTAGGCGAGTGTCCCCACGCCGAGGCCGGCTCCGACGGAGACGATCTGCCCGAGCGCCGAGCGCCCGACGACGCCGTCGAGGCCCCACCAGACGAGCGCTGCGAGCCCCGATGCAAGCGCCGCCGCGACGATGATCCGGCCCAGCGCGAGGAGCGTCGCGCCGGTGTCGACCCCGCCGACGCGACGCCACATCAGCACGGCGAGCGCGACCGCCCCGGCGAGGTTCGAGAGCGACGTGGCGAGGGGCAGCCCCCACACTCCGACGTGGTACAGCGCCGCGAACAGCGCGACGTTGAGGATCAGGTTGCCGAGCGCGACGATCGTCGGGATCCAGTTCATCCGGAGCCCGTAGAAGGCGCGGTTGAGGAGGAGCATCCAGCCGTTGAAGACGAGCCCGACGGTGAACGCGGCGAGCGCGCCGGCGACGACAGGGGTCTGGTCCGGCGCGAACTCGCCGCGCTGGTACAGCAGGCGGATGATCGGCTCGGCGAGGACGGCCGAGACGAGCCCCGCCGGGATGAGGAGGAAGCCGATCTGGCGCACCCCGGTGTCCACGGTGCGCCCGAATCCGCCCATGTCGCCCCGCGCAGCCTGACGGGCCATCGTCGGGAAGAGGACGGTCGCGACCGCGACCGAGAAGATCCCCTGCGGGAGCATGTAGAGCCGGAACGCGAGGTCGATCGCGCGCGGCGCGAGGTCCGGGTCGATCAGCCGCGACGCGAACAGCGTGCCGATCAGCGTCGAGACGTTGATCAGCCCGAGCGTCAGCGTGACGGGGAGCATCAGCACGAAGAACCGCCGCACCGCGGGGTCGCGCCAGTCGAGCGCAACCCGCAGCCGGCCGTCCAGCCCGCGCAGCCACGGGACGGGCAGGAGCAGCTGGACGAGCGTCGCGAGCACGATCGAGCCGGCGTAGACGTACAGCTCGGCGTCCTCGCTGCCCGCGGCCGGGACGCCGAGCAGGAGGCCGAGGATGATCACGAGGTTCCATGCGACCGGCGTCAGCGCCGGGACCGTGAAGTGGTCGTACGCGTTGAGGATCCCGACGATGATCCCCGAGAGGGCCAGCATGATCACGATCGGGAAGAGCAACCGCGAGAGCCCGACGGCGAGGTCGATGCTGCCTCCCGGC
>DASSJV010000001.1:0-2991 GCA_035691005.1 Gaiella sp. | reverse complement strand
CGCGCTCATGGCAGCCTCGGTGCCGCTCGACACGAGCCGGACCATCTCGACCGACGGCACGGCGGCGACGATGCGCTCGGCCATCTCGACCTCGAGCTCGGTGGGAGCGCCGAACGTCGTGCCGCGAGAGGCGGCCGCCCGGGCCGCTTCCACGATCTCGGGCCGCGCGTGGCCGAACAGGAGCGCGCCCCACGACTGCACCAGATCCACGTACCGGTTGCCGTCCGCGTCGACGAGGTAGGCACCCTCACCGCGCTCGGCGAACCGAGGCGTCCCTCCCACCGCTCCGAACGCTCGCACCGGCGAGTTCACCCCGCCGGGGATCACGCGCCTGGCCCGCTGGAACAGTTCCCCGGAGCGGGTCACGAGCGGGTCAGGACGACAGCCAGTCGGCGGCGTCCTTCGCGTGGTACGTGAGGATCAGGTCGGCGCCGGCGCGCCGGATCGACGTGAGCACCTCGAGCACGACGGCGCGTTCGTCCAGCCAGCCGTTCTGCGCGGCCGCCTTCACCATCGCGTACTCGCCCGAGACGTTGTACGCGGCCATCGGGAACCGCGTCCGGTCCTTGGCACGGCGGATCACGTCGAGGTAGGGGAGCGCCGGCTTGACCATCACCACGTCGGCGCCCTGCTCGATGTCGGCCTCGATCTCGCGGATCGCCTCGTCGGCGTTCGGCGGATCCATCTGGTAGCCCGTGCGGTCGCCGAAGCGCGGTGCGCACTCGGCCGCGTCGCGGAACGGTCCGTAGAACGCGGAGGCGAACTTCGCGGCGTACGCCAGGATCCCCACTCGCTCGAACCCGTGCGCGTCGAGCTCGTCGCGGATCGCGGCGACCTGGCCGTCCATCATGCCGCTCGGTCCGACCAGGTGGGCCCCGGCCTCGGCCTGCGCGATCGCGATCCGGCGGTATCGCTCGAGCGTCGCGTCGTTGTCGACCTGATCGTGCTCGTCGAGGACCCCGCAGTGGCCGTGGTCCGTGTACTCGTCCAGGCACAGGTCGGCGATCACCACGTGGTCGTCGCCGAGCTCCTCGCGCAGCACCCGGAGCGCCCGCTGCGCGATCCCGTCCGGGTTCCACGCCTGCGACCCCTCCGCGTCCTTGCGTTCGGGGACGCCGAACAGCATGAACGCGAGCACGCCCCTGCTCGCGATCTCGGACGCCTCCTTGCGCAGGGACTCGAGCGTGTGCTGGGACTGCCCGGGCATCGAGGCGATCGGCACGGGTTCGGACACGCCCTCCTTCACGAACAGGGGCGCGACGAGGTGTCGCGGTGCGAGATCGGTCTCGCGGATCGACGCTCGGAGCGCGGGTGTTCGGCGCATCCGGCGCGGCCGGCGCCGAAGGGGGTCGCTCATCCGGATGGATGCTACCGCGGGGCGAGCGTGCGCTCGACGGCGTCGACCAGGCCGTCGACCGTGTGCGGGTCCGCGACCGCGTGCACGCGCAGGCCGTGCTCGCGCGCCTCGCGCGCCGTGACGGGACCGATGCACACGACCTTCGGGTTCCCCCTGACCACGCCCATGGCGCGTACGAACCCGCGGACCGTCGAGGCACTCGTGAACGTGACGGCATCGACGCCACCGGAGCGGAGCGCCGTCCGTGCCTCGGGCGGGAGCGAGCGGGGGATCCGGGTCCGGTACGCGTCGACGCGTGTCGGGGACCATCCCTTGCGCTCGAGCGCGTCCTCCAGCCCCTCGGGGGCGACGTCGGCGCGCGGGGTGAGCACGCGGCCGGTCCCGCGGGGGAACGCCCGGCCGAGCGCCGCGGTCGTGAACGACGTCGGGACGAGGTCGGGGTCGCGCCGGCTCCATCTCCGGAACCGCTCGGCGGTCCCGTCGCCCACGGCCGCGACCTTGGCACGGAGACGCCCCGGCGTCAGGTGCTCGGCCAGGACGTCCACCGTTCTCGGGCTCGTGAGCGTCACCCACGCGAACGTGCCCTCCGCGAGCTCCCCGAGCGCCCTCGTCAGCGCGGCCGACCGGACGGGCACGATCTCGATGCCCGGAGCCACGATCGCCGTGGCACCCCGGCGCTCGAGCAGCCGCGCGAGCGCGTCGCCCTCGGGGCGCGGCCGCGTCACGAGCACCGTTCGGCCGGCGAGCGGCTTCACGGGCGGACGAGCCCGAGGATCTCGTCGGCGCCGCCGGCCGAAAGATCGAGCGCGGCGAGCTCGGCCACCTCCTCGGTCGTCGCGCCGTCGACCTCGGTCCGCGCGATCCGCGAGCCGTCCGGGCTGAGCGCGATCGCGAGCAACCGCACGCCCCGTGGGCTCGGTTCCGCGAACGCGCCCAGCGGGAGCGCGCACCCGCCGCCGAGACGAGCCATCAGGCCGCGCTCTGCCTCCAGCGCCATCCTGCTCGGGGCGTGGTCGAGCGCCGACAGGACCTCGATCGCCGCTCCGTCGGATGCGCGCGCCTGGACCGCGAGGCACCCCTGGCCCGGCGCGGGCACCATCTCCACGAGGGACATCGGCGCCGCGTGCTCCGGCACGACGCCGAGCCGCAACAGCCCCGCCCCGGCGAGGATCAGGGCGTCGGCCTCGCCGTCCCGGAGCTTCCGGAGCCGCGTGTCGACGTTGCCGCGCAGGTCCTTGACGAGCACGTCGGGCCGCCACCGGAAGACCTGCGCCTGACGGCGGATGCTCGAGGTCCCGACGCGCGCCCCGGGCGGGAGGTCGCCGTCGCGGGTCACGAGGACGTCGAGCGCCGAGGCCCGTTCGGGGACGGCGGCGATCACCAGACCATCCGTGGGGCCCGCCGGCAGGTCCTTCGCCGAATGGACGGCGAGGTCGACCTCGCCGTCGAGGAGGGCGCGGACGATCTCGGTCACGAACAGGCCCTTCACCCCGGCCGGGTCGCTCGCCGGGTCGGCCCCCCGGTCGCCCGCGGTCGTGATCGCGACGAGCTCGGTCTCGACCCCCGACCCGGTGAGCGCGTCGGCGACCTCGCGCGCCTGCGCGAGCGCGAGCCGTGACCCGCGCGTGCCGATA